>NZ_LZMP01000001.1:0-330754 GCF_001691435.1 Gordonia sp. UCD-TK1 | reverse complement strand
GACGAACCTCTGGTGTGCCAGTTGTCCCGCCAGGGGCACTGCTGGTTAGCTACGTTCGGAAGGGATAACCGCTGAAAGCATCTAAGCGGGAAGCCTGTTCCAAGATGAGGTTTCTCACCCCCTTCGCGGGGTTAAGGCCCCCCACAGACCATGGGGTTGATAGGCCAGAACTGTACGCACAGCAATGTGTTCAGGTGACTGGTACTAATCGGCCGAGGACTTACCAACAACACCCACAACATCACCAAACACGGTTTTGGTGTGTTCGCATCCACTATGTACTTCTGAAACAACACACTCCTCCGGGTGGCTTCGCCCCCCGGACACCCCCCAACAACACCACGGTGTGACCGGGGTGGTGAGAGGTGACAAACAAACACACGCACACTACGTGAGCGTGTTGTTTCACAAAGTTACGGCGGCTATAGCGGAGGGGAAACGCCCGGCCCCATTCCGAACCCGGAAGCTAAGCCCTCCAGCGCCAATGGTACTGCACCCTAATCAGTGTGGGAGAGTAGGACACCGCCGAACACAACATCCCATTGTGGCCCCTTGCGATTCGTGAGGGGCCACAATGCTTTTCCAGGTCGAGACGTGATCAGTCGGTGCCCTTCGGAACGACGATCATCGGAACCGACACCGTGCGAAGAATCTTCGCCGCGGTTGTGCCGAGGAAGAGCGTGTTGGGCGCCGCCAGCCGGCTGGAGCCGACCATGACCACATCGCCGTCCTGCCAGTCCAGGGAGCCGACTGCCTCCTCGATGGTCGAACCCTGGGCGATCGCCGAGCTGACCGGAAAGTCCGGTGGCAGTTGTTCTCTGGCCGCCTCGAGACTGCGTCGCGCGTGTTCGCGAGCGTGGTCGAGGGCCCGTTCTTCCGGCTCGGTGCGCCAGGGTTGGACGTCGTCGACGGCCACCAGCGAGATCAGCCGGATGGGCCRATGTGCACGGACACCGCTGCGCAACGCCGTCTGGAACAACAGCTGGGTGCCTGGCCGGCTACCGATCGCGACCGAGATCTCTCGCACCTCGTCGGCCCCGAGATGCGCGAACCCCGGTGGCGCCACCGCCACCGGGACCGATGCGGAATGCAAGATGTCGTTGACCACGGTCCCGAGTGTGTGCCGGCCGCGGATACCGCCACCTGCGCCGCCGATGATCAGCATGTCCGCCGATGTACGCCGGGCCTGCACGACGAGACCCTCCCCGGGGTTGGCGTGTTCGGCGATCGTCGTGGTGGTCTCGATGTCATCGGGGAGTCTGGCGGCAGCGGCGTCGAGCCAGCGGCGGGCCGCACTGTCCAGGGCGTTGGCGAGGCGTTCGACCGAGACCTGTTCGGACGGGTCGGCGCTGTCCGGCTCGGGTGGGATGACGATGCAGAGCTCGAGTTCGGCGTCGAAGGTCCGCGCGAGGCATGCGCCGAGGGCGACCGCGTCGTCGCCTCCCGAGGTGGCGATGTATGCGACGAGCAGCTTCATCGGTACTCCCAGCGTCGGTGTCTCGGTCCCCGGTCATCGCCAGCCTAGTCATCTCCGACGGGGTGCCGGGGGACACGCTTAGATGGGGTCATGGACTCCCTCGTCGACGGTTACCTCAGCCACATCATGGACGAATGCCATTCGGACCGGTCCGGTCATGTCGCCGACTACATCCCGGAACTGGCCGCCGTCGACCCCGAGGGTTACGGCCTGTCGATGTGCGTGCACGACGGCCACACCTACTCACATCGTGACTCCGCGACGGCGTTCACCATCCAGTCGGTCTCCAAGCCCCTCACCTATGCGATGGTCCTGAAGAAGCACGGAACCGCGGCGGTCGACGCGAAGATCGGCGTCGAGCCGTCCGGAGAGGCATTCAACGAGATCAGCGTGGACGAGCGCCGACGCCCGAAGAATCCGATGATCAATGCGGGGGCCATCTTCGCCGCATCGATGCTGTTGCCGCCGACCCGAGACGTGGACGAGGCGGCGGTCGACGCCGCTTTCCGGGAGGTGCTCGAGTTCTACTCCGGATGTGCCGGACGGCGACTCACGATGGACGAGGAGGTCTATGCCTCCGAGGCCGCGACGGGATCGCGCAACCGCGCGATCGCCTACATGCTCGACAGCTTCGGGGCTCTCGAGACGAGCCCGGACGCCGCTCTCGACCTCTACTACCGACAGTGCTCGATTCGGGTGACGACCGACGACCTGGCCGGGATCGGCGCGACGATCGCGAACGGCGGGATGAATCCCCGCACGGGTCGGACGGTCTTCTCCAACGAGACCGCGCAGCGGTTGCTGAGTGTCATGACGACGTGCGGGATGTACGTTGGCGCGGGGGACTGGGTCACCTCCGTCGGCCTGCCGGCGAAGAGCGGCGTCGGTGGCGGGATCCTCGCGGTGCTGCCGGGGCAACTCGGCATCGGCGTGTACTCGCCGCGGCTCGACGGTCACGGCAACAGCGTCCGCGGCGTCGACGTGTGTCGGCATCTGTCCACCGATCTGGGCCTGCACATGTTCAACGTGACACGGGAGAGTCGGGTGACGATTCGGTCGGTCTACGACCTCGCCGACACCCCCGTCAGCGCGGAATGGGGCGAGCAGGAGCGCAGCTATCTGCGGACCTGTCGCGACCGGATCCGTGTGTACGAACTCCAGGGAGATTTGACCTTCGCCGGCGCCGAGAGCGTTCAGCGGCGACTGGAGGCCGACATCGACGCATACACCGTCGTCATCGTCGAGATCTCCCGCATCGGGGTGATCGACGCGGTCGCACGCACGATGGTGCTGAGCATCAAACGGCTGCTGGACGACAGCGGCCGGCGGGCCGCGCTCGTCGACCCGGACGGGGTCGTCCGCGCCAGCGTCGATCGGCACCGTGACGACGCGGCGGTGCCCGATCTCGATGCGCCGCCGGAACTCCGGGGATTCGACCCGGCGCTTCCGCACGTGCACTCGACGATGGACGACGCGGTCGTCGACGCCGAGACGTTTCTGCTGAAGCACTACTACGACGAGTGAGCGGGCCGCGCCGCCTGGTCCCGGGACACACCACTAGGGTGGGCACGTGCGTCTCGTCATCGCGGAGTGTCAGGTCGACTACGTCGGGCGGCTGACCGCCCATCTGCCCATGGCCCGGCGGTTGCTGCTGATCAAATCGGACGGATCGGTGAGCGTGCACGCCGACGACCGGGCCTACAAGCCGTTGAACTGGATGAGTCCGCCGTGCTGGCTCACCGAGGCGCAGGTTCCCGACGGCACGCAGGCGGAGGCGTACTGGGTCGTCACCAACAAGGCGGGCGAGGAACTCCGCATCACCATCGCGTCGATCGAGCACGACTCCCAGCACGACCTCGGCATCGACCCCGGCCTCGTCAAGGACGGCGTCGAGGCGCACCTGCAGGAGCTGCTCGCCGAGCATGTCGAGACGTTGGGTCCGGGTCACACGCTCATCCGCCGCGAGTACATGACCGCGATCGGGCCGGTGGACCTGCTGTGCCGGGACGCATCGGGTGCCACGGTGGCGGTCGAGATCAAACGGCGCGGGGAGATCGACGGCGTCGAGCAGCTCACCCGGTATCTCGAGTTGCTCAACCGCGACACCACACTTGCCCCGGTGGCCGGCGTCTTCGCCGCCCAGCAGATCAAGCCGCAGGCCCGCACGCTGGCCGAGGACCGCGGAATCCGTTGCGTGGTGCTCGATTACGACGAGCTTCGCGGCGCGGAGAGCACGGAGTTCAGGCTCTTCTGAGGGGCTTCGACAAGCTCAACCAGCGGAGGGGACAAGCTCAACCAGCGGAGGGGACAAGCTCGATTAGCGGAGGGCCGTCAGGCGTTGGAGCGGGCCTCCGGCGACCGCGCCTCGGGCGAGAGCTTGCTGTTCAGGAGGTCGAGATCGTCGGCGTCGGACAGCACGGAGTACTCGGAGTCGTCGGGCTGGGCGAGCAGTTCCGGCAACTCGGCCAGCTCCTCGCGGAGCCGGCCGAGGTTGGCGGCGATGTCCTGACGCGTGCGGTCAGCGGCCTGCGCGAGTTCGCGTGATCGATCGAGTCGTTCGGTCGCGATGTCGAGCGCGGTCTGACGGATGTGTGCCGCCTCGTCGAGTGCGCGTTCGCGCTGATCGGCGAGTTCGGCGTCATGGCGTTCCCGCTCGGCCCGGCGTTCGGCGGCGCTGACCGCCTCGAGTTCGGCGACCTCGGCTTTCGCCTTCTCCACCACTCGGCGGGCCTCGTCCTTGGCGGCCTGCATGGTCTTGGTGTGTTCGGCCTCCATCGCGGCGGTGCGCTCGGCGATGAGGCGGGCGGACTCCGACTCGTTGGCGGCCGCGGTCTCCTTGACCTGCCGTGCCCGGGCGGCGGCCTCGTCGACCAGCTTCTTCGCGGCCGTGCGTGCCTCGCCCCGGACGCGCTCGGCGTCGGCCGCGGCCGACGACCGCATGTCGGCGGCCTCCTGGCGCGCGATGGACAGCGTCTCGGCGGCTTCGGCGGCCGCTTCGGCGCGCATCTCCGACGCTTCGTCGGACGCCAGCTGCAGCATCCGCGACAGTCGCTCGCTCATCCCTTGCGCGGTGGTCGGCGGGACCGAGAGCTTGTCGACCTCCCGGCGCAGTTCGGCTATCTCGTCGCGCGCGTCCTCGAGATGCGCGGCGAGTTCGTGTGCGTTGGCGGTGGCGGCGTCGCGATCGGCGGCGAGGACGCGCAGATCGGCGTCGAGGCGCTGGAGGTGATCGGCGACCTGCTCACGGTCATAACCGCGCATCACGATCGCGAAGGGTAATTGCCGTGCGGGACCTGGCATGGCGGCCAGTGTATCGGAGAGAGTGCGGGATCTCCTCGACGTCGGCGACGCCGTGCGTGGAGGTGCCGAGCCGGCCGGTCCACGGATGGGAGCGGCCGGCTCGGCATGTCGAGTCAGCTAGCGGCGCAACGGTTTTCGGCCGTTGCGGCGGATCAGTGTGCGGTGGCGGCGGGTTCCACGAGTTCGAGCAGCACGCCGCCCGCGTCCTTGGGGTGGACGAAGTTGATGCGGGAGTCCGCGGTGCCCCGCTTCGCGGCGGGGTAGAGGACCCGGACGCCGGCTTCGGTGAGTCGTGCCGTGACCGCGTCGACGTCGGTCACCCGCACGGCGAGCTGCTGGAGCCCAGGACCGTTGCGGTCGATGAACTTGGCGATCGTCGACGACTCGTCGAGCGGGGCGAGCAACTGGATGACCGCACCGGTGCCGCCGGCCGGGCCGACCATGGCCTCCTCGACGCCCTGCTCGGCGTTCGTCTCCTGATGCAGCGTCTCGAACCCGAGGTGGGTGGCGTACCACTCCTTGGCGGCGTCGAGATCGGGGACGGCGATGCCGACGTGATCGATGGCGACGATCAGGTCGGAGATGAGTGCGGTGGCGCTGGGGTCCGTTGCTGAGGAAGACATGGGACAACGGTAGCGTTGAGGTGTTGAGCGCACAGAGCGGGCGCTCGGTTGGCCCCCCTATCTAGACACTTCCCGGAGGTTCCCTCATGACTTCGACTGCCGACAAGACCACGGTCATCGTCGCCGGCGCACGCACCCCCTTCGGCCGCCTGCTGGGCTCCCTGAAGGACTTCAGCGGGGTCGATCTCGGCGCGGTCGCCATCAAGGGCGCACTCGAGCGGGCCGGCGTTCCGGCATCCGAGGTCGAGTACGTGATCATGGGCCAGGTGCTGACCGCGGGGGCCGGTCAGATGCCCGCCCGCCAGGCCGCGATCAAGGCCGGCATCGGCTGGGACGTCCCGACCCTGACCATCAACAAGATGTGTCTGTCGGGGATCGACGCGATCGCGCTGGCCGATCAGCTCATCCGGGCCGGCGAGTTCGACGTCGTCGTCGCCGGCGGCCAGGAGTCGATGACCCAGGCGCCCCATCTCCTGCCCAACAGCCGCGGCGGCTTCAAGTACGGCAACACCGAACTCGTCGACCACATGGCGTTCGACGGGCTCTTCGACGCCTTCACCGATCAGCCGATGGGGGCGCTGACCGAGCAGGGCAACGACGCCGACGGGTTCACCCGTGAGCAACAGGACGAGTTCGCGGCACGAAGCCACCGGCTCGCCGCAGCCGCGTGGAAGAACGGCGTCTTCGACGACGAGGTCGTGCCGGTGGCCATCCCGCAGCGTAAGGGCGACCCGATCGAGTTCGCCGAGGACGAGGGGATTCGCGCCAACACCACCGTGGAGTCGCTGTCCGGGCTGCGGCCGGCCTTCCGCAAGGACGGCACGATCACCGCGGGCAACTCGTCGCAGATCTCCGACGGCGCGGCGGCCGTCGTGGTGATGAGCAAGGCCAAGGCCGAGGAACTGGGCGTCACGTGGCTGGCCGAGATCGGCGCTCACGGCGTCGTCGCCGGCCCGGACTCCAGCCTGCAGGCGCAGCCGGCCAATGCGATCGTCAAGGCCTGTGACCGCGAGGGCATCGCACCCGCGGACCTGGACCTCATCGAGATCAATGAGGCCTTCGCGGCGGTCGGGCTGTCCTCGACCAAGCAGCTCGGCGTCGATCCCGAGATCGTCAATGTCAACGGTGGTGCGATCGCCGTCGGACATCCGATCGGGACCTCCGGGGCGCGCGTCGCGCTGCATGTCGCGCTCGAGCTGAAGCGACGGGGCGGTGGCGTCGGTGCAGCCGCGCTCTGTGGAGCCGGCGGCCAGGGTGACGCGCTGATCATCCGGGTTCCGAAGTCCTGAACGAACGAGATGTCTACGACATCTTGTAGTAGTTTGCTGTCCGATTCGGCACAATGAGGGCCATGCTGTCATTCTTCGACCTGACCACTCCCGCCAAGCGCTTCCGGTTCGTCGCCGTCGCCGAGGCGATCACCTGGGCGGTCCTGCTGGTCGCCATGGTCGTCAAGCGGGTCAACGACGACGACGAGGCCATCGCCAAGCCGGGCATGATCCACGGGATCGTCTTCGTGATCTTCGTGGTCGTCGCCCTGATCACGGCGATCCAGCTCAAGTGGAACGCGGTGAAGTGGGAGCTGCCGGTGGGTTCGCGGCGGATCGGAATCCCGATCGTCACCCTGCTGGCGCTGGTCTCGAGCCTCCCGCCGTTCGGCACGATCGTGTTCGAGTGGTGGGCGCGCCGTAACGGCCATCTCGCCGAACTGTCCGCCGACCGCGCGCCCAGGCAGGCCACGGCCTGACCGCCCCGATCCCGCCTTCGATCGCCCCGACGCTCCGGCGCTCCCGCCGCAGCGTCGGGGCGATCTTCGCGCTCAACGGGTTTCTCGCCGCGATGTGGGTGGCCCACATCCCGGTCATCAGTGCCCGCACCGGAGTCGATCACGACCAACTCGGCGGACTGTTGCTGTTGCTCGGCGCGTCGGCGTTCGTCGGCATGCAGGTCTGCGGCCGTCTGATCGACCGTCGGGGGTCCCGGCCGGTGACGATCGGTGCCGCGCTGCTGCTGTCGGCGGTCATCGTCGCCCCGGTGCTCGCCGCCGACGCCCTGACGCTCGCCACCGCGCTCGTCGCCTTCGGATTCGCCAACGGTTGCCTGGATGTGTCGATGAACGCGCAGGCGGTCGTGGTCGAACGGGCCTACGGCCGACCGATCATGTCGTCGTTCCACGGGTTCTTCTCGGCGGGCAGTCTCGTGGGTTCGGGAGTGGTCGCGGCAACCCTGTGGGCCGACGTCGGTGTCGTCCTCACCGTGGCCTGCGCCGCGGCGGCCGGCATCGGCGTCGTGGCGTGGAACGCGCGCGGTCTCGCCGGTCGCGAGGTGGGGACCGACGAAGCGAGTGCACGCGGTGCAGACGCCGACGGCCCCGCGTCCGGGAAGTGGTGGCACACCGTGGACCGGCGCCGCCTGGTGCTGCTGGCGGTGGTCGCGTTCGCACTCATGCTCGCCGAGGGCACCGCCTACGACTGGAGTGCACTGCACGTGGTCGAGACCTTCGGTTCCGCCGAAGCCGTCGGCGCCATCGCGTTCGGCGCATTCAGCGCGACGATGACCGTCGCGCGATTCGTCATCGATCCGGTCGTCGGGTCGGTGGGACCGGTGGCGGTCGTCCGCTACGGCGGCCTGCTCGGCACCGCCGGAATCCTGATCGCGGTGCTCTCGCCCGTACCCCTCCTCGCCATCGTGGGATGGGGCGTGTTCGGACTGGGTCTGGCGGGGCTGATCCCGCAGATCTTCACCGCGGCGGGCAATCTGTCGGGGGAGTCGAGCGGCCGGACGATCTCCGCCGTCGTCGGATGCGGCTATCTCGGCATGCTCGCCGGTCCCGCGGTCGTCGGCTTCATCAGCAGCCGGACCTCGCTGAACACCGGGTTGCTCGCGGCCGTGGCGGCGCTCGTCCTCGCCGTCGTGCTCGCGCCGGTCGTTCGCCCGGACCGCACGCGCACCGCCGCGCCGGACCGAACGCGTTCGCCCGACGTCGTCTGATTCCGCGTGGGCGGTCGTGACACACTGGAGGGGTGACGCGACCAACCAATCGTCAGCAGGCCGCCGCCGCGGCCCGACAGCAGGCGGCAGCAGCCATGGCCATGTCCGGCGCGGTGGATCTCGGCGTACTCAAGGAGCGGGCCGAAGCCGAACGCGCACAAGCGCAACGGGCCCAGTCGCAGGCCGCAGCACGACCTGCCGCGCCCGGTGAGCCGCCCGCCGAGGGCGGGCAATCGCCGGCCGCCGGTGCGGGAACCGCGGCGGCCGCGGTCCTCGACGTCACCGAGGAGACGTTCGAGGCCGAGGTGCTCAACCGGTCGATGCAGCAGCTCGTGGTCATCGACCTGTGGGCGGAATGGTGCGGGCCGTGTAAGCAGTTGTCGCCGGTCCTCGAACGCCTCGCCGCGCAGTCGGGCGGGCGCTGGGTGCTGGCGAAGGTCGACGTCGACGCCAATCCCCGTATCGCACAGGCGTTCCGGGTGCAGTCGATCCCGATGGTCGTCGCGATCGTGCAGGGACAGCCGGTGACCGCCTTCAACGGGGTGCGCTCCGAGGCCGAGATCACCCAGTGGATCGACGACATCTTCGCCCAGATCGGCGACATCCTCCCGGGCGTTCCCGACGGGCCCGCACCCGAGCCGGAGCCCGAGGACCCGAGGCTGGTCGCCGCCGAGACGAAGCTGAACGACGGCGACTTCGACGGCGCACTCGCCGACTACCGGGCGATCGCCGAGGCCGAGCCGGAGAACCTCGAAGCGGTGTCCGCCGCGCGGAACCTCGAGTTCATCCTGCGGGCGCAGGCGCACGATCCCGCCATCGTGGAGTCGGCGTCCCCCCGTGACGTCGACGCGCAGCTCGCGGCCGCGGACGTCCTGCTGCTCAACCAACAGCCCGAAGCCGCGTTCGACCGCATCATCGACGTCGTGCGCGTGACCGCGGGGGAGGAGCGCACCCGGGCGCGCACCCGGCTGCTCGAGCTGTTCGAACTCTTCGATCCCGCCGAGCAGTTCGTCGTGAGCGCCCGCCGCAAGCTCGCCAGCGCCCTCTACTGACGGGCTGAGGCCACTGCCGCGGGAGTTTGAGTGATGTGTTTCGGAACCAGGCGACTGATTCCGAGACACACCACTACTCCCGCGGCACCAGCCAGATCGCCGAGTTGGCGGGCAGCATGACCCGAGCCGACACGGGACGTCCGTGATAGGACGGCCCGTCCGCCGTGATCGAACCCATGTTGCCGCGCCCGGCACCGCTGTAGGCGTCGGCATCGGTGTTGAGGATCTCGTCCCAGACCCCGGCCGAGGGCAACCCGACCTGATAGTCGGCGCGGTCGGAGCCGCTCAGGTTGAACAGGCACGCGACGACCGATCCGTCGGTGCCGTACCGGAGGAAACTGATCACGTTGTTGGCGGTGTCGTTGGCGTCGATCCACTCGTAACCCAGTGAATCGATGTCCTGGGTGTACAGCGCCGGTCGGGACCGGTAGATCCGGTTCAGGTCGGTGACGAGGGCCGAGATGCCGGAGTGCAGTTCGCCCTCCCAGCCCTCCAGCTGATGCCAGTCCAGACTCCGGTTGTCGGCCCATTCGCCGGTCTGCCCGAACTCCTGTCCCATGAACAGCAGTTGCTTGCCGGGGTGGGACCACATGTAGGCGAGGTAGACCCGCACGCCCGCGGCCTTGGCGAACGAATCGCCCGGCATGCGCGTCCACAGGGTGCCCTTGCCGTGCACGACCTCGTCGTGGGAGAGCGGCAGCACGAAATTCTCGCTCCACGCGTACACCAGCGAGAAGGTGATCTCGTGGTGGTGGAAGCTGCGGTGGATCTGATCGCGGGACAGGTAGTCGAGGGTGTCGTGCATCCAGCCCATGTTCCACTTGAAGCTGAACCCCAGCCCGCCGAGATCGGTCATGCGGGTCACGCCCGGCCATGCGGTCGACTCCTCGGCCACCGTGATCACGCCCGGGAAATGTTTGTGCACAGTCGCGTTGGTCTCCTGGAGGAACTGCACCGCCTCCAGGTTCTCGCGACCGCCGTGCACATTGGGGCGCCATTGCCCGGCCGGTCGTGAGTAGTCCAGGTAGAGCATCGAGGCCACCGCGTCGACGCGGAGACCGTCGATGTGGAACTCGCTGAACCAGAACAGGGCGTTCGCCACGAGGAAGTTGCGGACCTCGTGCCGGCCGAAGTCGAAGACGTAGGTGCCCCAGTCGAGCTGCTCGCCGCGCATCGGATCGGCGTGCTCGTACAGCGGGGTGCCGTCGAATCGGGCGAGCGCCCAGTCGTCTTTGGGGAAGTGGGCCGGCACCCAGTCGACGATCACGGCGATGTCACGGGAGTGGAGGTGATCGACGAGGTAGCGGAAGTCGTCGGGCGTTCCGAAGCGCGCCGTCGGCGCGTAGTACGACGTGACCTGGTAACCCCAGGAACCGCCGAACGGGTGCTCGGCGACGGGCAGGAACTCGACGTGGGTGAAGCCCTTCTCGACGGCGTAATCGGCCAGCTCGTGCGCGAGTTCGCGGTAGCCGAGGCCCTGACGCCAGGACGCGAGGTGGACCTCGTAGACGCTCATCGGCTCACGCTCGGGCGCGGACCGTTCCCGGCGCGCGATCCACGCGTCGTCGGTCCAGACATGTTCGGACACGGTGACCCGGGACGCGGTTGCCGGGGGCGTGCTGGTGCGGAAGGCCATGGGGTCGGCCTTGTCGCGGATGACGCCGTCGGCGCCATGGACGCGGAACTTGTAGTGGGTCCCGTCGCCGACGTCGGGGATGAAGACCTCCCACACCCCGCTGACCCCGACCTTGCGCATCGGCGCTACGCGCCCGGTCCAGTCGTCGAAGTCGCCGATCACGGTGACACCGTGGGCATTCGGCGCCCACACGGAGAAGGCGGTGCCGTGCACGTCGCCGTCGGTGGTCGTGTACGACGTCACCCGCGCACCGAGGGCGTTCCACAGTTCCTCGTGGCGGCCCTCGCTGAACAGATGGATGTCGACGTCGCCGAGGCTCGGCAGGAACCGGTAACCGTCGGCCACGACGAATTCCGACGTGCCCCCGGTGGAATCGGGGTAGACGACGCGGTACCGGTAGTCCATCAGGTCGGCCATCGGCACGGTGACCACCCACAGGTCGTCGGTCTGACGGGTCATCGGATGATCGACTCCGCCGATGACCGCCGACACCGAGATCGCGTTCGGGCGCAGGGTGCGCAGGATCGTCGCGCCGCCGGGCGCGTCGTGGGCGCCGAGGAAGGCGTGTGGATCGGGATGGGTCTGCGCCGCGAGCCGACGCAGGTCGTGGTCGGTCGCGTAGGGGTCGGGTAGGTCTGGCGGATCGGTGCGATCGGTCACTGATACCTCACTGGATCCGATAGGCGAGCTGTTGTGCGGCAACAGGTTCGAGGGGCGGCAAGGCGAGGATGTGCGCCACCGCCCGCCAGGGCTCGAGCCGGACGTAGTTGTCCTGGCCCCACCAGTACTCCTCGCCGGAGACCTCGTCGCGGACGGGGAAGCGGTCGTACCACTCAAAGCCGAGCTTCGGCAGGTCGAGCCAGACCGTGGAGTCCTCGGGACCGAACGGGTTCAGGTTGATCACGACGATGACCCGGTCGCCCGACACCGGGTCGATCTTCGAGTAGGCGATCAGCGACGGGTTGTCGACATGGTGGAAATGGATGTTGCGCAGCTGCTGCAGTGCGGGGTGCCGGCGCCGGATCTCGTTCAGCGAGGTGATCCACGGCTCGAGCGACTCGCCGCGGCTCGCCGCCGCCTTGTAGTCACGGGGCCGCAGCTCGTACTTCTCCGAGTTGAGGTACTCCTCGCTGCCCTCGGTCACGGCGACGTGCTCGTACAGCTCGTATCCGCTGTAGACACCCCATGTCGGGGCCAGGGTCGCGGCGAGCGCGGCGCGCAGTGCGAACATGCCCGGACCGCCGTGCTGAAGGCTCTCGTGCAGGATGTCGGGGGTGTTGACGAAGAGGTTGGGGCGGGCCTCGTCGGCGTGGTCGGCGATCTCCCGGCCGAACTGCTCGAGCTCCCACTTCAGCGTCTTCCAGGTGAAGTAGGTGTAGCTCTGGCTGAAGCCGAGCCGGGCGAGGCCGTAGAGCCGCGCCGGCCGGGTGAAGGACTCGGAGAGGAAGAGCACGTCGGGGTGCCGCTTCTTCACCTCACTGATCAGCCACTCCCAGAAGTTCGGCGGCTTGGTGTGCGGATTGTCGACGCGGAAGATGTCGACTCCGAGCCCGACCCAGTGCAGGACGACCTTGAGGACCGCTCGGTAGATGCCGTTGCGGTCGTTGTCGAAGTTCAGCGGGTAGATGTCCTGGTACTTCTTCGGCGGGTTCTCCGCGAAGGCGATGGTGCCGTCGGGCTGGGTGGTGAACCACTCCGGATGCTCGAGCGCCCACGGATGATCCGGTGCGCACTGCAGAGCCAGATCGAGCGCGACCTCGAGGCCGAGTTCGCGAGCCCGGCCGACGAAGTACTCGAAGTCCTCCTCGGTGCCGAGGAGGGGATGGATGGCGTCGTGCCCGCCGTCGGACGATCCGATGGCCCACGGCGAACCGACATCCTCGGGCCCCGCGACGAGGGTGTTGTTGGGGCCCTTGCGGTTGATCTCACCGATCGGGTGGATAGGTGGCAGGTAGACGACGTCGAAGCCCATGTCCGCGACGCGCGGCAGATCCTGGGCGGCGGTGAGGAACGTGCCGTGGACGGGATTGCCCTCACCGTCCCAGCCGCCGGTCGAGCGCGGGAACAGTTCGTACCACGAGCCGAACAGTGCGCGCTTGCGATCGACCCACACCCGGTAGGTACGACTCTTGGTGACGAGCTCCCGGACGGGATGGGCGGTCAGCAGTTCGACGACCTCGTCGGAAATCGCGAGGCCCACCCGGTTCTCGACACGGCGACGACGTGCGCGGAGCTGGCGCGCGGCGTCGAGCAGGAGTTCTCGGTCGTCACCGGCGACCAGGTCGGCTGCGGTGTCCAGTACCCGCGCGCCGGTCTCGATGTCGTTGGCGAGGTCGGCGGCACCCTGCCCGGCGTCGAGCTTCTTCAGAACGGCCGAGCGCCAAGTGGCGTAGGGGTCGCTCCAGGCCTCGATCCGGTACGACCAGAATCCGACGGCGTCGGGGACGAAGGCTGCGTTGAAGGTGTCCGGTTCCGGCGCGGGAACCATCCGGACATCGAACGGCCCGCGTCGCGGAGCCTCGACGTGCAGTGTGACGCCGAGCGCGTCGTGTCCTTCACGCCAGGCCGTGGTGCTGACCGGGAAGTATTCTCCCACAACGGCTTTGGCAGGTTGCTGGCCCGCCGACACAAGGGGTGCGATGTCGTCGATACCCATGCGCCCGATCACGTGGGGCCTCCTGTCGTCAGCTCCCGTGAGTGGCCGGGGTGCGCTGTCGGTCTCGCCTTCGTTGGTATCACCGATACCCAACCTAGTGCCCCGCGGACGGGATTGTCTTGTCATGGATCGCCCGCCGTGTCGGGCGGGCCGGGCGCGGCGGGGTCGGTCGAGGTCAGCCCACCGAACGGGCGGGATCGGTCAATCGGGTCAGTGCCGAACGGACGACCGCGGGGTCGGTGGTACGCCACATCGGGGGCAGCGACGCGAGCAGATAACCGCCGTACCCCGCCGTGGCCAGTCGGGAGTCGAGGACCGCGACGACCCCGCGGTCGTCGACCGAACGCAGCAGGCGGCCGGCGCCCTGGGCGAGCAGCAGCGCGGCGTGGTTGGCCGCCACCGACAGGAATCCGTTGCCGCCGCGCGCATCGACCGCACGCTGCCGGGCGGTCAGCAGCGGATCGTCGGGACGAGGGAAGGGGATGCGGTCGATGAGCACGAGGCTCAACGACGGGCCCGGCACGTCGACCCCCTGCCACAGGGACAAGGTGCCGAACAGGCAGGTCGCCGGGTCGTCGGCGAACCGCCGGACCAGGGTGGACGTCGTGTCGTCACCCTGACACAGCACCGGGTGGTCGGTGCGGTCGCGGATCGCGTCGGCGGCTTCGCGCGCCGCGCGCATCGAGGAGAACAGACCGAGCGTGCGTCCGCCGGCGGAGTTCACGAGCTCGGCGATCTCGTCCATCGTCCGCGACGAGATGCCCGAGCGGTCGGGTCGGGGGAGGTGACGTGCGACGTAGAGGATCGCCGACCGCGGATAGTCGAAGGGCGAGCCGGCATCGAGGCCGGTCCAGCGTGCCGAACCCGAATCGGACGGGACCGCCTTCCCGCTGGCGGTGACGTCGGCTGTGCTCGACCCCGCTGCGGGGCTCGTCTCGTCTGTCACCGGACGGTCGGTCCCGCGCCCCGACGCCGGGAGTCCCCAGGTCGCGGCGAGGGCGTCGAAGGAGCCGCCGATCGTGAGGGTCGCCGAGGTCAGGATGACCGTGGCGTCGGCGAACAGGGAGGCCCGGAGCAGGCCGCCGACCGACAGGGGTGCGATGTGCAGGATGGGCCGGGGCTCGGCCCCGCGGCGTGAGGTGTCCAGTGACGCCCACACGACGTCGCGCCGCTTCGCCTCGTCGGGTTCGTCGAACGCACCGAGTACGCGGACGACGGTGTCGTGCATGTCCTCGAGTGAGGTCAGGGCCGCCGAGCGGGCGGCCGCCGCGCCGTCGTCGGCGCCGGCCATCCGTACCGGTCCGATCGCGGTGCGCGCCTGCCACAGCCGGTCCCGGAGCATCACGAGGACAGCGGTGGCGTCGGACGGCAGGCCGGTCCACTGGCGCATCGGCGCGTTGTCGAGCAATTCGCCCAGCTGTTCACCGGCGCCCAGGAGGGCGTCGGCGGTCTCCTCGTCGACGAGCTTCCCGCACCGGCGTGCGACGAGCGCCACCGAGGCCGCCGACAGTTCGTCGGTGGCCACCGACGTCATCCGGTCGACGAGCTCGTGGGCCTCGTCGATGACGACGACGTCGTGCTCGGGCAAGACGTTGGCCGGGCTCGTGGCGTTGATGGCCAGCAGCGCGTGGTTGGTCACCACCACGTCGACCTTCCCGGACCGACGGCGGGACTGCTCGGCGAAGCAGTCCTCGCCGTAGGAGCAGTTGGCCGCGCCCAGGCACTCGCGGGCGGTGACGCTGACCTGTCGCCACGACCGGTCGGAGACGCCGGGGACGAGGTCGTCCCGGTCGCCGGTCTCGGTCTCGCTGCTCCACTCCCGCAGACGCGTGACCTCCCGGCCGGTGCGCGACAGCTCGAACGGGTCGAACAGCTCGGTGTCCGGCTCGTCGGCGGTACCGGAGTGGATCTTGTTCAGGCACAGATAGTTTCCGCGCCCTTTGAGAATCGCGAAGGTGGGCTCGCGGCCGATCGGCTTCTTCAGCGCCTTGGCCAGGCGGGGGAGATCGCGCTCGATGAGCTGGCGCTGCAACGCGATCGTCGCGGTGGACACCACGACGGTGCGGCCGCTCTCGACGGCGTGCCGGATGGCCGGCACGAGGTAGGCCAGCGACTTGCCGGTGCCGGTGCCGGCCTGGACCGCGAGATGCTCGCCGGTGTCGATGGCATGCGCCACCGCGGAGGCCATCGCGACCTGACCGTCGCGGCGGCGACCGCCGAGTGCGGTGACCGCCGCGTCGAGCAGGTCGGTCACCGGGGGTGTGTTGGGCATGAGGTGTGTTCCGGTTGTCCTTGCTGGGTTCGCCGTGCGCGGGAACGGTGTTCTTTCAGACGTATCGCGGGCCCGGTCGGTTCCCGCTGTCGAGATCGGGATCGTGGTCGGGACCGCGGCGCTGCTACCCGGTCCGACTCGACCCGTCGTAGAGCAGGTCGCCCACGAGTTCGACACCCGCCTGCCGCAGCGCCGAGAGAGCCTTCGACGTCGTCTCGGGCGCGACACCGGCGGTGAAGTTGAGGAGGACGCGGGTGCTGAAACCGGCCTCCACGGCGTCGAGCGCGGTCGCCCGCACGCAGTGGTCGGTGGCGATGCCGACGATGTCGACCGACTTCACCTTCCGTTCCCGCAACCACACGGCGAGGGTGGAGCCGTCGGCGGCCGCGCCCTCGAAGCCGGAGTACGCGGCGCTGTACTCGCCCTTGGAGAAGACCTCGTGTGCCGCCGCGGCGTCGAATTCGCGGTGGAACGCTACACCGTCGGTGCCGACGCGGCAGTGCGGTGGCCAGGTGTCGACGTAATCGGGGTCGTCGGAGAAGTGCGCACCGGGGTCGATGTGGTAGTCGCGGGTCGCGACGACGGTCCGGTACTCGTCGAGGATCGACGTGACCGCCCGTGCGACCGCGGCGCCGCCGTTCACCCCGAGGGCGCCGCCCTCGCAGAAGTCGTTCTGCACGTCGACGACGATCAGCGCGTCGGCGGGACGGGTGCCGTCGCTGCGTTCGGCGCTCATCCATTTCTCCTGTCGTCGGGGGACATCGGTTCCGGGCGTCGGGGTGCGGTCAGCCGAGCTCGTAGCGGGTCGGCACCGCGGGATCTCCATGGGACAGGCCCAGACCCTCCCAGGGCAAGCTCACCAGGCCGGCCGCGAGGTGCGCGCGGGCATCGGTGAGAGTGGGCAGCGACGCCACGGGCGTCCCACCGCGGACGAGCGGGATCTGCAGGTCCCGGATGCCGAGCCCGTCCGGCGCGGGGCGGGTGCCGTCGGCGCGATACACGATCTCCTCGACGATCGTGCCGCTCGACCGGGCCGCCCGCACGGCCGACTTGGCGCCGCCGCGCGACTCCTTGTGACTCGCCCGTTTGGCCACCGGCAGGCCGTCGACCTCGACGAGTTTGTACACCATCCCCGCCGTCGGCGCCCCGCTACCGGTGACCAGGGACGTCCCGACCCCGTAGGTGTCGACCGGTTCGGCGCGCAGCGAGGCGATCGCGTACTCGTCGAGATCACCGGACACGACGATCTTCGTCTCCGTCGCGCCCAGGTCGTCGAGCTGCGCGCGGACCTGGCGCGCCAGCACCCCGAGGTCGCCGGAGTCGATGCGCACGGCACCGAGTCCGGGGCCGGCGACCTCGATGGCGTTGCGCACGCCCTGGGTGATGTCGTAGGTGTCGACCAGCAGCGTGGTACCGATCCCGAGGGCCTCGATCTGCGCGGCGAACGCGGCCTTCTCGTCGGGCCCGTCCGGGCCGGTGAAACCGAGGGTGAAGGCGTGGGCGGCGGTGCCGGCGCTGGGCACGCCGAAGCTTCGGGCCGCCTCGAGGTTCGACGTGGCGGCGACGCCGGCGATGTAGGCGGCGCGCGCACTGGCGACCGCGGCGCGCTCATGGGTGCGCCGCGAGCCCATCTCGATGATCGGGCGCGACCCGGCCGCGCTGACCATGCGGGCCGCGGCCGACGCGATCGCGCTGTCGTGGTTGAGAATCGAGAGGATCAGCGTCTCGAGCAGGACCCCCTCCGCGAAGGGCGCGCGGACGGTGAGGATCGGCGAACCGGGGAAATAGAGTTCGCCCTCCCGGTAACCGTCGATGTCACCGGAGAACCGATAGTCCCGCAGCCAGGCCACCGTGTCCGCGTCGAGGAATCGCTCGACCACGGCGATCTCCTCGTCGCCGAACCGGAACGCCGCGAGCTCGTCCAGAACGCGGCCGGTTCCGGCCACCACGCCATAGCGCCGGCCGTCGGGGAGGCGGCGGGCGAAGACCTCGAATGCGCACTGGCGGTGCGCAACCGGGTGGCGAAGTGCCGCTGCGACCATCGTCAGTTCGTACTGATCGGTCAGCAGCGCGGTGTTGTCGTTGCTCACAATCGCCTACCCTGTCCTCATGGCGCCTGACGAAACTCGTGCGCACGAGGCTACCCCCGGCGGTACGGCGGTTGCCGAACCAGAGGTCGCCGACGGCGCGGCGGGACTCGACAAGCCCTGGATGACGATCGTGTGGGACGACCCGGTCAATCTGATGCGGTACGTCACCTTCGTCTTCCAGAAGATCTTCGGCTACTCCGAGTCCCGCGCCAACGAACTGATGATGCAGGTCCACACCGAGGGCAGGGCAGTGGTGTCCTCCGGGGACCGGGAAAAGGTCGAGGCCGACGTCGCGAAGCTGCACGCCGCGGGGCTGTGGGCGACGATGCAGCGGGATTCGTGACCCGGACCGGCCGCGGACGACTCCGAACCGGTCGGGCGGCCTTCGCGGCGCGGCAGGCACACTGAGACGCGTGCGCACCTGGAAACGCAAGGGGCGCGGCGAGACGATGCGCATCGCATCGCAACTCGACGCGCACGAAGCAGAGCTGCTCGCGTCGATGGTCACGTCGATGTGCGAATTGCTCACCGAACGAGCCGATTCCGCGCCCCGCGACGACCTCGCGAGGCTGACCGGGATCGACGTCGGGCACTCGCAGGCACCCGACGATGTGACCCTGGGCCGTCTCCTCCCGGATTTCCACCGGCCCGACCAGGACGACGTACTCTCCGCCGAGGTCGTCAACGGCGAACTGAACTCGGCGCTGCGGAGCGTTCACGAACCACAGATCATCGACGCCAAGCTGGGCGCCGCCCGGGTGTTGCTCGACACCCTGCCGGCCGGGGGCGGGGACTTCGCCCTGACTCCCGACGAGGCCGCGGCGTGGCTCACCTCGCTCAACGACGTGCGACTGGCACTCGGCGCGATGCTCGGGATCTCCGAGGACACTCCCGAGCAGTTGCCGCCCGACCACCCGCATGCGGCGCATCTCGACGTCTACCACTGGCTCACGGTGATGCAGGACCTCCTCGTCGAGGCCCTGATGTGACTAGTGGTGTGTCTCGGAAATAAGCGACTGGTCTCCGGCGCTCGATCGGCGCCTGGCTGCGTTGTCGTCGGTCGAGATAGCTCCGCTATCCCTCCCTCCTCCGCCTTGCCAGACCACCGATCGCTCCACCGGATACCGGCCACCTGTTTCCGAGACACACCATTAGGGTTCCGTTCGGGAACTTCGTCCGCTTCGACGTCAGGGGTCTCGTGAGCACACTCGGCCGACCGGCCCCGGCCGGCAATCGCATCACCGACATCGCCGGCCTCGCCGTCGGGCACGCGCACCGCGTCGACCCCGACGCCCGGGTCGCCGGTGCACCGGAGGCCCCCGACGGTCACGGGTGGGCCACCGGGACCACCGTCGTACGGGTGTCGGCGCCGGGCGCCATCGCCGCCGTCGACGTCCGCGGTGGCGGTCCGGGTACCCGCGAAACCGATCTCCTCGACCCGTCGAACACGGTCCAGACCGCGCACGCCATCGTGCTCAGCGGAGGTAGTGCCTACGGACTGGCCACCGCCGACGGGGTCATGCGCGCGCTCGAGGCCGACGGGATCGGACTCCCGCTCGACGACCGCGGGCACGTGGTGCCGATCGTTCCCGCCGCGGTGATCTTCGACCTCCCCGTCGGTGCCTGGGACCACCGACCCGGCGCGGACTTCGTAATGGACGCGGTCCGCGCGGCGGACACGGAATTCGCCGTCGGGTGTGTGGGTGCGGGTGTCGGCGCCCGGGCCGGCGCGCTCAAGGGCGGGGTCGGGACGGCGTCGATGACGTTCGACGCCGGTCCCGCGGCCGGCATCACCGTCGGCGCAGTGATGGTCGCCAACCCGGTCGGGGCGGTCATCGACCCGCAGACCGGGCTGCCGTGGGACCTCGGCGAGACCGAACTGGGCCGCCTGGGGTTGCGCCGGCCATCGGCCGCCGACATCGACTCGCTCGCCGACCTCGCGGCGAAGCACACCGTGCTCAACACGACGATCGGTGTCGTGGCCACCGATGCCGTGCTCGACGCGCCGATGACCAAGCGGCTGGCGATGGCCGGACACGACGGTCTCGGGCGGGCGATGAGGCCCGCGCACTCCCCGCTCGACGGTGACACGATCTTCGGCATCGCCACGGGCGCGGTCCGGCCGGCGACACCGATGCCGGCGCCGGCGGGTATGCATGCCGACGTCGCGGTGGTCGCCGAGGTGTGCCGGGCCGCGGCCGACGTCGTCCAGCGGGCGATCGTGAACGCGGTCCTCGTGGCGGAACCGGTCGCATCGATCCCCACCTACGCACAGACGGCCCCGTCGGCTTTCCGCTGAGTCGACTTTCCGCGGACCCGGGGTCGTCGCGAACGGCGAACGGAATAGGTGCCGCGGGGACGATGTTGCGCCTCGGGGAACCCGGGTTTCCCGGGTGCGGACACGTCTGGACAGGAGAATGCGACACCGATGCTGAAGATCGGGCAGGAGCTGGTCGATGCCATGGTCGCGCACGCGCGCGCCGACCATCCCGACGAGGCCTGCGGGGTGATCGCCGGGCCGGAGGGTTCCGACGATCCGCAGCGTTTCATCGCGATGATCAACGCCGAGCGGTCGCCGACCTTCTACCGTTTCGACTCGGCCGAGCAGCTCGCGGTCTGGCGGGAGATGGACCGCCGTGACGAGGAACCCGTCGTGATCTACCACTCGCACACCGCCACCGAGGCGTATCCGAGCCGCACCGACATCTCCTACGCCGGCGAGCCCGGCGCCCATTACGTGCTGGTGTCCACGCGCGACCCCGAGACCGCCGAGATCCGTAGCTATCGCATCGTCGACGGTGCGGTCACCGAAGAAGAGATCGAGATCAGGAGCTGAGCATGTCTGTCACCGTATCCATCCCGACGATCCTGCGTACTCACACCGGCGGGGAGAAGCGCGTCGAGGGGTCGGGTTCGACGCTGGCCGCCCTGATCGACGACCTCGAGACGGGCAACGCCGGGCTGAAGGAACGACTCGTCGCGCCCGACGAGAACGGCACCGCCAAACTGCACCGGTTCGTCAACATCTACGTCAACGACGAGGACGTGCGTTTCTCCGGCGGCCTCGACACCCCGATCGACGACGGCGACGAGGTGACCATCCTGCCCGCGGTCGCCGGCGGCTGAGCGTGGCCCGCTACGACTCCCTGATCGACTCGGTCGGCAACACCCCGCTCATCGGTCTGCAACGGCTCTCGCCGCGCTGGGACGACTCCGACGAGGGCCCGCACGTCCGCCTGTGGGCCAAGCTCGAGGACCGGAACCCGACCGGATCCATCAAGGACCGCCCCGCGCTGCGGATGATCGAACAGGCCGAACGCGACGGGTTGCTGCGGCCGGGCTCGACGATCCTCGAACCCACGAGCGGCAACACCGGCATCTCGCTCGCGATGGCGGCGAAACTCAAGGGCTATCAACTGATCTGCGTGATGCCCGAGAACACCTCGGAGGAACGGCGCTCGCTGTTGCGGATGTTCGGCGCGCAGGTCATCTCCTCACCCGCGGCGGGCGGCTCCAACACCGCGGTCGCGGTGGCCAAGGGCCTCGCCGCGGACAATCCCGACTGGGTGATGCTCTACCAGTACGGCAACGCGGCGAACGTCGCGGCGCATTACGAGGGCACCGGCCCCGAGTTGTACGCCGACCTGCCCGAGATCACCCACTTCGTCGCCGGGCTCGGCACGACCGGAACGCTGATGGGCGTCGGGCGGTTCCTGCGCGAACGCAACCCCGATATCGAGATCGTCGCCGCCGAACCCCGGTACGGCGACGAGGTCTACGGCCTGCGCAACATCGACGAGGGTTTCATCCCCGAGCTCTACGACGACTCGGTGCTGACCCGCCGCTTCTCGGTGACCGGCGTCGACGCGGTCGCGCGGGTGCGGGAACTGATCGACCTCGAGGGCATCTTCGCGGGGATCTCCACCGGTGCGATCCTGCAGGCCGCGCGCGGTATCGGCCGACGGGCACTGAAGGCCGGGACCCGCGCCGACATCGGCTTCGTCGTGCCCGACGCGGGATGGAAGTATCTGTCGACCGGGGCGTACGAAGGTAGTCTCGACGACGCGGAGCAGGCACTCGAAGGCCAGCTCTGGGCCTGACCCCGCTACCGAGGACTTTCCAGCCATGAGCTCGTACACCCCGCCGGTCGGGCAGCAGCCCGCGCGACGCGCGCGTCCGCTGTGGCTGCGTTCGGCGATCATCACCGCGTCCATCGTCGCGGTGCTGTTCGTCATCGAGGCCATCGACGTGGCGACCCACTACGACCTCGACCAGAACGGCATCGAACCACGACAGGTCGACGGACTGGACGGCATCCTGTGGGCGCCGATGCTGCACGGCGACTGGCAACACCTGTTCGCCAACCTGATGCCCGGCGCGGTGCTGTGCTTTCTCGTGTTGATGACGCGGCGGTTCCTCGTCGTCACCGGCATCATCTGGGTGGTGTCGGGGGTCGGTGTGTGGCTGTTCGCAGCGCCGTACTCGATCACCGTCGGGGCGTCGGGCATCGTGTTCGGCTGGCTCACCTTCCTCATCGTCCGCGGCCTGTTCAACCGCGATCTGTGGCAGATCCTCGGCGGCCTCGTGCTGTTCCTCGTGTACGGATCGATCCTGTGGGGCGT
Organism: Gordonia sp. UCD-TK1; assembly: GCF_001691435.1. Classification (NCBI taxonomy): domain Bacteria; kingdom Bacillati; phylum Actinomycetota; class Actinomycetes; order Mycobacteriales; family Gordoniaceae; genus Gordonia; species Gordonia sp. UCD-TK1. The sequence continues at coordinate 308,035 of NZ_LZMP01000001.1, read as the reverse complement.
CCTGCCCTCGGATCCACTGATCTCCTGGCAGGCCCACCTGTTCGGCGCGATCGCCGGCGTGTTCGCGGCGTGGGCACTCGCGGCCCGGGATCGACGGAAGCCGGCGGTCACCGCACCGGGGGTTGCGCCATAATCGCGGCGGGCGGCCAGGACGCACCCATCGGGATCTTCGACTCGGGTGTCGGGGGACTGACGGTGGCGCGCGCGATCATCGATCTGTTGCCGGACGAGGACATCGTCTACATCGGAGACACGGCCAACGGGCCGTACGGTCCGCTGACGATCCCCGAGATCCGACGCCACGCCCTCGCGATCGGCGACGACCTCGCCGAGCGAGGGGTCAAGGCCATCGTCATCGCCTGCAACACCGCCTCGGCCGCCTGCCTCCGCGACGCGCGCGAGCGATACGCCCCCATCCCGGTCATCGAAGTCGTGCTGCCGGCGGTGCGCCGCGCGGTGGTCGCCACCAAGACGGGCCGGATCGGCGTGCTGGGCACCGAGGCGACGATTTCCTCACGGGCATATCAGGATTCGTTCGCGGCGGCACGCGATGCGGTGATCACCGCGGTGCCCTGTCCGCGGTTCGTCGACTTCGTCGAACGCGGGATCACCAGCGGCCGACAGATCCTCGGGCTCGCGCAGGGCTACCTCGAACCACTGCAGCAGGCCGGCGTGGACACCGTGGTCCTCGGCTGCACCCACTACCCGCTGCTGTCCGGGGTCATCCAGTTGGCGATGGGCGACGAGGTCACCCTGGTGTCGAGCGCGGAGGAGACGGCGAAAGACCTCTTCCGGGTCCTCACCGAGGCCGACCTGCTGCACCCGCACACCGGCCGCGACGCCACCCGCGTCTTCCAGGCGACCGGTGACCCGGAGCTCTTCGCGAAACTGTCGAACCGATTCCTGGGGCCGGTGATCGGAGCCGTGCAGCACGTGTGAGGGGTCAACCGCGCATCGCCGCGCACTTGTGACCCGTATGCCGCCGCCCGCGCGCGGAATCGTGGCACAGTGGGGCCTATGCGTCTCACGGTCCTCGGGTGCTCGGGCAGTGTGGGCGGACCGGGAGCCGCGTGCTCCGGCTACCTGCTCTCCGTACCCGGTGAACAACCGGTCCTCGTGGACTGCGGCCCGGGTGTCTTCGGCGAACTGCAGCGCGTCACCGACCCCAACAATGTCGCCGTCGTCCTCAGTCATCTCCACGCCGATCACTGCCTCGATCTGCCCGCGATGCTCGTCTGGCGTCGGTACGCACCACAGCCGGCACGGCGGCGGGCGCCGCTCTACGGCCCACCCGGCACCGCCCTCAGGATCGGCTACGGGTCGTCGGAATTCCCCGGACAGCTCGACGACATCACCGACACCTTCGACGTCCACGAGTGGAGCGACGACCAGGAGATCACCCTGGGCGGGATGCGCATCCGGGCGATGAACGTCAATCATCCGCCCGACACCTTCGGTCTGCGGATCACCGGTCCAGACGGACAGGTCATCGCCTACAGCGGAGACACCGCGCCGTGCGACGAACTCATCGACCTCGCGGCCGACGCCGACCTGTTCCTGTGCGAGGCGTCGTGGACCCATGCGCCCTCGGAGCGCCCACCGGATCTGCACATGTCGGGTATCGAGGCGGGGGAGGCCGCGACCAAGGCGAACGTCCGAACACTCGCGATCACCCACGTCGCCCCGTGGTCCGATTCGGCGGAGATCCTCGCCGAGGCCCGCAGCACGTTCTCCGGTCCGACGGAGCTCGTCAGCCAGGGACAGGTCTTCGACCTCACCTAGCTGTCGTGTCCGCGCCGGTCGTTACAGTGAGACCCGTGACCACACGAGCTGACGGCAGAGCCGACGACGAACTCCGTCCCATCACGTTCACCCGCGGTTTCACCAGCCATCCGGCGGGTTCGGTCCTGGTGGAATTCGGCAAGACGCGGGTGATGTGCACCGCGAGTGTCACCGAGGGTGTCCCGCCGTGGCGTCGTGGTTCAGGCTTGGGCTGGCTGACCGCGGAGTACGCGATGTTGCCCGCCGCCACCCACGACCGGTCGTCACGTGAATCGGTCAAGGGCCGGGTGGGTGGTCGCACCCACGAGATCAGTCGACTCATCGGCCGGTCGCTGCGTGCGTGCGTCGATCTCGGTGCCCTGGGCGAGAACACCATCGCCCTGGACTGCGACGTCCTGCAGGCCGACGGCGGTACCCGCACCGCAGCCATCACCGGTGCCTATGTCGCGCTGGCGGACGCGATCACCTACCTGCGTGCCGCGGGCAAACTGTCCGACCCGCAACCGCTTTCGTGCGCGATCGCCGCGGTCAGCGTGGGGGTCGTCGACGGCCGCGTCCGACTCGACCTTCCGTACGAAGAGGATTCGCGCGCCGAGGTGGACATGAACGTCGTGGCGACCGACGCCGGCACGCTCGTCGAGGTGCAGGGCACCGGCGAGGGTGCGACGTTCCCGCGCTCGACGCTCGATGCGCTGCTCGACGTGGCCGCGATCGGTACCGAGAAGCTGTTCGAGGCGCAGCGAGCCGTGCTCGCCGAGCCGTACCCCGGCGAACTCCCCGGACGGGCCTGATGTCCTCGGTGCTGCTGGCCAGCCGTAATCGCAAGAAGCTCGCCGAATTGCAGCGCGTCGTCGACGCCGCGGGAATCACCAGGGTGGAGGTCATCGGTCTCGACGCCGTGGCCGAGTACCCGGAGGAACCCGAGACCGGTGCCACCTTCGAGGACAATGCGCTGATCAAGGCCCGCGCGGGCGCTAAGGCCATCGGAATCCCATGTCTCGCGGATGATTCCGGTCTCGCGGTGGATGCCCTGAACGGCATGCCGGGCGTGCTGTCGGCGCGTTGGTCGGGCCGGCACGGGGACGACCCGGCCAACAACGCGCTGCTGCTCGCCCAGCTGTCGGACACCCCGGACGAACGACGCGGCGCCGCGTTCGTCTCGGCCTGCGCGCTTGTGCTGCCGGACGGGACGGAGACGGTGGTGCGCGGCGAGTGGCGTGGGCGGGTCCTGCGGGAGGAGCGCGGGCCGCACGGTTTCGGGTACGACCCGTTGTTCGCCCCGGACGACGAGATCGCCGACGGCCGGTCCGCGGCGGAACTGTCGCCGGCGGAGAAGGACGGGCTCAGTCACCGCGGAAAAGCGTTGGCGCAGTTGGTTCCGGCGCTACGAGCGCTCGCGGGCTGACCCCCCTTTTGCGCCGGCGTCGGCGTCGGCGTCGGGACGAGCGTCAGCTCGCGGTTCCGGTGTACATGTAGACCCCCAACGTGTGCGGCTCGCCGTCGAGCAGGATGTCCATGTCGTCGGCGCCGGCACGCGACATCCCCTGTCGCTCGTAGAACCCGAAGGTGCAGAGCGAGTCCGTGTACAGATGGAAGTCCGAACGGCCACGGTCGCGGAGATGGTCCAGGAACGCCTGATAGAGGGTCGCCCCGACGCCGTGTCCCCGTGTCGTGGAGGCGACGGCGAACAGGGTGAGTTCGTCGTCGAGCGGCTGTCCGGTCTGGGCGCCGAGCCGGTGGGCCACCGATTCGTACGCGAAGAAGCCGCGTAGCGCCTTTAGCTGGGGCAGCCCGAGAATCGCGGCTCGAGCGGTGTGCGCCCAGAGCAGCGCTCGGTTCTTCGTCCGTTCGCGCAGGTGCGGCTCGCCGGCGACACGTCCGAGAATGATCCCCACCACGTGGCCGCCCTTCACCGCGACATGGCTCCAGGTGCTCGCCACCAGTTGCTCGCGCAGATAGACCTCAAGCGCGCTGTCGAGAACGCGGTGCCCGTGGACGTATCGGTGGATGTAGAACGCCTCGTCGATGATCTTCTTCACATCGTCGGCGTCGGTGGATTGGTATGGGCGATAGGTGATGTCGGTCATGACCCCTTCTTTGCGTGTGTGTGGGTGAGAGCGATCAGGTCCGCTTCGAGGGTGGCCCGGTCGGAGTCGTCGAGGACGGCTCCCCACAGGGGAGCGGTGTTCGAGCCGTCGGCGGCCGCGATGATCAGTCGCGTGACCGCCGGGTCGAGACCGTCGTCGGACAGCGCGGCGCGCCAGTGATCGGCGTCCTGCTGGGCGAGGGCGGCCGGGCCCGGTTCGTACATCAGGCTGGCGGCCAGCGCGATCTGGTCGCGGAGGCCGGCGGAGTCCCGCGCGTCGGCGAAACTCACCCGGATGTAGGCCCTGGTCAGCCGTCCCGGCGCGTCGTCCTCCTCGTCGGCGAGTCGCTCGACGGTCGACCGGAACTGGGCCATCAGGTCCGCCGCGAGTTCTTCGAGCAGGCCGTCCTTGGCGGGGAAGTGGTAGAGCAGCCCGCCCTTGGACACCCCGGCCGCAGCGGCGATCTCGGACACCGACACGGCGGCGCCGTGTCGCGCGACCAGACGGGCCGCGGCGTCGAGGATCAGCCGTCGGGTGTCGGCGGCACTCCGCCCGGACGTGCGTGCCATCGGACCCTCCGTGCTCGATGTCCCGGGAACTTCCCGGATCGCTTATTACTATACCGTCCGGACGGTACAGTTTCAATGGACCGTTGATTGTGCGCTCGATCCCGTCGACCGGGCGTCGAAATGCATCGCCTGTGCACGGGGCGAAGCAGAGGGGCGCTCAGCAGCCCGTGTGGACTCCCAACATCCGCGCGACCGACTCGGGCCAGGGGTACTGCGCCGCTCGATGCCGCGCCGCCCGTTCGCGGTCGACGCGGGGGAGGCTGAGGACCTGTCGGATCGCGCTGGCGAAACCCGGGCCGGAGTCCTCGGCAGCCGCGCCACACGTGTCGTCGACCAGGGTCGCGACCGCCGACGACTGCGACCCGATGACCGGTGTGCCGGCGGCCAGTGATTCCAGCGCGGAGAGGCAGAAGGTCTCGTGCGGGCCAGGGGAGAGGGAGATGTCGGCGCTGGCGAGGAGGGCGGCGACCTGACTCCGCTCCGTGAGATGACCGAGGAAGGTGACCGGCAGTCCGCGCGCCAGATGTTGCAGCGGCCCACGCATCGGCCCGTCGCCCGCGATCACCAGGTGCGCCGGCGTTCCCGACCGATGGAGTCTGCCGAGCGCGGCGATGCTGCGGTCGGCGCGCTTCTCCACCGAGAGGCGTCCGCAGTGGGCGATGAGCGCTCCGGTGCCGTCGGACCACCGTGCGCCCAGGTTCGGGTCGAGGTGTCGTGGGTCGAAGACATCGAGGTCGACGCCGAGCGGGGCGCGGACGACGTTGGTCGCCCTCACTCGATTGAACTCCGCGGCGGCGAAGTCGGTGGTGCACACGACGGTGTCGTAGTCACGGGCGGTGGCCGCGTTCGCGCGGTCGGCCAGTGCACGTGCGGAGCGGCCGGGCATGACCTGGCCGAGCAGCCGGTCGAGGCGTTCATGGGACACCATCGTCGAATGGATGTCTCGCGCGCGAGCCCACCGGCCGAAGCCGCGCAGGGTGAGGCGGTCGGACACCTCGAGGGCGTCGGGACGGAGATGGGCGAGGACGTCGGCGACGCGGCGGGCCGACGCCAGGCGGTAGCCGCCCGAGGCGGGAATCCGCGGTGCGGCCACGGTGATCCGTGTGACCCCAGAGTTCAGCGTCTCCTCGCCGGGATCGGCGCCGGGAACGATCAGGACGACGTCGTGACCGGCCCCGGCATACCCGGCGCCCCAGCGGTCCACCGCGGTGCGCAGGCCGCCGGAGCGGCCGCCGTAGAAGTTCGCGAGCTGGACGATCCGCACGGGGTCCAGTCAGCCGGACCCGGGTGAACGGCCGACCAGCGCGAGAAGATCAGAGGTTGAACTGCGCCTTCACTTCCTTGGTGCGCTTGTGCTCGAACCAGAAGGACAGGAAGGGGATGGTGCCCGCGATCGCGGTGATGATGGTCTTGCCGACGCTCCAGCGGACCTTGATAGCGAGGTCGATGGCCATGATCAAGTAGACGAAGTACACCCAGCCGTGCACGAACGGTACGAAGTCCAGAGCGTGGTTGTCGTAGCCGTAGGTCAGGACGAGTTCGACGACGAGCAGCAGCAACCACACGCCGGTGATCCAGGCGAGGACGCGATACCGCAACAACGCGCCGCGGACCTTCTCCACCGGGGCGGCGAGGGCGGGGGCGGTGGGGTCGGTCTCGGTCACTGCGGGCCTTTCGATGAGGGGGTGGGTCGAGCGTCGGTGGTGTGCGCGTCCGCGTCGCGGAGCTCGGCGAGATAGCGGTTGTATTCGACCAGGGCGACATCGTTGGCGGGGTCCGGCGATGTCAACGACGACGCGCTGGGGGTGGTGGGTCGCTCGGGCAGGATGCCCTCCGGGATCTCGGCGACGGAGTTCTTCGCCGCGACCTTGCGGGCTTCCTCGGGATCGCTCTCCAGGATGACGAAGCGGCGATAGGCATAGATCACGGCCGCGGCGAACGCCGGCCACTGCAGGGCGTAGCCGAGATTGAGTCCGGAACCGGATGCGGACTCGTACCGTGACCACTGCCACCACGCGAGCACCAGGCACACCACCGCAGCGGATACGGCGAGCACCGTGAGCGCGGGCCGGTGGGTGCGGCGACGGGTGGGGGACATGGCTACGACGGTACCTGGCCTGCGATGATCAGAACGCGGCCGGTAGGGTGGTCGCCGTTACACTGCGTGACTCACACTCTGGCGAGTCGCGCCCACGCGCGAGTGGCGGAATTGGCAGACGCGCTGGATTTAGGTTCCAGTGTCTCAGGACGTGGGGGTTCAAGTCCCCCCTCGCGCACTCTGTGCTTGTTCGGCGCCGGCCGGCCTGACGGCGTCTGTCGAGGAGAAGCGGAGCGGCATCGATGGTCGACGACACGGGCTCGTCGGCATCGAAGCGGGCGTGGACCTACGCATTGGCACTGGTATCGGTTGTCGCTCTCGCCTTCGTGGTGGTCGGGCTGGTGCTGCCGCCAACCGATCCCGAGCTGACAACGCCGTCCCCGGCGTCCTCAGCGACCGAACATTCCGATTCCGCTGCCGTGAAGACACCGGTTGTCGTCAGCGAGCCGGTCGACCCGAACGCCCCGATCCCTGGATGCACCGTCGTCGAGGCTCCCGACCAGTCGGGCTACACCGCGTACACGGGGATGGGGCAACCGACATACGACAACCCTCAGTTCCCGTGGTTCAACGGGCCGAAGGCGACCGCGATGTCGACAGCGCTGGTGAACGCGCTGCCGGTCGAAGCCGAGATCGAATTCGCGAGTCCGGAGCAGTCATTTGTCTTCCAGCCGATTATCGCCTTCGGCGAGCCGGATCCGGAGCCTCGCGGATTCACTTCGGCCCGAGGCGTATTGATCAATGGTGAGGGCAGAGGCGCTGTTTCGGTCGATGTCCGGCGCGCGTCAGCGCCTGTTCCGTCATGTGTGGCCGGGCAACTCGACGAGCGTCGTACGCTGCCCGACGGCGTGGTGGTCGACGTCCACGACACCTGGCAGGAAGTGGACGGGGTGCGCGCGCTGAGCAGGACGGCACGTGCCTACGTGCCCGACGGATCGTGGATCATCGCGCGAGCCGATGACGCGATCGGCGGCAGCAGGCAGGACCACAGTGGGTCGATCCCGCTGACTGTCGACGAGCTGGTCCGGATCGTCCGTGATCCGGGGCTCCGCGTCAGCACACCGGTCGACCCGGGTACACCGGCGCCGATGGAAAACTGTGAAAGCTCCTTCGGGTCGTACAACGGCCAGTCGGTAACGCGTGAGCAGGCACGCGAACTCGACGCCGTTCTCGCCACCGTCGATCTGGGCAGCACGCGGTTGCCGCCCTTGGTGCCGGTCGGTTCGCCCGCGGAGGGCATGCTGTGCACCGGTGTCGCGGATCTCGGAGATGGTGTGGCACTCGAGATCACGATCGTTGGCGGTCAGCCGAGGCCGTCCGGAGAACGCCCGGTTCCGGGTCGGGGTAGCGAGAAGACGCAACGCACCCTACTCGACGGCACCGTGGTCGAGACCGACGTCGTGCGGCAGTCGAGGCCTTCGACGACCGACCCACGGCAACAGATCAGGGAGACCACCCATTCGGCGGTGGTGACCCGCCCGACGGGCAGCCGCGTCTCGGTCAGTTCTACGGCTGCCTCACCGACCGAGCCGCTGTCGATACAAGAGCTGGAAACGATCGCCCTGACACCAGGATTGGAGCTCTGACCGATGCCGGCCCGAAGCACGTGGACACTGATTGTCGCCGCGGTGGCCGCGGTCGTGACGGTCTCCGCGGCAACCGTGGTGTGGGTGGACCGGGTTCCGACCACGGTGCAGAAGATCACCGGAACGACCGCGGCGACACCGGGTTTGGCGTGGTCGCTCGACCCTGCCGACCGGCTGGGTCGCCCCTTCGCGGCTTTCGCCGACCCGCGCGCGGGCACTGCGTACGGGGTCGGCGAACCCGGAATGATCCGGTCCGGCGACACGCTTCTCACCGTCGTCGGTACCCCGAACGAGGGAATGACCCTCGGTGACCCGTGATGATCGGCATCGACGCGACAAACGGACAGGTTCGCTGGCAGGCTCCGGCACATGACCTCGTCAGCTGCAGTGACGTTCCCCTCCATGGCAAGATCTACTGCCACGCCCTGCGCAAGAACCACGAACTCGTCAGCTATGACATCGACTCGGGTGAATCCGTACGACGCAGGGTGTCCGAGAACATCTTCGCCATCACGACCACGTCGGACGCCCTGTACGTCGCTGAGGGCAACGTCGAGGAGGACGACGTGCGAGTCCACTCGGGCACCTTCGACGACGTGTCCGCCCACTGGACCCGCCGATTCGACATGGGCGCCTCCTATGAGGAGGTGTACCCCAGTGAGGCTCTCACCGTGATCGATGGTGTGGGCCTGGTGCGTACCGGCGGCGACCTCGCGCAATTCGATGCAACGTCGGGCGCAGAATTGTGGACCAACGGCTCACAATGCGTCGGAACGTCGTCACTGCTGCCGGGCGGGTTCCTCGTCCACGCCGACACCGGTTGCCGGTCGGCCGGTCACGCGACCGAGCAACTTCTCCGGGATCCGGACGGGAAGGTGATCGCGTCGAGTTCTGCCCCCACCGTGCAACGACCGGGGTACGAGTCCACGACCGACGCCGACCCCGTCCTGCTCGGCGACTCGGCCTACGACCGCGCCACCGGCGACCGGCTGTGGACCAACGGCGACCTCATTTCGCGCGACTCCAACGCAATAGGAACCGTCACAGCGGTCGTCGACGGCGTTGTGTACCTGCTCGACACCAACAGCAGGGTCCGCAGCGAGAGTGGCATCGACCTCCACACCGGGAAACGCCTGTGGCACAACGTGTGGGACGAGTATGCGAACGCCACGGTGAGTCCAGATGCTTACCGTGATGGTCTGTTGGCCGGTAGTGATGGCACCGCCCTGACCGCTGTCGACGTCACCACCGGCGAGGTCGCGTGGACGGCGCCGTTCCTCGCGATCGATTCCGACCCGGAGGTGTTCGCAACCGGCAGGGCACTCGAGGCCTACGGCGACGGCTGGATCTTCTCGTCCGACCGTCGAATGATCGGGCTCGCGCCGCTCTGAGTCACAGCTCGGCCGAGATGACCTCGACCGCGTCGTCGTCGGCGAAGACGATCTGGTGATCGTCGGTCGAGATCGCCCAGCGGCGTAGTCGTGCGGTGCGCTCGTCGTCGATACGGGTCTCGACGGTGGTGTCGCCGGCCAGGTCCGCGAAGTCGTCGACGACCTCGCCCTCCCTTGTCGAACCGTCGTCGAGCGTGACCCTGACCCGGGCCGCCACGGCGACCTCCCCTGGGGCCTCGCCGTCAGCGTGGTCGGCGTCGACCGACTCGTTCTCCGTTGTGCTCATCCGGTTGTCCTGTCCCCCTCGGGTGGCCTCCGACGGTGACTGCATTGCACGTCGGTGGCACACCATGCGTGGACATCAGTTTATCAAAGATGTCCATTGACAGGATGAAGATGGGGAAGCTGCTGATCGGTGGCGGAATCCGCGCGGCATCTCGATTCGACGCCGCTGCAGGGTTTTTCCGCCCTGCCGACGGAACTCCTTAGGGCAGAACGCAATCGGCGGGGGATCGACAATCAGCCTCGCGGAAGAACAATCGCCAGAGTCCGAGGCATCGGGCTCTGGCGATCAATGTGACAACGCGGTTGGCTACATCAGTGTGCGGAGTTGTATGCCTCGACGATGTCGTTCGGAATGCGGCCGCGTGCGGACACCTCATATCCGTTCTCGGCTGCCCAGTCTCGAATCGAGGCATTCACCGACGCACCACTCCCGGCGGAATTGGTCTTCGTCCGTGCGGATGGCGACCGTCGTCGGCCACCGACCCGGGTCGATGCCTTGAGTAGTTTCGCGACTGTCACCTTGCCCTGCTCGATCTTGTCGAGATTGGCCGCGGACACGTCGAGTTCGTAGTCGACACCGAGCCACGACCACGAAACGGTCTGTGCGTCTTGGGGATCGAGTTCGCGACCGTCCAGGTCGTCGACAAAGGTCACCGTCTGAATTTTCGACACGCCCTCAACGGTAGTCGATAGACGCGCGGGAAGCATGAACCTGCGCTTTCCCGGTGTCGGGATTCTCGGGCGAATTGTCCGACATCGCGATTACCGAATGCGCATCACGGAGTCAATTGAGCCCGGGAATGGCGAACCGGGGCGGTTCGGGATGGCGAATGGATTCTTCCGGACGTGACGGTTCCGATGTTCTCGACGCCGATGACCGGGAGGCTTCCGGCTTTCGCGTCGGCTTGATGCGGGGAGTCGAGTCGGTTGTCGTCCGCCGATTGGCCTCCGCGCCGAGTCCGCTGCCCGTCGTGTCGTCGACGCGTAGGCACATCGACCGGATCACGTGGTGCGCAGTCACCAGCCCGTAGGTCATCGGCAGGCCCAGGACCGTGACGAGCAGTCTGGTGGGTCGTAGCGGGCTGTCACCGAGGATCGACGGCTCGATGACGTTGCCGACTTCCCGGATCAAATGCAGCGCCAGCTTGTATGCATAATGCGCCGCGGTGATCGGCTTGCTGACGGTGAGCTCGTCGAGCGACACGGTCTCCCACGGATCCGCGCCGTGGCCGACGTTGTGTCCGATGCCGAGGAGGATGTCGAGCGGGGCGCCACCGAAGATCGGGATCAGCGAACCGAACAGCGACGCGCCCATCTCGCCGATGGAACGGTCCTCCGCCGGGTCGAGCGGAATGAGGTTGTGGTGAATGCGGATTCCGCGCATGGCGCCGAGAATCCTGGTGGTCTCGGCCCGGATGCGGGGTGCGTCGGCGGGAGTGTTCTCCTGCGCCTGCGCAGACACATACCGCACCAGCCGGCCGAGTGTGAGCGACCCGATCGGCGTACACGTCTCGACATCGGCCAGTGCGAGGTGGTCGGCGATCTCGGCCACCATCGGCGGGATGGGGATGTCGAAATGCACGGTGTCGCTCGCGCGTCCGGCGAGGGCGCGCTGTTCATCGGTGACGCGTGCGAGGCACTGCTCGAGGACCGTTCTCGCGGTGGCCCGCAACAGGGCCTTCACCGCGAACTCCGACGAGAAGACGAACGCCGTGATGAGCCAGTTGTAGGTGACGAACTGGGCGAGGCCGTCGGCCTCGGTCCCGGCGAACGGGCTGCCGAGGTCGGGTGCCGAGCCGATGAGGAGCCGTGCCGGGACCAGGACGGTGGTGAACATGTAGAGCCACACCGTCTCCACTGCCTGGATGACGGTGATGTTCCCGAGCGGAATAGCCTCGGTGTGGCGGCCGTCGCGGATCTTGAGAAGGTTCGAGACCAGCAGTTGGGAGATCGGGTCGCGGTAGTCGAGTGCGGGATCGTCGTCGTCCGCCCCGAGGGTCAGCGGATGTTCGGTGACGGCGAGGGTCGAGATGTGTAGGCGCCGCATGTCGCGGTGCGCCGCTATCCGACTTGCCCGGGCCGACGCGTGCATAGATGGCGGCAGGATGTCGTACACCGCATCGAAGATCGAGTCGTACACCACTGCGAGGGTTGTGAAATCGCCGCTCGCGCATCGCGTCTCGACGCCCTCGAGCGACTTCGGCGTCGGCAGTAGCGGGCTCGTCAGGGTCTCGATGCGCTCGAGTCGCTCCGGGTAGGTCTCGGTCTCCGGGTCGACGGTCGGAGTCAGTTCGTGGACCGGCGTCGCACGCAGGGGTGACGTGGAGAAGGGTGCCGGGCTGCCGAGCACCGCGGCGGTGCCCGACCCGCCGGCAAGTGTGGGCAACGACATCGCCAGTGTGAACACGGCGATCATCCGCAGAACCCATGGCGGTACACCCCGCGCCGCATTGCCCCGACCTGAACTCATGCACCCACTACCCGAATAGTCGTCCGATGACCCGGCGACACCGCCGGCGATCGTGCGCCGCGGCGGCGTCGTGCGTGACCACAGCAGTCCGCGAAGGGAAAGTTAGTCGAACGAAGCTCAAGGTGCGCGGCGAGAACCCGCGCACCGGGTCGGCGAACGGGGATGTCGGTGCGCCGTGCAACGATTCCGGGGTGAGGCGTCGAGCGGCATGGTTGTCGGGAGTACTCGCCGCGGTGCCGGTCGCCGTGGCGCTCGTGTCGTGCGTCGACGTCGAACCCGCCCCGGGCCTCGAGCGCCCCTCATCCGAGCGCACCCAGTCCATGCCCTCGACGACGGGGCCATCGTCACCGCCGGCTGGTGTGTCACCTGATATGCCACCACCGGCGGCCGGCCGTGAACAGGCCGATCTCGCGTCGCTGCAGGTGAAGGGTCGCGCGCCCAAGACCGGATATGAACGGTCGCGATTCGGTAGGGCATGGGACGACGCGGTCGACGTGCAGTACGGCCGCAACGGTTGCCGGACCCGGGAGGACATCCTGCGGCGAGACCTCACCGGCATCATCTTCCATGCCGACGGGTGCCGCGTGCTCGCCGGCACACTGGCCGACCCGTACACCGGTACGACGATGCCGTTCACCCGAGGCGAGGACACCTCGGCGCTGGTCCAGATCGACCACGTCGTCGCGTTGTCGGACGCCTGGCAGAAGGGCGCGGCCGGGTGGACCGCCGGCAAGCGCGTCGAGTTCGCGAACGACCCGCGAAACCTCCAGGCCGTGTCGGGAGCCGTGAACCAGCAGAAGGGAGACGGCGACGCGGCGACCTGGCTTCCCCCGAACAAGTCGTACCGGTGCACCTACGTGAGCCGGCAGATCGAGGTCAAGAAGTCCTACGGGCTGTGGGTGACGCGTGCCGAACGCGACGCGATGAGTCGGGTCCTCGCGTCGTGCTGAACCCGTCGAGCCGCGGGCGCGCCGGTCGTCGGTAGCCTTGGGGACCGTGACCGCGGACCAGGGACGACCCCAGCCACTCGCCGACCGCGCGGATCGTCATCCTCTGTCCGAGCCCGCCGCCGTGGCGGCCCTCGGTGCCGATCTGCGGTCGGCGGGATACACGAACGACGGTGTCACCGAACTGCTCGGCGAAGGCGCTCACGATGCCCTCGTCCGCGGTGTCTGGTGGCCGGCCCTCGCCGCGACGCGTGATGTCGCCGGCGACCACCGTCGGCTGGCGACCCTCATCCGGCTGTTCCTGCTGGGCTCGGACGAACCCGAAGCCGCTGTCGCGGAGGCGTTTCCGACGACGGGCGTCGATGTGCTGGTCACGCAGGGCGTGCTGGCCCGGGTCGATGAATCGCTTCTACGGGCCCGCCTTGACATCCGTCCGCACGCCGACGACACCCGCGACTACCTCGTGATCGCCGACCAGGATGCCGCGATGCGACCCGGACCCGTTGCCCACGACCACGTCCTGGGGATCGGCGGCGCGTCGATCTCGCTGGCCCGGGCCGTCATCCGCGAACCCGTCCGCCTCGCTCTCGACATCGGGACCGGATGTGGCATCCAGGCGCTGCACCTCGCCGCGCACTGCGAGCAGATCGTGGCCACCGACACGAACGACCGGGCGCTGGCGCTGGCCGCCGCGACGGCCCGTCTCAACGGGATGTCGTGGGATCTGCGGGCGGGGAGCATGTTCGAACCCGTCGCGGGGGAGCGGTTCGACCTCATCGTGTCCAACCCTCCGTTCGTCGTCGGCGCGGGCGGGCAGGACTACATCTACCGCGACTCGGGCGTCGTCGGGGACGGGCTGTGTGAACAACTCGTCCGCGAGCTGCCCGGGCACCTGAATCCTGGTGGCACCGCACAGATCCTGGCGAACTGGGTCATTCGCGACGGCGACGACTGGCCGGAACGGGTGCGGTCCTGGCTCGCCGGAACCGGACTCGACGCCTGGGTGGTCCAGCGGGAGGTCGCCGACCCCATCAGCTATGTGTCGCTGTGGCTGTCCGATGCCGGTGAGGACGAGGCGACCGCCGCGCGGCGAGGTGCGGAGTGGCTCGAATGGTTCGAGGCCAACGGCATCGTCGCCATCGGGATGGGCTCGATCACCGCCCGCGCCCCGCTCGACGGTGAGCACCGCGAGCCCGACGTCGTGATCGAGGAGATCACCGGCGCCGGTGAAGAGGTGACCGGGCCCGAGGCCCAGGCGTTCCTCGCGCGACGGCGCTACCTGCGGGAGACCTCCGACGAACAGTTGCTCGCTCGGCGGCTGTCGGTGGCCCCGGTCATGCTCGAGGAGCTCTCGCTCCCGGGGGACGAGGGCTGGCAACAGGTGTCGGCCGCCGTCCGCCGGCCCGGGGGTCCCGGCGCCGTTCTCGGTGTCGACGAGGTCTCGCGCGCACTGCTCGCCGGCAGTCGGGGGCAGGTCCCGCTGGGCGTACTGCTCGAACTCCTCGCCGACTTCCACGGTGTCGACGCCGACGCTCTCGCCGAGGCGGCGCTGCCCGTGGTGCGCGAGGCGATCGGCCGGGGGATTCTGTACGAGGCGACGTGACTCAGGCCGGGAAGGTCGCGTCGAGCGCCGCGGCGAGGTCCGCGATGAGATCGTCGGCGTCCTCGAGTCCGACCGAGAACCGCAGATGTCCCCACTCGCGGAACGGTTCGGGGTAGGCGGCGACCCGCGGTCCGTCGGTGCCGACATGGACGATGAGTGACTCGTCGTGTCCCAGCGACACCGCCGAGGTGATCGTCGTCAACGCCGAGACGAAACGGTTCTGGGTGGCCGGATTGCCGCGCACCGCGAACGCGATCATGGCCCCGAAGCCGCGGCCGCCGAACTGTCGTGCCGCGAGGTCGTGTTCGGGATGCGACGCCAGACCCGGGTACCGCACGTAGGCGATGCGCGGGTCGTCGTCGAGGAAGGCCGCGACCCGCTCGGCGTTGCGTTGATGCTGGGCGAACCGGAGCGGCAGGGTGATCGCGCCGCGGGCGATCAGCCATGCGTTGAACGGCGAGATGACGCCGCCGACGTCGACCATCGCCTGTTCCCGGATCTGCGACATGAGCTCCGACCGGCCGAGCACGGCACCGCCCATGGCGTCGCCGTGCCCGTTGATGTACTTGGTCAGCGAATGGACGACGAGGTCCGCGCCGTCGGCGAGCGGACGGTACAGAGTGGGCGGCGTGAAGGTGGCGTCGACGAGCAGCAGGGCGTCGGCGTCGGCGGCGATCTGCGCCAGCGCGCCGATGTCGGCGACCTTCGTCGTCGGATTGGCGATCGTCTCGGCGATCAGCATGCGGGTGCCGGGGCGCAGGGCGGCCCGGGTCGCGCCGAGATCGCCGACATCGACAAAGGTCGCCTCGATCCCGTACTTGGTCGGCAGCAGTTCCGACCAGAGCTTCCAGGTGGCCTCGTAGGTCGTGTCGGACACCACCACGTGGTCCCCGGCGGACAGGAACGTGAAGAACACCGCGTGCAGCGCGGCCACGCCCGAGGCCAGGACGACGGCGTCGTCGGCCTCCTCCAGCGCGGCCAACTTGTTCTGCAGCGCAACCTGATTGGCGCCGGTGTTGCGTGTGTAGAACAGTTGCTCGGTGCCCGACCAGCTCATCGCCTCGGGTTCGGGCGGGAGGTGATACGAGTTCGCCATCGTGATCGGCGTCCGCACCGACGGGCCCGACGAGTCGTTCCCGGCGTGCACGCTGCGTGTCATCTCACCCGTCACGGATGAACTCCCATCGGCTCGGTCGCACGTGTCCCGGCCGGTGCTGTTCCGGCCCGGACTGGCCCGTCTCGTTCTGGCCCGTCTCCGGCTGTCCCGGTCCGGTCGACGCCGGGCAGGTCGTCGACGACCGGTCCGGGTTCCCGGGTGACGTCCGAGCTCTCCGGGGTGGGGACGCCGGGCTCGGGGCCGAGGACGATGTCGGGTCGATGCGGACGCACGAGCCGGACCATCCGCAGCGGTAGTTTGTGCAGTTTGTCGACGTGCGCGAAGTACCGGAACTCGGCCCACCCCCAGCAGGCGGCGAACACCAGGAGCGCGACGGC
The DNA here is from genome assembly GCF_001691435.1 of Gordonia sp. UCD-TK1. Taxonomy (NCBI): domain Bacteria; kingdom Bacillati; phylum Actinomycetota; class Actinomycetes; order Mycobacteriales; family Gordoniaceae; genus Gordonia; species Gordonia sp. UCD-TK1. The sequence continues at coordinate 291,723 of NZ_LZMP01000001.1, read as the reverse complement.
GTCCATCGTGACGGTGTTCCAGGGGCGGTGTGCGATGTGGATCGGCACCACGACGAGGGCAATCGCCTGGATGACGTAGGAGTCGAGACTGCGGGTGCCGGCCATGACCAGTAGACGCAGCCAGTCGTGATGCCACCACCTGAGCAACAGTCGGAAGATCCCGTAGACGGCCGGGATGGCCAGATAGGCGCCGATCGCGCGGGCCGGGCGGAAGTCGAGTTTGTCGGCGACCGCCGGTTCGAGATGGGCCCACGGCCCGTAGTCGATGCCGAAGTGGAAGAACAGTGCCACCGCGAGCGCGACGGCGACGATCGCGATGATCCAGCGGTCGACGAACTCCGGCACACGCCACCGCGACCAGTTCCAGCCGATCACCAGTGCCGGGACGAACATGATCTGCCAGCCGGCGACGTTCTGGATGTGCGGTGCCGCCTGGTAGGCGCTCAGATAGAACCAGTCGGGGGAGTGGACCAGCGAGATCAGGTAAAGGGCGATCGAACCGGCGAGCACCCAGCGCGACCAGCCCTGACGCAGGAGGGGGAACAGCCCGAACGCGGAGATGAGCAAGACCATGTACAGCAGCAGGATGTTGCCCCCGCTGGGCAGATAGTCCATGGTCAGCGCCAGGCGCAGGCCGTCACCCCACCCGTCGACCGGCAGCAGGAGCGTCAGCCATCGGTGACCGGCCAGGGCGGCCGCGACCGCGACGAGGGCGATCGCCAGCTGGCACAGATAGAGGACGACGATCCGCTTGGCAAGACGCTTGTAGGCGAAGGCCAGCCCATGGCGAGCGACCCATCGTTGATAGACCAGACCAAGCACGACGCCCGAGAGCATCACGAACGCGGACATGCCGTCGACGTACGGAAAGGCGTGGGTCGGGGTGGCCAGCACGGACTCATGCGCGAAGTGCGCGGTGATCATGCTCCAGATGGCCACCCCGCGGGTGGCATCGATGGCCAGGTCTCGTTTCATTGACTTGCACGATAGACAGCGCCGCGGCCCGGGGGCATCCCGGGCCGCGGCGAGTCGTGAAGAGAGATCCGCTCAGGTGTAGAGGTCGGCGATCGCTTCCTTGTGCGCGTCGTGGATGACGTTGCGCTTGAGCTTCATGGTCGGGGTGAGCTCACCGGTGTCGATGGTGAAATCGGTGTCCAGGATCGAGAACTTCTTGATCGCCTCGGCGTTGGAGACCTTGGTGTTCGCCTCCTTCACCGCGGCGTCGATCTCGGCCTTCAGGTCGGCGTTCTCGACCAGGTCCGAGATCGGGGTGTCGGCGGGGAGGTCATGACGGTCCAACCAACCGGGCACGGCCTCCGGGTCGATCGTGATCAGCGCGGCGATGAACGGCTTGTTGTCGCCGACGACGAGGCACTGGCTCACCATCGGGTGCGCCCGGATGGTGTCCTCGAGCTGCGCCGGCGAGACGTTCTTGCCGCCCGCGGTGACGATCAGTTCCTTCTTGCGGCCGGTGATGAAGAGGTAGCCGTCGTCGAGGGTGCCGATGTCACCGGTGTGGAACCACCCGTCGCGGATCGCGTCGTCGGTGGCGGCCTGGTTCTTCCAGTACCCACCGAACACGACCGGCCCCTTGAGCAGGACCTCGCCGTCCTCGGCGATGGCGACGGTGACGCCGGGGATCGGGCGTCCGACCGAACCGACCTTCTGGTTCTCCTCGTTGTTGGCCGTCACCGCGGCCGTGGTCTCCGACAGTCCGTAGCCCTCGTACACCGGGATGCCGACGCCGCGGAAGAAGTGGCCGAGGCGCGCACCGAGCGGAGCGCCACCGGAGATCGCTCCCTCGCACTGGCCGCCGAGGGCGTCGCGCAGCTTTCCGTACACGAGCTTGTCGAAGACGGCGTGCCGGAGCTTCAGGCCGAGGCCGACCTTGCCGGCCGCCGTCGCCTTGCTGTATTCGATCGCCGTGTCGGTGGCCTTGTCGAAGATCGACCCCTTGCCGCCGTCGTAGGCCTTCTGCTTGGCCGAGTTGTACACCTTCTCGAACACGCGCGGCACCGACAGCACGTAGTTCGGCTTGAACACGCCCAGGTCCGCGACGAGGTTCGTCAGGTCGTTGGTGTGGCCGAGGATCACGCCGTTCTCGACGCAGCCGACGGCGACGACGCGGGCGAAGATGTGCGCCAGCGGCAGGAAGAGCAGCGTCGACTTGCCCTCCCGCATACCGGCGCCGACCGCGTCGCGGGTCGCGGCCGTCTCGGCGAGGAAATTCGCGTGCGTCAGGACGACGCCCTTCGGCCGTCCGGTGGTGCCCGAGGTGTAGATCAGCGTGGCGGCATCCGACGACAACGCATTCGCCTGACGCTGGTCGAGGTCCGCGTCGGCGGTCTTCGCGCCGCGCTTGGTGACCGTGGGGAGCGCGTGGTCGTCGATGACCAGGGTCTCCTTGAGGGTGGGCGTCTCGTCGATGACCCGGAGATGGCGGGTGTAGTGCTCATGGTTCTCGACGAACAGGAGCTTGGCGCCGGAGTCCTCGAGAATCCACTGGACCTGGTCGGGGGCGGACGTCTCGTAGATCGCGACGGTGCACGCCCCGGCGCGCCAGATCGCGTAGTCCAGCACGGTCCACTCGTAGCGCGTCGACGACAGGATCGCGACGCGGTCGCCGGCCTGCACACCCGAGGCGATCAGACCCTTCGCGACCGCGTCCACCTCGTCGGTGAAGTGCTTGGCGGTGACGTTGACCCACTGGTTGTGCGAGCGCTTGCGGAAGAGCGGCATCGTGGGGCGCTCCGCGCGGTAGCGCAGGATCGTGTCGACGGTCGTCGCCTTGTCGTCGATCGTCAGATCGGACGGGGTGGCGTACTGCTGCTGCATGGCACTCCTGAGACGAGAGAACAAATGGACATTCCGGACATCGGTGTGCGTGTGACCGGGACCGATGGCCGGATGAGTGGCACTGACAGTACCAGTATTCGTTAGATGCATCACACCGGTTACCGAACGTGGCTCGTGCCCTGCTCAGGGGGCTGATGCGACCCCGCCCGGGCGTGATGCCGACTTTCTGGTGGACGGCCATTACAGTTGAGGGCGATGAATGAGACTTCCGCCGCATGAGTACCTCGAATCACGGCGAGCACGACGCCCCCGCCGACCCGCAGGTCGGCTCGTTCGACGACCTCGAGATCGACCCGCGGGTACGCGCGGCCATCACCGACGTCGGCTATGAAACCCCGTCGCCCATCCAGGCGGCGACCATCCCGCCGCTCATGGACGGACGCGATGTCGTCGGCCTCGCGCAGACCGGTACCGGCAAGACCGCCGCGTTCGCCATCCCGATCCTGTCCCGCCTCGACACCTCCGCGCGTACCCCGCAGGCGCTGATCCTCGCGCCGACGCGAGAGCTGGCACTGCAGGTCTCCGAGGCCTTCGGCAAGTATTCGGCGCACATGCCCGAGGTGAAGGTGCTGCCGATCTACGGCGGGCAGTCCTACGGCGTCCAACTCGCGGGTCTGCGTCGCGGCGCGCAGGTCATCGTCGGCACACCCGGTCGGGTCATCGACCACCTCGATCGCAAGACCCTCGACATCTCCGGTCTGGAGTTCCTGGTCCTCGACGAAGCCGACGAGATGCTGACGATGGGCTTCGCCGAGGACGTCGAGCGCATCCTCGCCGAGACCCCGGACACCAAGCAGGTCGCGCTGTTCTCGGCGACCATGCCCAGTGCCATCCGGCGCCTCGCGCAGAAGTACCTGAACTCGCCGCAGGAGATCACGGTCAAGTCCAAGACCGCGACCGCGCAGAACATCACGCAGCGCTATCTCCAGGTTTCCCACCAGCGCAAGCTGGACGCGCTGACACGCTTCCTCGAGGTCGAGACCTTCGACGCGATGATCGTGTTCGTCCGCACCAAGCAGGCGACGGAAGAACTCGCCGAGAAGCTGCGCTCGCGCGGGTTCTCCGCGGTCGCCATCAACGGCGACCTCGCGCAGGCGCAGCGGGAACGGACCATCAACCAGCTGAAGAACGGCTCGATCGACATCCTCGTCGCGACCGATGTCGCGGCCCGCGGGCTCGACGTCGACCGCATCTCGCATGTCGTGAACTACGACATCCCGCACGACACCGAGTCCTACGTGCACCGCATCGGCCGTACCGGGCGCGCCGGCCGCTCGGGCAACGCGCTGCTGTTCGTCTCGCCGCGCGAACGCCACCTGCTGCGTGCGATCGAGCGCGCCACGCGGCAGACGCTGACCGAGATCGGCCTGCCCAGCGTGGACGATGTCAACGCACAGCGGGTCGCGAAGTTCGCCGACTCGATCACCCAGAACCTGTCCTCGGACAACCTGGATCTGTTCCGCGGGCTGATCGAGAACTACGCGCGGGACAACGACGTCGCGATGGCCGACATCGCGGCCGCGCTGGCGCTCGAGACACGAGACGGCGGTTTCCTGATGACGCCGGACCCGCCGCAGTCGGAGAAGCGCCCCGAGCGTGAGCGTGCTCCGCGGCGCCCGGGCGCGAGCTTCGCGACGTACCGCATCGCCGTCGGCCGCAAGCACAAGGTGTCGCCCGGTGCGATCGTCGGTGCCATCGCCAACGAGGGCGGCCTGACCCGTGCCGACTTCGGCAACATCAGCATCCGCGACGACTTCAGCCTCGTCGAGCTTCCCGATGATCTCGACAACGAGACCCTCTCGTCGCTGCGGCACACGAAGATCGGGAAGAACCCGATCGACATCCGCAAGGACATGGGCGCACCGCGCACGCGCGGGGGCGCCAAGCGCGGAGCCGGCGGGCACGGCGGCGGTCGGGACGGTCGTCGTGGCGACAACTGGGGTAAGCGTCCGTCCCCGCGTGTCGCGGGGCGCGGTCGCCATTCCTGACCCTGACGGTTCCGCTGCGGCTCGTCTAGCAGAGGGAGCGCATGACTGCGCCCTTCTGAGAGCTGTGTGAGAAAACTTGTCAATTCGAGATCGTTCCGTAACCTGGTCGACGGGGGTCATTCACGCCACGGCCGTCACCCGATGGCCGTCGCGAACGCATGAACACGGACAAATTCGAGCAACAGGATTGGTGAGTCACCGGTGTCAGTGGTGAATTCGATTTCGGCAGTCGAGGCAATGAATCACAGCCGCGAGGGGAACGCGGTCGTCGTCGACGCACGGCCCCAGGTGGTCCGGCATCAGGGGAGTCTGCCCGGTGCCCTCGTGGTTGACCCGACCGAGGTGCCGAAGCGGTTCACCCCGACTCCGTCGGGCACCTTCCCGGTGATCCGCGACCGCGACACCGAGATCGCCGTGGTGTCGGTCCGTTCGGAGGCCCCGCGGATCGCCGAACAGATCGCCGAGTGCGGATACACCAACGTGCGCTATGTCGACGGCGGATACCGCGCGCTGCGTTCGAGTTCCGTCGGCTGACCGGCCCGGTGTCGGGAATCCGGCCGACCCGCGCGGCGGCACGGAGTTCCTCTGACCAGCGTCTTGTAGCGTAGGAGTCGCCGGCGACGAGAGGAACACATCGGTATGCAGGATGACACGCGCGAGACGTTGCGCGATCAGGTCACCCGACTGATGACGTTTCTGGCCGATCTCGTCCGGTCTCGCTCCGGTGACGTCCACGACATCTCCGACCACCCCGGCCATGTCTGGGTCGGTCCGTCCACCGCCGTCGCCGTACGGTCGAACGCGGTGCCGGGCCAGGTCGTGGTGGAGGTCGGCCCGGACGATCCCGACGCCGCTCGGGCCGGCGCGGTCCACGCCGAACTCGCCGCGTTGGTCGACGCGCTCGGCGCGGAGCCCGAAGAACTCGAACTCGTCATCGCGTCCGCACTGGTCACGGTGCGGGACGCAACAGACGCTGACGCCGACCCGTTGGTCCGCGAACATCTCCTCAGTCAGGTTCTGGTCGCCGACCGCGACGCGGACGACACGATCCGGTTCTCGCTCGGGGCGGGCTCGTCTCCCGCGGTTCGCGATACCCATCTGCTCGCTGCTCTCGACGGTCTCGATCTCGCGGGCGCGGTCGGGATCCGCGGCAAGCTGTCGGCGCTGACCTCGGTGCTGTCGCCGAAGACCGCCGAGCTGATGGCCGAGTGGCGCGAGGCGATCGAGGTCGACGCCGAGCGTGTGTCGTTGACGGTCGAGAGCCGGCCCGCGGTGGTCCTCCGCCGTCGCGGGGTGGAGAGTTCCCTCGCGTTCTACGACGCCATCATCGACGACCTGCGGGACGGGGAGTCGGAGGTACCGGTCGCACTGACCCAGCTCGTCCGCCCGATCGAGGCGCCCGACCGACTCGCCGCCCTCCGCGCCCCCGGCGTCCTCGATCCAACGGACCTGGTCGCCGATGCGCTGTTCCCGCTGCCGTCCAATGCCGAACAGCGCGATGTGCTCGCCCGGCTCGGGTCCGACACCGGTGTGGTGGTCGAGGGTCCGCCCGGAACCGGCAAGACCCACACCATCGCCAACGTGACCTCGGCCTTGCTGGCGAAAGGACAGCGCGTCCTGGTCGTCAGCGAGAAAGCCCATGCGCTCCACGTGCTCCGGGACATGCTGCCGCCCGCTCTGCGGGCGCTCACGGTGTCGATCGCCGACGTGTCCCAGGACAGTTCCGAGGGCATCGTCGATGCGGTGACCGAGCTCGCCGAACGCAAGGCGTCGTTCACGCCCGGGGTCGCCGACGCGGAGATCGCCGACCTGGCCGCGCGCCGCGATCACGCTCTGCGACAACGGGATCACCTGCTCCGCGAACTCTGGGACCTCCGTGCGGAAGAGACCGAGGTCCACGAATGGGTCGCGGGGGACTATCGGGGATCCCCGGCGGAGATCGTCCGCCGGGTGCGGGCAGACGCCGCCGCGTTCGACTGGCTGCCCGGGCCGGTCCACGGCGCGGTGCCCCCGCTGGACTCGGCCGAGTTCGTCCGGCTGGCAGACCTGCTCGCGAGCACCGGTGGCTCCGGATCGCGTCTCGCGCAACGGTTCGTCGACCTCGACCACCACCTGCCCGAGCCGGCGGAGATGGACTCCATCTGCACCCGGATCGCCGCGCGGCCCCGCGAGCCGATGGCCGGCGCCGGGACGCTGCTGTCCGTGCTCGACGGGGTCGACAGTGACCGGTTGGTCCGGATCAAGGACATCTGCGACGAACTCGCCGTCGCCTCCGGCGAGGTGGCGTCGTACCCGGAGCCGATCGTCGACATGGCGGACCGGCTGCTCGCCGGACGCGCCGCGCACCTCTGGTCGCGGGTGACGACGCTGTCACCGGTCATCGCCGAGGCCGCTCGTCGGGACCGTGACCTGGGCGCGCACGCGGTCGTCGTCGACGGGGCGCGGCCCGGCGACGCCGCGTTGTTCGACGCCGCCGCCGACCTCCTGCGAGACGGCGGTCAGTGGCGGGGACGGTTGCGACGTTCGCCCGAGCAGCGCGCGGTCGAGGAGTCGCCGGTGCGGGCCACCGTGGACGGAYGGCCTCCTCGCGACGAGGCCTCGTTGCGCCGGGTCGCCGATCACCTCACCGTCATCGACGCGGTACATCAGGTGCATCGCATCCTGGCGGACCTGCACGTCCCGGTGGACGCGTCGGGGTCGCGGTCGGCGCAGCTCGACCACCTCGTCCGCCTCGACAACCAACTGGCGTGGATCTCGAGGCTGCTCACCGGCCGGGAGCATCTCGTCCGTGAACTCGAGGCGATCAGCCCCGGCGGCCCGAGACCACGCACCGTCGCCGAGGCAGCCGAGGTGGCCCATCAGGCGCGATCGGTGGCGGCCGCCAACGACGCGGTCCGCGCCGAACAGGAACTCGCCGACCGCGTGTACGGCCTGACGACCGAACTCGAACAGGGGCCGTCGCCGGAGGGTGACGCGCTGCTCTCGGCACTCGCCACGGCCGACCCGGTCGCGATCCGAGACGCGCGGCGCGCGTTCGCGGCCGCCGCAGCCGAGGCCGACGAGCAGAATGCCCTGGAGCTTCTCGGGCTCCGATTGCGCAGCCGGGCACCCGAACTCGCGAAAACGATGTGGGCGAGCGCGCAGGACCCGATCTGGACCGAACGCGCCCGGGACATGGGCGCGGCGTGGGCGTGGCGGTTCGCCCACACCTGGGCGGAGGAACGCAGCGATCCGTTCGCCGAGGACCGGTTGCAGTCCGACCTCGACGCCGTCGAGGTCGACATCGCGGCCCTCACCACCCGGCTCGCCTCTGCGCGCGCCGTCCGCGAGGTGCTGGCGCGCACCACGGCCGGCGAGTTGCAGGCCGTCCAGTCCTACCGCGACCACATGATCAACCTGGGCAAGGGATCGGGCAAGCACGCCAATCGTTTCCGACGCGCGGCGCGCGAGGCCATGGCCGAGGCGCGCAACGCCGTGCCCGCCTGGATCATGTCGATCAGCCAGGTGGCCGAGACCCTCCCACCGCGCCGCAACTCCTTCGACGTCGTCATAGTCGACGAGGCGTCCCAGGCCGACATCACCAGTGCGTTCCTTCTCTGGCTGGCCCCGCGCGTGATCGTCGTCGGTGACGACAAGCAGTGCGCGCCCGTCGGTCTCAGCGGCACCAACCTCGATTCCGCGTTCGCCGAACTCGATGCGGCGCTGCCCGACCTCCCGACGTACCTACGCGACGGGTTGACGCCGCGGTCCAGTCTGTTCTCGTTGTTGCGCAGCCGTTTCGGCAACGTCGTAGGGCTGCGGGAACACTTCCGGTCCATGCCCGAGATCATCGAGTTCTCGTCGCGCCAGTTCTACGGGTCCGCGCCGCTGATCCCGGTGCGCCAGTATGGTTCCGACCGGCTCGAACCATTGCGGACGGTCGCGGTCGACGGAACGGCCACCGGGACCGGCAACGGCATCAGCAACGAGGCCGAGGCGGCCGCCATCGTCGATGCCCTCCGGGGGTGTCTGGCCGATCCGGCATACGACGATCTGGACTTCGGTGTGATCGCGTTGCAAGGCGTCAAGCAGGTGGAGACGATCGAGAAGGCGCTGCGCGCCGCGATCGACACCGAGACCTGGCGCTCGCGTCGTATCCGCGTCGGCTCACCCCCGGATTTCCAGGGAGACGAGCGGCACGTGGTCTTCCTGTCGATGGTCGTCTCGGACGCCGGTGCGATCTCCGCGCTGACCCGCGCGGAGTCCCAACGCCGGGCCAACGTGGCGGCCACCCGGGCCATGGACCAGTTGTGGCTGTTCCATTCGATCGGACTCGACGAGTTGCGCCCCAACGACCTTCGTGCCTCGCTGCTGTCCTATGTGTCCGCCAACGAGGGTCCGTCGATCGGGGCCATGCCGTCCGACGTGCCCGACGATCGCCGCGTGAGCCCGTTCGACAACCTCCTCGAACAGCGCGTGTTCAACCGTCTCGCGGCGCTCGGCTATCACGTGACCCCGAAGGTCACGGTCAACAACCGGATCGTCGACCTGGTCGTGTTGGGGGCCGATGCGCGCATGGCCGTCGAATGTGATGCCGACGAGTTCGCCGGGACCGGGCAGCAGGCTCGGTCGGATCTGGAACGCGAGCGTGAATTGCGCCGTTGCGGTTGGGAATTCGTCCGCGTGCGCGAGTCGGAGTTCGAACTCGATCCCGACCGCGTGCTCGACCATGTCGCCGCCGTGCTCGACGAGCGCGGATGCAAGCCGGGGTCGCTCGTCGCGGTTCAGACGACGGATGACGTCGGGAGATGGCAGCCGATCGATCTCACCGCGGGGGAGTGACGCCGCACCACGTCAGCCGAGTGACGCGAGCAACGCCGGCAGACCGACGGCGGCGGGCATCCGCAGACTGTGGGTCACGATGTCGGACAGCGCGGACGGCGACGGGTTGAACTCGATGACCGGGATGCCCGCACGCACCGCGCGTTCGGGTAGCGCGGCTGCCGGGTAGACGATCCCGCTGGTCCCCACGACGAGCACGACCTCGGCCGCACGGAACGCCTGATCCGCTCGCTGCCAATCCGATTCGGGCAGTGCTTCGCCGAACCACACGATGCCGGGCCGCACCCTCCCGCCGCAGCGCGGACACGTGGGCGGGTCGACGCGCGGGTCGTCCGGCGCGGTACCGGTGTCGCCGGGATCGGGGAATGCGCCCGGGCCGTCGTACGGGGTCCCACAGACCGAACACCGGGGGGCGAACAGGCTGCCGTGCAGGTGGCTGACGACGTCGCTGCCGGCCCTCTCGTGGAGATCGTCGACATTCTGCGTCACGATCATGACGGTGCGGCTCGTGGCGAGTTCGGCGAGCGCGCGGTGGCCCGCATTGGGCTGCGCGGCAAGCACTTCGCGGGCGCGCCAGCGGTACCACCCCCAGACCAGTGCGGGGTCGCGCGCCCACGCTTCCGGGGTGGCGAGTTCGGCGGGATCGAACTTCTCCCACAAACCGGTCTGGGCGTCCCGGAAGGTGGCGATGCCGCTCTCGGCCGACATACCCGCGCCGCTGAACACCGTGATCCACTCCGCGCGGCGCACGAGGTCGGCCACCGCGTCCGGAATCCGGGTCTCGGCCCCGGTGTCCGGGTCGGGCTCGCCGAAGGTCATCCGACGGACTCGATCCCGGCGCGCACCGCAGCGGCGGTCTCGTCGGGGTCGGGGTCGCGGCGGACGAGGAAGCCCTTGGCGAAACTCAGCTTGTCCCCGTCGTGTCTGGGGACGACGTGCAGGTGGGTGTGGAAGACGGTCTGGAAGGCCGCGCGGCCGTCGTTCAGTGCCAGGTTGACCCCGTCGGCGGACACCGGTCCGGTCTTCATCGCGGTGGCGACTCGTTGACCGGCGCGGAAGAGAGCGGCGCCGAGGGTGGGGTCGAGGTCGTCGAGCCCGGAGGAGTGGACCCGGGGCACGAGGAGGGTGTGCCCGCGGGTCACGGGCCGGATGTCGAGGAACCCGAGGACGTCGTCGTCGGAGTAGACGATGCGACCCGGGGAGGTGCCCGCGATGATGGCGCAGAAGATGCAACTGCTCATGCGGCCGACTCTAGTGGGGTGTCTCGAGGGCACTCGGCCTGCGGCACGGCTGGACCGCGACGCGCAAGGGTGCCCCACATCACATAACGGTTTGATAACGGTTGACCGAGCGAGAGTTCGGGCGCACGCGTACCCCTGGGTATGTTGCCTGGCCTGGCGGTTTTCCGACGCTTCCCATGGTGGTTGACACGGTGCCAAAAGTTACCCGCGCGGTTACTGGTCGGTATACCGACAGGTCACCGACAAACATGAGGTTTCCCTCACTTTCGTGTGTCATCATAGGTGGCACGTTCACGCCGACGCCGGCTCGGGACAAAACCGGTGCGCGCCAATGTTGTTGTGCGGCAGGCGTGTTCCTTTGTTGTACCAGCTAGTTCGACCCGGCGGTGTCGCCACCGCGGCCGGTCGTGCGCGACGGCGGCGAGACCGATCACGTCAGCGCACGGAAAGGCCGCTGCCGACAGCGTTTTTCGCGCCGCAGCGACTCGCAGACCAACCGCACAACACCCACAGACATCTACTGCACCGCACCTACGCACTCCGCAAATCCACACTCTGAGACCGACCACCACAGAGGAGTATCCGTGACCGTCGACCAGTTCCGCTCCGGCTCGCAGGGCGCCGCCAACGCAGAACGGCCCACCACCACGCTCATCGAGCGGCTCACGCAGGGCGAGCCCTACGCGATCAGCTTCGGCGGGCAGGGCGGCGCATGGCTGCCCACGCTGACCGAGCTGGTCGTCGACGCCGACCTGGAACACCGGGTCGCCACCATCGTCGATTCCGCCGAACGGCTCGTCGAGCCGGTTGCCGACGAACTCGTCGTGGCACGGGTGTCCGGGTTCCACCCGCTCACCTGGGTGCACGCGCACGACGCAGGTGAAGACGTGCCCGCCGAGGCCACTCTCGCCGATTTCACCCTCTCGGGTCCGGGTGTGCTGCTCACCCAGCTCGCCGCCGTGGAGGCACTCCGCAAGCAGGGCCTGGACACCGCCGTGCTCCCGCCGAAGGCCGTGGTCGGGCATTCCCAGGGCTCGCTGGCCACCGATGCGGTGGGCGCCGACGGCCGTATCGCCGAGTCCGGTCAGGGCCTGCTGCTGGCCGTCGCGCACCTCATCGGCGCCGCCGGTTCGTTGACCGCGCGTCGCCGCGGGCTGGGTGTCACCACCGACGGCACGCCGATGCTCGCACTCACCAACGTCAGCCCGGCTCGCGTCGACGAGATCCTGGCGCAGTACCGCGCCGGCCTGTCCGACAACGATCTGACGACCGCCCCGGTGGTCGCCATCAAGAACAGCCGCACCGCCGTCGTGCTGTCCGGGGCACCGCGGCACCTCGCCGCGTTCGCCGCCCTCTGTGAGCGGGTCGCCGCGACCGAGGCCGACGAGCGCAAGCGCAAGCTCACCGGCGGGGCGCCGTTCGCGCCGAAGTTCGACCACCTGCAGGTGTCGGTGGCCTTCCACCACCCGGCTATGGCCGAGGCTGTCGAGCTGGTCGGCCAGTGGGCTGACCGCTGTGGCATCGACCGTGACCTCGCCACCCGCCACGCCCACGACATCCTCGTCGGGCACGTCGACTGGGTCGCCTCGGTCGACTCGATCGTGGCCGGCGGCGCCAAGTGGGTCCTGGACTTCGGTCCCGGGGACATCGCGACCCGTCTCACCGCATCACTGGTCCGCGGGCAGGGCGTCGGCCTGGTGCCCGCCGCCCTGCGCGTCGGACAGCGCAACCTGTTCAGCCCCGGCGGCGTGCCCGAGGTCGCGACCCCGTGGTCGCAGTTCGCGCCCACCCTTGTCGAGCTGCCCGACGGCCGTACCGTCGTCGAGACCTCCTTCACCCGCCTCACGGGACGTTCGCCGATGCTGCTCGCCGGCATGACGCCGACGACCGTCGACCCGGCCATCGTCGCCGCCGCGGCCAACGCCGGACACTGGGCCGAGCTGGCCGGTGGCGGCCAGGTCACCGAGGAGATCTTCGCGCGCAACATCGCCACTCTCACCGATCTGCTCGAGCCGGGCCGCGAGGCGCAGTTCAACGCGTTGTTCCTCGACCCCTACCTGTGGAAGCTGCAGCTCGGCGGCAAGCGCATCGTGCAGAAGGCCCGCGCGCAGGGAGCCCCGCTCGACGGCGTCATCGTCTCGGCGGGCATCCCCGAACTCGAGGACGCGGTCGCGCTCGTCGACGAGTTCGTCGAGGCCGGACTCCGGTTCGTCGCCTTCAAACCCGGCACCGTGGAGCAGATCCGGTCCGTCGTGCGCATCGCGGCCGAGGTTCCGCATCACCCGATCATCGTGCAGATCGAGGGCGGCCGCGCCGGTGGCCACCACTCGTGGGAAGACCTCGACGACCTGCTGCTCGCGACCTACGGCGAGCTCCGCGCCCGCCCGAACGTCGTGATCTGCGTCGGCGGTGGCATCGGCACACCCGAGCGCGCCAGTGAATACCTCACCGGCAGCTGGTCGGCCGGCTACGGCTACCCGACGATGCCGCTCGACGGCATCCTCATCGGCACCGCCGCCATGGCGGCCAAGGAAGCGACGACGACCCCCGAGGTCAAGCAGCTCCTCGTCGACACCGCCGGCATCGACGAGTGGATCGGTGCCGGTCACGCCACCGCCGGAATGGCCTCCGGCCGCTCGCAGCTCGGCGCCGACATCCACGAGGTCGACAACACCGCGTCGCGCTGCGGCCGGTTGCTCGACGAGGTCGCCGGTGACGCCGACGCCGTGGCCGCCCGCCGCGACGAGATCATCGCCGCGATGGCCGACACCGCGAAGCCGTACTTCGGCGACGTCGCCACCATGACCTACCGCGAGTGGCTCGACCGGTACGCCGCGCTGGCCGTCGGTGACGCCCGCGGCGAGCAGGTCCCGTGGGCCGACATCACCTGGCAGCAGCGCTTCGTGGAGATGCTGCAGCGCACCGAGGCGCGCATGCACCCGCAGGACTCGGGGCCCATCCCGACGATGTTCGCCGAGGTCACCGCCGCCGCCGATGCGTATGCCGCGATCGACGCGCTCGGCAGCGTGTACCCCGAGATCGACACCGACATCCTGCATCCCGCGGACGTCGCGTTCTTCCTGGAGCTGTGCCGCACCCCCGGCAAGCCCGTCAACTTCGTGCCGGTGATCGACAAGGACGTGCGCCGCTGGTGGCGCAGTGACTCCCTGTGGCAGGCCCACGACCCGCGCTACGGCGCCGACGCCGTCTGCGTCATCCCGGGGCCGGTCGCCGTCGCGGGCATCACCCGCGTCGACGAGCCCGTGGGTGAACTGCTCGATCGGTTCGAGGCCCGGGTCGCGTCCGATCTGCAGGCCACCGGCGAGCGCCCGGTCGCCGTCGCCTCCCGGCACCGGGCCGGGCTGGCCGAGGAGGCCGGCGTGCTGACCTCGGTGCTGGAGTCCGACGACGTCAGCTGGGCCGGCCGGATCGTGGCGAGCCCGATCGCGCTGCTCGGCGATCGCGACGCCTGGACCGTGGTCGGACCCGAGCGGGCCGAACACGCCGTCAGCGGCGCCGTCCTGGAGCAGGTCTCCGCCGACTCCGACGCCACCCGTTTCGATCTCGTCGTCCCCATCTCGGGTGCCTCCGTGCGTATCCCGCTGCTGGCCGGCGAGAGCCTGCGCGACGGTGGTTCGCCGCTGGTGGGCCTCGACGACGCGTCGACCGCGATGCGCGAGATCCTCACCGTGGCCGCCGGCGGCGGCCTGGCCGAGGTGACCGACGGCGTGTCGGTCACGACCGTTTCCTGGCAGCCGGATTCGGTCGCCGATCACGCTGCGGTGACCGGGTTCTCCCTGCCGCCGCACCTGCGTCCGACCACCCCGACCGACCCGTTCGGTTTCGCCGTGCCCGACACCCTGGTCGGCGCGTGCTGGCCGAGCGTGTTCAGCGTCATCGGCGCCGCCCGCACCGATTCCGGTGACCCGGTCGTCGAGGGTCTGCTCGACCTGGTCCACCTCGATCACGCGATCGCGCTGACCGGGGAGATCCCCGCCACCGCAGCCGACCTGACCGTCACCGCACGGACCGGCGCGGTCCGGGATGCCGACGTCGGTCGTGTCGTCGAGGTCACGGTGGAGATCGCCGGACCAGCCGGCCCGATCGCGACGCTCGAGGAGCGTTTCGCGATCCGTGGGCGTCTGGGCGCCGCCGAGCTCACCGACCCGGCCCGGGCCGGCGGTGCACCCGCCGCCGAACTGTCGGCCACCCGCAAGCTGCTCCGGACGGCCACCATCACCGCGCCGAACCGGATGACCGGATTCGCCGTCGTGTCCGGTGACCGCAACCCCATCCACACCGACGCCGCAGCCGCGAAGCTGGCCGGTCTCGGCGACCCGATCGTCCACGGGATGTGGCTGTCGGCCGCCGCGCAGCAGGTCGTCACCGCGACCGACGCGAAGAATCCGACGCCGTCGCCTCGTCCGCTGATCGGCTGGACCGCACGCTATCTCGGCATGGTCCGGCTCGGTGACCGCATCTCGGTGCGCGTCGACCGCGTGGGTCTCGACAACGGCCGCGAGGTCGTCGAGGTCAGCGCCAAGGTCGGCGACAACCTCGTGATGAGCGCGACCGGTCTGCTCGCCGCGCCGCGGACCGTCTACGCGTTCCCCGGCCAGGGCATCCAGAGCAAGGGCATGGGACTCGACGCCCGCTCGCGGTCGAAGGCCGCCCGCAAGATCTGGGATCGTGCCGACAAGCACACCCGTGCGGCGCTGGGCTTCTCGATCCTCGCCGTGGTCCGCGACAACCCGACGACGCTCGTCGCCAACGGGACCACCTACAACCACCCCGACGGCGTGCTGTACCTGACGCAGTTCACCCAGGTCGCCATGGCGACGCTCGGTGTCGCGCAGATCGCCGAGCTCAAGGAGTCCGGTGGCTTCGTCGAGGGTGCCATCACGTGTGGTCACTCGGTCGGTGAGTACAACGCGCTCGCCGCATGTGCCGGCGTCCTCCCGCTCGAGGCCGTCCTCGAAGTCGTGTTCCAGCGCGGCGAGGCCATGCATCACCTCGTCCCGCGAGATGCACAGGGGCGCAGTGACTATCGGATGGCCGCCATCCGGCCGAGCCAGTTCGGTCTGGCCGACGCCGAGGTCACCGACTTCGTGTCCGGCGTGGGCGCCGCGGGCGGCGAGTTCCTGGAGGTCGTCAACCTCAACCTCCTCGGCTCGCAGTACGCGATCGCCGGCACGGTTCGCGGTCTCGAACTGCTCGAGGCCGAGATCGACCGGCGGCGTGCGGAGTTCGGGGGCAAGCGCGCGTTCATCCTGATCCCGGGCATCGACGTCCCGTTCCACTCGAGCGTGCTGCGCGCCGGGGTCCCGGAGTTCCGCGGCAAGCTCGCCGAGCTGCTGCCCGCCGACATCGACATCGACATCCTGATCGGCCGCTACATCCCCAACCTGGTGCCGCGCCTGTTCAACCTCGGACGCGACTTCGTCGAGGAGATCGCGGCGCTGGTGCCGTCGGATCCGCTGAACGAGGTCCTCGCCGACTGGGACGCCTGGGAGGCGACCCCGAACGAACTGGCCCGGGTGATCCTGATCGAGCTGCTCGCCTGGCAGTTCGCCAGCCCGGTGCGGTGGATCGAGACCCAGGAACTGCTGTTCAGCGGTCCCGAGCGGAACGGGCTGGGAGTCCAGCGCTTCGTCGAGATCGGTCTGAAGGGCGCCCCGACGCTGTCGGGTCTGGCCACCAACACCCTCAAGCTCGACGACTACGCCGCGGCCACCACCGAGGTGCTCAACGTCGAGCGCGACACCGACACGATCCTGGCCAAGGACGCCGGGCACGAGCCCGACGAGGACGAGCTCGACGTTCCCGCAGCGGCCGAGACGTCGGCGGCGGACGCGGCTCCGGCCGCCGCGGCGGCGCCCGCGCCTGCTGCTCCCGCGGCACCGGCGGCACCAGCCGGCGGCCCGCGTCCCGACGACATCGCGTTCACGCCGTCGGATGCGGTGAAGTCCGTGATCGCGCTGTGGACCAAGATGCGCGTCGACCAGATCGGGTCCGCGGACACGATCGAGGCGCTCTGCGACGGCGTGTCGTCGCGTCGTAACCAGCTGCTCCTCGACATCGGCGGTGAGCTCGGGCTCGGCGCCATCGACGGTGCCGCCGAAGCCGACATGACCGCGCTGTCGTCGACCGTGGAGACCCTCGCCCGTGGCTACCGGCCGCTGGGTGCGGTGCTCACCGATGCGGTCAGCGACCAGGTCCGCAAGGTGCTCGGCCCGCTGGGCAAGCGCCAGAACTACATCACCGACCGCGTGTCGGGTGTCTGGCAGCTGGGTCCGGGGTGGGGTCTGCACACCACGGTCGCGCTGGCGCTGGGCACCAGGGACGGCGCGTCCGTCCGCGGCGAGGCGCTGGGCAATCTGCTCGACGGCCCGCTGACGAACACCGATTCCCTCGACGCCCTCATCGACAAGGCCGTGTCCGCGGTGGGTGCGGTCAAGGGCATCCCGGTCGGCAAGCCGGCCGCCGAATCCGGTGGTGGCGCAACGGTCGACGCCGCGGCGCTGGGAGAGTTCACCGAGCAGATCACCGGCCGGTCCGGCGCGCTGGCCTCGGCCGCGTACACCCTGCTGGACAAGCTCGGACTCGCCGAGGTCGCCGATCTCGCCGAGGCCGCGGCCGACCCGAATGCCGAGCTCGCCGAGCTGGTCAGCGCCGAACTCGGGTCGGACTGGGCCCGTACCGTGGCGCCGGCCTTCGACGCGGCCAAGGTCGTCCTCATCGACGACCGGTGGGCAACCGCCCGTGAGGATCTCGTCCGACTCTGGCTGACCGACGAGCAGGACCTCGACGCCGACTTCGACACCATCGTCGGCGGGTTCGCCGGAGCCGGTGACACCGTCGCCGACCACGCCACCTGGTGGCAGGGCAAGGCCCTCGCGAACGGAAACGCCGTGCACGGCCGCGTCTTCGGCGCGATCGCGCACGCTGCGGAGAATCCGGAGAAGGGTGCCTACAGCCGCGAGATCGCCGTGGTGACCGGTGCGAGCAAGGGTTCGATCGCCGCCGGCGTGGTCGCCGGGCTGCTGGCCGGCGGCGCGACCGTGATCGCCACGACCTCGCGCCTGAACTCCGACCGTCTCGCCTTCTACAAGAAGCTGTACCGCGAGAACGCCCGGGCCGGTGCCGCGCTGTGGATCGTCCCGGCGAACATGGCGTCGTACGCCGATGTCGACGACCTCGTCGGCTGGCTCGCGGGGGAGCAGACGGAGAACCTCGGCGGCACAACGGCAGTCGTGAAGCCGGCGATGAAGCCGACGCTGCTGTTCCCGTTCGCCGCACCTCGGGTCGCCGGTGATCTCACCGACGCCGGTGGTCGCGCCGAGCTGGAGATGAAGGTGCTCCTCTGGTCGGTGGAGCGACTCATCGGCGGTCTCGCCGACGTCCATTCCGATCACGACATCGCGGCCCGCGTGCACGTCGTGTTGCCCGGTTCGCCGAACCGCGGCATGTTCGGCGGCGACGGTGCCTACGGCGAGAGCAAGGCCTCGCTCGACGCACTCGTCCAGCGCTGGTCGGCGGAGGAGTCCTGGGGTTCCAAGACGACGCTCGCCCACGCCCTGATCGGCTGGGTGCGCGGCACCGGGCTGATGGGTCACAACGACGGGATGGTCGACGCGGTCGAGGCGGCGGGTGTGCGCACCTGGAGCACCGACGAGATGGCGGCGAACCTGCTGACCCTGTGCAGCCCCGAGCAGCGGTCGGCCGCGGTGAGTGCGCCGATCCTGGCCGACTTCACCGGCGGCCTGGACAGCTCGACCGACCTCAAGGCGCTCGCGGCCACCGCGGCGGCGGCTGCCGAGGAGTCCGCGGACACCGACGAGGAGTCGGCGACGACCGTCGCGGCGCTGCCGGCACCGGCGCGCGCCCCGAAGGCGATGCGTCCGCAGTGGCCGTCGATCGACGCCCGACCCGAGGACCTCGTGGTCATCGTGGGTGCCGGCGAGCTCGGTCCGTTCGGTTCGGCCCGCACCCGCTTCGAGATGGAGGTCGACGAGAAGCTGTCGGCCGCAGGCGTTCTCGAGCTTGCCTGGAACACCGGACTGGTGCACTGGGATTCGGCGCCGAAGCCGGGCTGGTACGACACCGCGTCCGGAGACCCGGTGCCGGAGAGCGAGATCGCCGAGCGGTACCACGACGAGGTCGTCGCCCGCTGCGGTATCCGCCGCTACGCCGACGACGGGGCGATGGTCGACAACACCTCGCCGCTGCTGACCTCGGTCTTCGTCGACGAGGACCTGACCTTCACGGTCAACTCCGAGGCCGAGGCGCGAGCATTCGCCAGTGCCAACCCGGAGAAGACCCGGGTCACGCAGAACGCCGACGGTGACTGGCAGGTCACCCGGTTGGCGGGCACCGAGATCCGCGTTCCGCGCCAGTTCGCGCTGACCCGGACCGTGGGCGGGCAGATCCCGACCGGTTTCGACCCGACCCGCTGGGGCGTCAGCCCCGACATGGTCGAGTCGATCGACCGGGTCGCCCTGTGGAACCTGGTGGCCACGGTCGACGCCTTCCTGTCGTCGGGCTTCACGCCGAGCGAACTGATGCGCTGGGTGCACCCCGGCCTGGTCGCCAACACGCAGGGCACCGGTATGGGCGGCATGACCTCCATGCGCGACCTGTACGTCAACACCCTGCTGGGCGAGGCCAACGCCAACGACATCCTGCAGGAGGCCCTGCCGAACATCGTTGCGGCACACGTGGTCCAGTCGTATGTCGGTAGCTACGGCGCGATGATCCACCCGGTGGCGGCATGTGCGACCGCCGCGGTGTCGGTCGAGGAGGGCGTCGACAAGATCCGCCTCGGCAAGGCGCTGTTCGCGGTGGCGGGCGGCTTCGACGACCTGGGTATCGAGGGCATCGTCGGCTTCGGCGCGATGTCGGCGACCGCCGACTCGGCGAAGATGACCGCGCGCGGCATCGACGATCGCCGGTTCTCGCGTGCCAACGATCGCCGACGCGGCGGGTTCGTCGAGTCGGCCGGCGGCGGCACGATCCTGCTCGCCCGCGGCGATGTGGCGGCCGAGATGGGTCTGCCGGTGCTCGGTGTGGTCGCGTGGGCGCAGAGCTTCGGCGACGGTGTGCACACCTCGATCCCGGCTCCGGGTCTCGGTGCCCTGGGCGCGGCTCGCGGGTCGTTGTCCTCGCCGCTGGCACGTGCGCTCGGTTCGCTCGGTGTCAGCGCCGACGACGTGGCGGTCGTGTCCAAGCACGACACCTCCACCAAGGCGAACGATCCGAACGAGTCCGAACTGCACGAGCGGCTCGCGGCGGCCATCGGCCGCGGCAAGGGCGCACCGCTGTTCGTGGTGTCGCAGAAGTCGCTGACCGGTCACGCCAAGGGCGGCGCGGCGGCCTTCCAGCTCATCGGTCTGTGCCAGATCCTGCGTGACGGCGTGATCCCGCCCAACCGCAGCCTCGACTGTGTCGACGACAAGATGGCCGAGTACCCGCACCTGGTGTGGCCGCGCGAGACGCTGCAGCTCGGAGAGCGGTTCCCGCTCAAGGCCGGCCTGCTGACCAGCCTCGGCTTCGGTCACGTGTCCGGACTGATCGCGGTGGTGCACCCGGAGGCGTTCATCGCCTCGCTGAACCCGGAGGAGCGCGACGCCTACCGTCAGCGCGCCGACGAGCGGACCCGCCAGGGCAGTCAGCGCTTCCTGCAGTCGATCTGCGGTGGCGAGCCCGCCTACCAGCGACCGCCGAACCGTCGCTTCGACGAGTCGGTCGACGAGCACGACGCCGAGGCGGGCATGCTCCTCGACCCGCAGACCCGTCTGGACGGCGCCGACGTCTACGTCGCCGGTGAGCCGGTGGCGGGTGGTCGGTGACACCCGGTGACGCGAACGGCGCGAGTGACTCCCAAGGGATGAGCGTGCTCGGTGTGGGCATCGACATCGTGTCGATCCCGGAGTTCGGCGAGCAGCTCCGGCAGCCGGGTACGACGTTCGCCGACCGGTTCACGGTCGGCGAGCGTCGGGACTCGGCCGCCGGGACCGGCGACGACGCCCGGCATCTGGCCGCCCGCTGGGCGGCCAAGGAGGCCGTCGTGAAGGCGTGGTCGGTGAGCCGCTTCTCGCGGTCTCCGCTGCTGCCGCTGATCCGGCACAGCGACATCGAGGTCGTGACCGACACGTGGGGCCGTCCGGCCATCCGCCTGTCCGGCGAGATCGGCGAGCATCTGCGCGACACGACCGTGCACGTGTCGCTGACCCACGACGGGGACACCGCTGCGGCGGTGGCCATCCTCGAGGGCAGGTAGCCCGCACGGCTCTCAGACCGTCGTCGACTCCTCGAGCAGCAGATAGCCCGCGAGCATCCGCTTGAGTTCGGCGACGGTCTCGTCGTGGTCGTGGCCGTCCTGTACGGAGAAGCTCAGCAGCGAGTAGGCCGTGTGGACGAGCACCTGGGACATCATCTCGCGGCGTTCGCGCTGCGACGGCGTGAGCGGCGCGATGATCCGCGCGACCTGTTCGGCGAGCACCCGTTCGTTCAGCGACGCCGTGGCGCGGGTCGCCGGTGTCGACTGGACGGCCAGCCACACCGCCCGCCGCGACGGGTCGGTGCGCCACAGGGCCGCCAGGTGATCGAGGAACTTCTCGAGCAGGCTGGGCCACTCCAGGGACGGCACCTCCGAGGAGAACGCCGTGAGTTCCTCGCGGACGTCGACGGTGTCCTGGCGGTCCAGCTCGCACACGATGACGTACTTGTTCGCGAAGTACTGATAGAGCGTGCCGATGGGGACCTCGGCCCGGGTCGCGATCTCCTCGCAGGTCAGCGATTCGAACCCGACGTCGATCAACAGCTCGCGTGCTGCTTCGAGCATCGCCTGGAACTTGCGCTTGCTGCGTTCCTGAGTGGGCCGCTTGCGCGGCACCAGCGGTTCGGCGGACTCGGGCATCGGGGCCGGCTCAGACGGACAGGTCGCGGCGCAGCTTGGCGACGTGTCCGGTGGCCCGGACGTTGTACTGCGCGAGTTCGATCGTGCCGTCGGCGTCGACCAGGAACGTCGACCGGATGACGCCGGTGACGGTCTTGCCGTACATCTTCTTCTCCCCGAATGCGCCCCACTCGGTGAGCACCTTCTTCTCCGGGTCGCTGAGCAACGGGAACGTCAGGCCCTCGGCCTCGACGAACTTCGCCAGCTTCGCGGGCTTGTCGGGGGAGATGCCGAGGACCGCGATCCCGGCCTCGTTCAGCTCGCCGAGGTTGTCGCGGAAATCGCACGCCTGCTTGGTGCACCCCGGGGTGGCCGCTGCGGGATAGAAGTAGACGACGACCTTGCGGCCGGCGTAGTCCGACAACGAGACCGGGTCGCCGTTCGCGTCGGGCAGCGTGAACGACGGCGCCGTGTCGCCCACGGACAGTCGGGTGGTGGTCTCAGCCATGAGAGCCAGGCTAGTGCATGGCGACATGCCCGGATGCCGGGATGTCGTAGCATCGAGACGCTGCCATCTGGCGGTTCGTCCCCGGCGCCGAGAGGTCGTGCGGCGGCCGGGAAGTGAGAAGACCAACGAGAAGCGCCGGAAGGATGCAACGTGGCCGGAGATACCGAACGTATCGAGCAGGACATCGCCAAGGCCCGTGAGGACCTCGCCAGTACGCTCGACGCGCTGGCCGAGCGCGCCAACCCCCAGCGGCTCGCCGACGACGCCAAGTCGAAGGCTCTCGCGACACTGCAGACGCCTGCGGTGAAGTACGCACTCGCCGGGGTCGGCGCCCTGGTCCTGCTCGTCGTCGTCCGCAAGGTCGCCTCGCGATGACCCGCTGATCCAGCAATCGGCGGCGCGACCTCGTCCGCACGGGCCCGTCGAACGGCAGAAGCCGCTCCGACCAGGCGATTTCACTTCTGCCGCGGGGGTCCTGTAAGGTTCCATCTCGCACCGCCAAGCGCCATTAGCTCAATTGGCAGAGCAGCTGACTCTTAATCAGCGGGTTCGGGGTTCGAGTCCCTGATGGCGCACAGAGTACTCAAGACGTCTCGCATCGAGCGAGGCGTCTTGTGGCGTCTCAGACGGTTTCGACCGCGGCCGGTGGTCGATGAACGGCAGATGAACGTTCGGCGTTTCGGGTGCGCAACACGCCGCTCGAATGGATGACGGCCGAAGCGTTCGGTCCGATTTCTCGTACACTGGTCCGCGACATCGGGGTTCGGAATGTCCGTTTCGGATTCGGGGTGTGCAGTGTTCTCAAGGTTGCGAGGCAGCGTGACCGACCGGTTCGGGGTCGGGGCGTCGACAGGCGGGAGTGAGATGGGGATCGGTCGTACTCGGCGGATGCCGCTGATCATCAGCGGTGTGATGTTGGCAATCGTCGCGCTGGTGACGTCGTGCACGCAGGAGGCGTCGTACTCCGACAACGTCAGCAGTTCGAGTCTCTTCGACGATCTGCTCAAGCCGGGTCTCGAGATCACCGAGTGGGCCGAACGTCCCCTGAACGACAACGCCGTCGGCGTGCAGCCGGGTGCGCCCATCAAGGTGAAGACCAGTGAGGGCACCATCAGCCGGGTGCTGATCAAGAAGTCCGACGGCACCCCCGTCAAGGGCACCCTCGCCGACAACGACACGGTGTGGGTCAGCAACGAGGCCCTGGGCTACAACCGCACCTACACCCTGGAGACCGACGCGGTGGGCATCGGTGGTGCGGTCACCAAGAAGGTCACCTTCACCACGAGCAGCCCCAACAACCTGACGCAGGCGTATCTGACACCGAGTCCCGGCGAGACCGTCGGTATCGGACAGCCGGTCGCGGTGAAGTTCGACGAGCCGATCGCGGATCGTCGTGCGGCGCAGCGCGCCATCCGGATCACCACCGACCCTCCGGTCGAAGGGGCCTTCTACTGGATCAGCCCGAGCGAGGTCCGGTGGCGGCCGGCGGAGTACTGGAAGCCGGGCACCAAGGTGCGGGTCGCGGTCAACACCTAC
Source organism: Gordonia sp. UCD-TK1 (assembly GCF_001691435.1). Taxonomy (NCBI): domain Bacteria; kingdom Bacillati; phylum Actinomycetota; class Actinomycetes; order Mycobacteriales; family Gordoniaceae; genus Gordonia; species Gordonia sp. UCD-TK1. The sequence goes on along the minus strand of NZ_LZMP01000001.1, from coordinate 267,876 downwards.
GGCATCGACCTGGGTGACGGACTCTTCGGCCAGGAGAACGTGCGGACCAACTTCACCGTCGGACGCTCGATGATCGTCACGGCCGACGACAACACCAAGCAGGTCGTCTTCGAACGCGACGGCAAGGTCATCCGGACCATGCCGACGTCGATGGGCAAGGCCGGCGACGAGACCGACAACGGCATCTACCTGGTCTCGGACAAGCACGACCACATCATCATGGACTCGTCGACCTACGGCGTGCCGGTCAATTCGTCGAACGGTTACCGCACCCCGGTCGACTACGCGACCCGGATGTCCTACAGCGGCATCTTCTTCCACTCCGCACCATGGTCGGTGTGGGCGCAGGGCAACACCAATACGAGTCACGGCTGCCTGAACCTGAGTCCGGAGAACGCTCTCTGGGTCATGGAGAACACCCTCCGCGGCGACCCGGTCATCGTGAAGAACACCACGGGCGGAACATTGTCGGGCACCGATGGTCTCGGCGACTGGAACATCCCGTGGTCGGTGTGGCGCAAGGGCAACGCCGACAACGCCTGACGCTCAGCACGCCTTCGGACGCCACCGAACCGCAGCGCGGTCGGTGGCGTCCGTGCGTCAGCGGGACCCGACGCGGAACGTGCGACTCGTCCCGGAGACGGGCCTCGTCGACCCGTTCGCATCGCGGCTGTCCCCGAAGTAGCGGATGCGGTACATCCCGGACGCGTCCGTCGGCGACCGCCAGGTGATCGTGATCCGCGACGTGTCGGTGCTGCCGGCCGGGCGCGCCCACCGGAACTCCGTGGACCAGTCGTTGTCGTCGGCGACCGTCGTCCACTCGCTGCCGGTACGCCGCTGCACCTCGAGATAGGTCCGGCCGTGCCGGAAGTCGTTGTTGGGATGCGCGCCGACGAACTGCACGGTCACGATCGAACCGGGGCGGTACGTGGCGTCGGGTTCACGCAGGACGTCGCCGTAGCGTCGGCCCGGTATCGGACGGTCGGCGGGGACCGGGGGCACCAGGTCGGGTTGCAGTCCGGACTTGTCGACCGGCGCCGGACCACGGCCGATCCGGCGTCCGGACGACATGGCCGCGGCGAGCGCGGCGAACTCCTGCAGGTAGGCGGACAGGGTGTACCGCCCGAATTGGGTCTCGCCGCCTTCGTAGTGCTGCAGGTCGTATTCCTCGGGCGTCGTGACGTACTGGGTGTAGGCGTTCGCGAACCCCTGCACGAGGACGTTGTCGACGTCGGTCCGCAGTTCGTCGGCGACCACTCGACGCAGCCGCAGACCCGCGACGACGGTGACCTCGGCGGGTACGGCGACGAGCACGAGTTCGCCGATGCGCATGAGCTGCAGCGGCACCACCGCCGGGATCCAGCCCGAGGGCGGCAGCAGACCGAGCGGGAACGCGATCAGTTTGGGCGCCTGCATGTCTCGCATCCACGGTGCGATCGGCGGGACGCGGTCTCCGCCGAGCGCGGTGACGAGGGGATTGGTCATGCCCTCCACGAGGAAGGGGAGCGGTTGCTCGTAGTTGTCCTCGCTGCTGGTCGCGACCGCGCCGGCACCCATCATCGCGGGGGTGGTCGACGCCGGTCGGCCGTCGGGTGTGTAGGTACCGGAGATCCGGACCGCCGACATGTCGACGTACCGCACGATGGAGTCGACGCCGCCCCGGGTCATCGGGCGGGCCGCCTCGAAGCCTCGCCGTCCGGCGACGTACTGACGCTCGCCGATGAGTTCGCAGTTGCGTCTGTTGTCCGATGTCGGTCCGCGCGGATCGAACTGCGCGAGTGCGAGGTTCGGCGTCATGTCGCCGGAGTTGGTCTGTGGGAACGCGGCCACGAACCCGGGCTGGGTTCGCTCCCACAGGTGGCTCGCGTAACCCTTGTTGTCGCCGGCGATGAGGACGTTGCGGTCGGTGAGAGACGTGCCGTGTGTCGGGAACCAGGTGATGGCACCGACATCCCGGCCGCCGGAGGCGTCGTGCTGCCGCAGTCGTAGCACCGTCACCTGAGGGTCGATCGCATCGGGGAAGTGCCGCTTGTCTGCCGACGGGTTCGCGTCGAAGGCGACCCGGGATCGATTCCGGCTGGCGTCGTGCAGTTCCTCGCGGCCGATCGTGACGCTGCCGGGCGCGAGATTCTCGTGCGCGCGAACGATCGCGGCGAACATGCCGTCGATCTCGGCGTCGTAGGAGTTCTTCTTGAACCCGAACGCGGCGAGCGAATACGCGTAGTCCCAGGACGTGCCGCCGCAGGAGGCGTGCGTGTGCTGTGCGTTCAGATTCACGTTCGATTCGGTGTACAAGGAGCCGAATCGGTTGCGCAGCTTGACCATCAGGCCCATGTGGTGCGACTGGAACAGGCACGCGAGGTCGGCGGTCAGGAAGACGACGCGCTGCCCGGTGGCGGGATCGACGATGATGTAGGCCCGCGCCCAGCAACGCTGCAGGAGCCCGGCCGCGACCTGCTCTGGATTCGAATACCCCATCATGCCCTGGCCGGCGACCGCGCCCGTGACATCTCCGATGCCGCAGCCGACGAGGTAACTCGTCGACCCCGGGGGCGACGCGCCGGCCGGGGCGGCGGACAGGCCGGACCCGAGCCCGGCCGCGGCGGCGGTCGCGGCGGCACCGGCCATCAACTGTCTGCGCGTGAGGTCCACGTGCCGTCCTTCCGGGCGTCGGACGACACCGGCAGACGTGCGGTGTCATCGCGGCACACACCCTGACGGCGCGGCCGTGTGGTCGAGATCAGTTCAGGGCGTCGAACTCAGTCGTTGTCGTCGCCGCCCGGGATCCCGATGATGAACCCGATCCCGATGATGATGCACGAGATCAGGGCAACGGCAGGCATGACCCAGTAGGAAGGCATGTGGTGAACGTTACTGCGAGGCATGCCCATGCGCCCGGCTTCGGGGACTTTCGGGGACGAAGGTCCCCGGGCGCCGTCGACCCCCCGACCCCTGGACTTCAACTCGACCGGCAGACCTCGATCGAAGTCTGCCGGTCGAGTTAAAGTCTGGCGGTCGGGAGGTCACGCCTGGCAGACAACGACGGACCGTGAATTGTCCACAGCAACGACCTGACCGGAGACGCGTATTCGGCAGTGCACCGTCCCGTAGCCGATTGCGGCGATGTACATTGCGGCCGGCCTGGTCGCAGGTCCGGTGTTGAGTGTCAGTGAGTACCGTCCGGCGAGGTTCGAGTACGGAATCACATAGTCCTGCCACTGTCCAGGGGCATACGCGATCGACACGTGAGGGGCATCCGCCTCGATTGTGTAAAGCACGTTGACGCTGGCGTTCGCTGGCACCTAGACGGGGATCTCAGTGTGATACATCGCGGGTTCGGCGYAGTGAGGTTGACACCTATTCGTCCGACTGGACGACGGCTTCTGCAACGAGATCACATCTCGCCCAGCTTCCTGTCGTCTCGGACCGGGTCGGTGAAGAGCCCGGACAGGGCGTCGGCGAGATAGTCGTCCTCGGCGCCGTTGCCGGGTAGTTCGAGCGCGCGGCGGTATGCGGTCGCCGCGCCGCGGTCGTCGCCGAGTTCGCTCAGCGTGAGGGCACGGGCGATGTGAAAGGGCCGGAACCGGTCGAGTTGTGTGTCCGCCTGCAACCGATCGAGCATCGCGATGCCGCGGGCCGGACCGTAGGCACGCCCGACGGCGACTGCGCGACCGACGCGCACCACGGGTCCGGGGTCGTGCGCTTCGAGTAGTCGGTACAGGACGGCGATCTGGGTCCAGTCGGTCTCGTCCGCGGTGGCGGCCTCGGCGTGCACGGCCGCGATCGCCGCCTGGATCGTGTACAGACCGGCGTCTGCTTGTGCCGCAGCGTGTTCCGCGAGCGCGACGCCCTCGGCGACGAGCGCCCGGTCCCAGAGCCGGCGATCCTGGTCATCCAGCGGAACCGGTCGGCCGTCGGAGTCGAGTCGAGCCGGCCGGCGGGACTGGGTGAGCAACAGAAGGGCGAGCAGTCCGGTCGTCTCGGCGCGTGGGAGCAGTGCGCGCAGGGTCCGAGCGAGGCCGATGGCTTCCTCGGTGAGATCGTCGCGGATGTGCGCGTCCCCGGTCGAGCGCGCGAACCCCTCGGAGAACAGCAGGTAGATGACTCGCAGGACCCCGCCGAGCCGACGCGGGAGATCGCCCTCGCGCGGCGGCGCGAACGGAACACCCAGCGCGCCGATCCGCTTCTTGGCGCGCACGATTCGCTGCTGGGTCGTCGGTACCGGGATCAGCAGCGCATGCGCGACCTCCGCGGTGGTCAGCCCGGCGACGAACCGGAGGGTGAGCGCGATCCGGTCCTCGGCGCGGAGCACGGGATGGGTGCAGGCGAAGAACATGCCGAGGCGTTCGTCCGGCAACCCCGGTGGCGGCGCCTCGGCCGGGTCTGCGAACTCCGCAGGGGTGGAGGCACGTTCGCTCTCGGTGTGCAGGCGGGCCAGTTTCCCGGCGAGGACGGATTCACGCCGCACCACGTCGAGCGCCTTGCGTTTGGCCGTCGTCGTCAGCCATGCCTCCGGTGAATCCGGGACTCCGGTACGCGACCAGGTGATCAGGGCCTGCGCGATCGCGTCCTGCAACGCGTCCTCCGCGAGGTCGAGATCGCCGAACTTCTTCGTGAGCGTGGCGAGTACACGAGAACGGACGTCGCGATCGACGGCCGACACCGCCCGGCGGGCCACGGACCCTGCGGAATCCGTGGCCGCCGAACGGTGTGAATTGTTCGTCATCGCTCAGTACGGTGCGAGCGGCCGGATCTCGACATGGCCGCCGGGCGCCGAACCGGGGCTGCGGCGGGCCCACTCGATCGCCTCGTCGACGTTCGCGACGTCGATGACGTACACCCCGCCGACGAACTCCCGCACCTCGGCGAACGGCCCGGACGACGCGACCACCCGCTCGCCGCTGTCGTCGGTGTGCACCACCGCGCGCTCGTCCTCCAGCGCGAAGGAGTTGACGACGACACCGGCCTTGGTGATCTCCTCGTCGAAGGCGAAGAACTCTTCGGGGCTGGCGCCACCGTCCTCACCACAGGCCGGATCGTTGACATGTCCCATGAGCAGCAATGCGTACTTCATCGTTCCTCCAGTCTCGGCCGACTGATGTGGCCATGATGCCGAACCGGATCGGTCCGACACCATGGTGACGTACGGCGATTCCGGATATCGACAGCAAGCCGGGGAAGAGACCGCAGCACCAAAAAGCCCCGCCTGCGGATCGCAGACGGGGCTTCGTCGGGGTGGATGACGGGACTCGAACCCGCGACAGCCAGGATCACAACCTGGTGCTCTACCAACTGAACTACATCCACCATCGGCGTCGGAAACCTGGGCGTCAGCGCCGGGTCTCAGAGCCATCAACACTCTAGCGGGTCGGTGCCGCAGAACTCCAATCGGTTACCCGACCTGCGTGTTCAGGCGGGGCCGAGGTCTTTGACGATCTCGGCGAGGGCATCGGTGTCCGGGCCGGGGGCGGGCACGAACGCCGCGGCCCGGTAGTAGCGGAGTTCCCGGATCGACTCGCGGATGTCCGCGAGGGCCCGATGCGCGAGGCCCTTCTCGGGCTGGCCGAAATAGACCTTGGGGTACCAGCGCCGGCACAGTTCCTTGATCGAGCTGACGTCGACCATGCGGTAGTGCAGGTAGGCGTCGAGTTCGGGCATGTCCCGCGTGATGAATCCACGGTCGGTACCGATCGAGTTGCCCGCGAGGGGGACCGCGCCGGCGGTGGTCACATGCTTGCGGATGTAGTCGAGCACCAGCTTCTCGGCTTCGGCGAGGGTGACGGTGGACGCCCGCACCTCCTCGGTGAGACCCGAGGCCGCATGCATCTTGGTCACCACGTCGGGCATCGACGCCAGCGACTCGTCGTCGGCGTGGATCACGACATCGACACCGTCGCCGAGGATGTTGAGGTCGCCGTCGGTCACCAGGGCCGCGATCTCGATGAGTTTGTCCGACTCGAGTCGGAGTCCGGTCATCTCGCAGTCGATCCACACCAGTTTGTCCTGCACCCGACAACCTTAGCCAACCTCGCGCGCGAATCCGCGGGACATCGGCCCCCGAGGTCTATCGTGTGCTCGTGACCGAAGCCTCCAGTCCGGCGCAGCACATCGCCGCCGGATACGCGTTCAGCACCGCCGCACTCGAACTGGGCGCCGTCTCGGTGGCGGGGCAGGTGGATCCCGCGGCGAAGGTCCGAATCCCGCTGTCGATGATGAACCGGCACGGTCTCGTTGCCGGCGCGACCGGGACGGGAAAGACCAAGACGCTGCAGCTCATCGCCGAGCAACTGTCGAGCAACGGCGTTCCTGTCGTCATGGCCGACATCAAGGGCGACCTGTCCGGACTCAGCCGAGCGGGCGTGGGCAACGACAAGATCGCCGAACGCTCCCACCAGACCGGCGACGACTGGCAACCGGCAGCGCACCCGGTCGAGTTCGTCTCGCTGGGTGCGGAGGGAATCGGGGTACCGATCCGTGCGACCATCACCTCGTTCGGGCCGATCCTGCTCAGTAAGGTGTTGGGGCTCAACGCCACCCAGGAGTCGACGCTGGGCCTCATCTTCCACTGGGCGGACAAGAAGGCCTTGCCGCTTCTCGATCTGAAGGATCTGCGGTCGGTCATCGCCTTCCTCACCAGCGACGAGGGCAAGGCCGAACTGAAGGGGATCGGCGGGGTGTCGCGGCAGACCGCCGGCGTGATCCTGCGGGCGCTGTCGAATCTCGAGGCCGACGGCGGTGACACGTTCTTCGGCGAACCCGAGATCGATCCCGCCGACCTCATCCGGACGGCGCCCGACGGACGCGGCATCATCACGTTGTTCGAGCTCGGTACCCAGGCGGCCCGCCCCGCGCTCTTCTCGACCTTCCTCATGTGGATTCTGGCCGATCTGTTCGAGTTCCTGCCGGAGGTGGGCGACCTCGACAAACCGAAGCTGGTCTTCATCTTCGACGAATCGCATCTGCTGTTCGACGACGCGTCGAAAGCCTTCGTGGACCAGGTCGTGCAGACGGTGAAACTGATCCGGTCGAAGGGCGTCGGCGTGTTCTTCTGCTCCCAGCTGCCGACGGACATCCCGAAAGAAGTGTTGTCCCAGCTGGGTGCCCGGATCCAGCACGCGCTGCGCGCCTTCACCCCCGACGACCAGAAGGCGCTGCGTACGACGGTCAAGACCTACCCCGTGTCGGAGGTCTACGACCTCGAGCAGGTGCTGACCTCTCTCGGTACGGGCGAGGCGGTCGTGACGTGTCCGAGCGCGGTGCGCCGACCCCGGTGGCGTGGACGGTGGTCCGAGCGCCCCGGTCGGCGATGGAGGCGATCGGCGCCGACGCTGTCACCTCGGCGGCGAAAGCCGGGCCGTTGTACGCGAAGTACGGCACGCCCATCGACCGCGAGTCGGCGTACGAGATCCTGGCCGCCAACACCCTCGCACCGGGGGAGCCCGCCGACGCACCGGCACCCGTGCCGCCGACGCCGGCCCCGGAGCCGATGCCGGAGGAGCCAGGGCTCCTGACCGAGGTGCTCACGAGCAAGCCGATGCAGAGTTTCCTGCGATCGGCGGCGAGCGCGGCCGGACGTGAATTCAGTCGCGCGATCTTCGGCACGGGGCGTCGCCGGCGGCGCTGAACGGCGCCCGGACGACTCCTACTCCGCGCTGAACTTGCGGTAGAACCCACCGACGATCGGGGCCACCACCCCGCGCGGTGTGTACCCGCCGGCCACCGACATCGCCTTGGACAGGGTGCCTGGCACGACGCGCATCTTGTTGTGCGCCAAGGCATCCAAGCTCATCTCGGCGACCTTGGCCGAGGAGTGCCACAGGAAGTCCGGGACGACCTTGTCGACGATGGACGCCTCGTCCGGGGTGGGAGTGTGCGTACGCACCGGGCCGGGCGCGAGCAGGGTGACGTGCACGCCCTGCCCGCACACCTCGCCGCGCAGGGACTCGCTGAAGCTGTTCACGAAGGCTTTCGATGCCGCGTACGTCGCGTTGTTGGGAATCGGCATGTTTCCGGCGGCCGACCCGACCATCAGGATGCCGCCCGAGCCGCGCCTGACCATGTGCGGGAGCACCGCCAGGGTGAGGTCGTGGACCGCGTTGACGTTGAGCCGAACCTGCGCGCGTTCGTAGTCGGCGTCGAGGTCGGCGACCGGCCCGAAGGTCGCGATGCCCGCGTTGTTGCAGAGGATCGAGATCTCGCGGCCCGCGAACTCGGCGGCGAGCACTTCCACCTTCGTCGGGTCCGACAGGTCGACCGCGCGGACCTCGACCGAGACCTCGTGTGCCGTGCGGAGTTCGCCGGCTAGTTCCTCGAGAAGGTCGCCCCGACGGGCGACGAGGATGACCGAATGACCCCGGGCGGCCAGCGCGCGTGCGAGTTCCCGTCCGATCCCGGACGAGGCCCCGGTGACGACGGCACGGGCGGTGGCGGAGGGCGGCGGTACCGGCATGTCGCAATGGTAGCCGCCGCCTCTCGCGCCGAGACCGAGCGTCAGTCGATGCCGGCGGCGACCTCGGTGCCCTGCCGGATCGCGCGCTTGGCGTCGAGCTCGCCGGCGTAATCGGCCCCGCCGATCACATGCGTCGTGACCCCGGCCAGCGTCAACGGATCGACCAGATCGCGTACCGACTCCTGGCCCGCGCAGATCACCACGTTGTCGACCTCGAGCACGCGGGTGTCGGTGACGTTGCCCTCGTCGTCGCGGAAGCTCAGATGCAGCCCCTGGTCGTCGATCTTGTCGTAGGTGGCGCCGCTGATCTGCTCGACGCCCTTCATCTTCATCGTCGCGCGATGGACCCAGCCGGTGGTCTTGCCGAGGGACTTGCCCTGCTTACCGACCTTGCGCTGGACCAGGTAGACCTGACGCACCGGCGGAAGCGGCCGCGGCTTGGTGACGAAGCCGGGCTTCTCCGGATCCTCCGTCACGCCCCATTCCTGTTCCCACTCTTTGAGATTCATCGTCGGCGACTCGTCGGTGGTGAGGAACTCGCTGACGTCGAAACCGATGCCGCCGGCACCGATCACGGCCACGCGCTTGCCGATCTCCCGATGTCCGAGCACGGCGTCGGCGTACGACATCGCCATCGGGTGATCGACGCCGGGGAAGCTCGGGATGCGCGGCACGACGCCGGTCGCGACGATCACGTCGTCGAACTTCTCGGCGATGATCTGCTCGGCGTCGGCGCGGGTGTTCAGCCGGACCTCGATACCGAGCACCTCGATCTGACGGGTGAAGTAGCGGATCGTCTCGCTGAACTCCTCCTTGCCGGGAATGCGTGCGGCGATGGAGAACTGGCCGCCGATGGAGTCGCCGCCCTCGAACAGGGTGACCTTGTGGCCGCGCTTGGCGCCGGCGACGGCGGACGACAGGCCGGCCGGGCCCGCGCCGATCACGGCGAGGCGCTTGGCCTTTCGTGTCGGACCCAGGATGAGCGTGGTCTCGCGTCCCGCGATGGGGTTCACCAGGCACGACACGTGTTTGCCCACGAAGGCGTGGTCAAGGCAGGCCTGGTTGCAGCCGATGCAGGTGTTGATCTCGTCGGAACGACCCTCGCGGGCCTTGTTCGCCAGGTGGGGATCGGCAAGGAACGGCCGGGCCATCTGGATGGCGTCGACGCGTCCGTTCGCGAGGATCTCCTCGCCGAGTTCCGGGGTGTTGATGCGGTTGGCCGCGATCAGCGGGATCGAGACCTCGTCGCGGAGCCGTTCGGTGAACTTCACGAATGCCCCGCGCGGCACCGAGGTGACGATGGTGGGAACCTGGGCCTCGTGCCAGCCGATGTCGGTGTTGATGGCGTCGACGCCGTACTGCTCGGCCTTGCGAGCCATCAGCGCGACCTCGTCCCAGGTCTGTCCCTTGCGGATCAGGTCGGCGATCGACTGACGCAGGATCACCGGGTAGTCGCGGGGGACCTGACGGCGGATCTCCTTGATGACCTCGACCAGGAAACGCTGGCGGTTCTCGGTGTTGCCGCCCCATTTGTCGGTGCGGTCGTTGGTGTGAGGGCAGAGGAACTGGTTGATGAGGTAGCCCTCGCCGCCCATGATCTCGATGGCGTCGTAGCCGGCCTTGCGTGCCAGCTTGGCGGACTGCCCGAACGACCTGATGACGTGGCGGATGATCGGCTCGGTCATCTTCAGATGCTTGAAGGGGTGGATCGGCGACGGATCGGTGCCGGGAGCGACCTTGAACGGCGTGTATCCGTAGCGGCCGGCGTGGATCAGCTGCATCGCGATCTTGCCGCCTTCGTCGTGCACGGCCTTGGTCACGCGCTTGTGGCGGGTCATGTCGACGACGTTGGTCATCTTGCCGCCGGCGAAGGCGAGCAAACCCGTCCGGCTGGTGCCGAAGCCGCCGGTGATGATCAGTCCCGCACCGCCTTTGGCGCGTTCGGCGAAGTACGCGGCCAGCTTGTCGGTGTCCCAGAACCGGTCCTCGAGACCGGTGTGCATCGAACCCATGACCAGTCGGTTCTCGATGGTCATGCCGCCGATCTGCAGGGGCGTGAACAGGTGCGGATAGTGCTGGTTCGGTTGTGCCGTCGGGGCTGACATGGCGCGACCTTTCATCTCGGTGAACCTGGGTGGACGGATTTGGCGGTATCGAAGGTGTTGCGGGACTGGCTAACTCAGCTCTCGGTCAATTCCCGTTCGAGTCCGTGGATGACCTCGTCGCACCATTCGATGTATCCCTGCTCCTGGCGGATGCCGCCGCGGAGGACGAGGTACTGGTGCAGTTTGCGGCCGGTGAGCGTGTCGGGATCGGGGTAGTAGTCGGCCTGGAAGCCGGTGTAGAGCTTCAGTTGCGCGAGGTGCTCGTCGCGGTGGGCCTTGAGTTCGCCGATGATGGCGGCGAGGTCGCCGAACTCCGCGGCCCGCAGCTTCACGCCGATGTCGCTGCGGAGCGGTTGCAGTGGGGTCGGACTCATCGCCCAGTCGGCCAGGGCGTCGCGCCCGGCATCGGAGATCGTGTAGACCTTCTTGTCCGGACGACCGTCCTGACTGATCGACTCGACGCTGACCAGTTCGTCGTCGAGGAGCTTCTTCAGCGTCCGGTAGATCTGCTGATGCGTGGCCGACCAGAAGTAGCCGATGCTGCGGTCGAATTGCTGACCGATCTCATAGCCCGTTCCCGGTCGCTCGGCCAGCGACACCAGAATCGCGTGTTCGAGCGCCATGAGAGCAATCTAACACTGCAACAATGCACTATGCAACAAGGTGTATATGAGTCGAGTTGCATATCGGGCGGCGGCGACGCCGACCGAGGAAGACCCGAAGTGAGGCGTCGTCAGCATCCGTGCCGCACACTGTTCGGCATGGGTGAACCGGAGACGAGGTCTCGGAATCTGCTGTCCTGGAAGCTGACCGACAACGCGGTCGTGGCACCGGAGGAACGGCTGACCTGGCCGCGGACGGTCAGCATCGGTCTGCAGCATGTGGTCGCCATGTTCGGCGCGACCTTCCTCGTCCCGGTGCTGACCGGATTCCCGCCGTCGACGACGCTGTTCTTCTCCGGCGTCGGCACGATTCTGTTCCTGCTGATCACCCGCAACCGCCTGCCCAGTTACCTGGGTTCGAGTTTCGCCATCATCGCGCCGGTGACAGCCGCCGTCGCCTCCGACGGGGCGTCGTCGGCGCTCGGCGGGCTCGTGGCGGTCGGCGCTCTGCTCGTCGTCATCGGGCTCATCAGTCATTTCGCGGGTGTGCGATGGATCGAGACCCTGATGCCACCCGTCGTGACCGGCGCGATCGTTGCGTTGATCGGGCTCAATCTGGCGCCGGCGGCCAAGAACAACTTCGTCGCCGATCCCGTCCTTGCGACGATCGTGCTGGTGCTGCTGGTGGCCTCCGCGGTGCTGTTCCGCGGGCTGCTCGGGCGCCTGGCGATCTTCCTGAGCGTCGTGGCCGGATATGTCCTCGCGCTGATCCTCGACCGGACCGACAGCGACAACGACTACATCGACACCTCCGCCATCGGTGACGCCGCCTGGATCGGACTGCCCGACTTCCAGACGCCCACGTTCGACCTGGGTGTCCTGCCGTTGTTCCTCCCCGTGGTGCTGGTGCTCGTCGTCGAGAACATCGGCCACGTGAAGTCGGTCGCGATGATGACCGGCAAGGACTACGACGCGACCATGGGTCGCGCGCTGGCCGCGGACGGAGTGGCCACGATGCTGGCCGGCAGCGGCGGCGGGTCGGCCACGACGACCTACGCCGAGAACATCGGTGTGATGTCGGCGACCAAGGTGTACTCGACGGCGGCCTACTGGGTGGCCGGCGGCGCGGCGATCCTGCTCGGACTGTCGCCCAAGGTCGGCGCCGTGATCGCCGCGATCCCGCCCGGCGTGCTCGGCGGTGTCACGACCGCGCTCTACGGTCTGGTCGGTGTCATCGGCGTCCAGATCTGGGTGACCAACAAGGTCGACTTCTCCAAGCCGATCAACCAGTTCACCGCGGCGATCCCGCTCATCATCGGCATCGCCGACTACACCTGGCAGGTCGGCGACCTCGTGTTCGCCGGCATCTCGCTGGGCTCGGTCGCGGCACTGGTCATCTATCACTCCATGCGCCTCATCGGCGGGTGGCGGGGAACGGTCGACGTCGGCCGGACGGACACTCACCACGGCGACGCATAGGTGTCCGACCGACGAACCTCAACTCGACTGATGGACTTCGATCGAGGTCCAGGAGTCGAGTTGAGGTTCGCAGGTGGACGGTCGCGAGAGGACCGGGATCAAACGGACGACTACTCGAAAGCCTGGCGTGTGTTCGAGTCGCGGCTCACCACGGCAGCCGTAGCGGGATGTCGGGAATCGGCCCCGGTAGGTCGATGTCCCCGTCGGCGCGATCGTTGAAGAGATAGAGCCACCACAGGGGAGCAGGTGCGCCGACCGGTGGCGGGAGTTCGGCGATGTCGGGCTTGCGGGGGACGTAGAGGTCGGGTTCGGCGCCGACGATGACCTTCACCATGTTCTGGAAGGCCGTGGATTCCGGGTCGTTCCAATAGGCACCGTGGGTGACCAGACCCCCGTCGACTGTGCGCTCGTCGAGCTCGACTGTGCCGGTGTCGAGCCTGATCACGCCGGGCGCGGTGTCGGGGTCGTGGCCGTGCGGGTTCCCGGGAAAGGACTGGACGTAGTGGATCGGGTCGCCCGGGAAGGTCAGCGAGTATCGATCCACGCCGTCGGGATGCGGGGTGTCGTAGATGCCGGTGCCCGCCGACGACGCGTAGATGACGCGGTCGGGGGACAAGCCGAGTTGTTCGGCCGAGCCCACGACCGACCCGCCGTAGCTGTGGCCGATGTAGGTGGTGGTCGCGCCGGGTGCGAGATGCGCGATCTCGGCGTCGAGTTCGCGACCGAACAACTCCAGGCGGTGCGCCATGGCTGCGGCAAAGCTCGGACTCGCCGCCGCGCGGAGGTCGGGCGGGAGGTCGCCGTCGAGGTAGAGGAACACCGGGCCGCCGGTGCGTGCCGCGAGTTCGGTTGCGGCCGTGCGGTTGTGGCCGACAGCGGTGTCGAGGTCCGTACCGGTCCCGGGGACGTAGGTCGTCGTGTTCGGGGTGCCGGGCGGCAGCGATCCGATCATCTCGACCATGCGTCCGCGCGGAGTGTTGACGAAGGTGATGAAGGCCCGCTCGACGAGTCCGTCGTCGCCGCGGGGTGTCTCGTCGGCGATCGGGTCGGGGCTGGGCTCGAGGAGTCCGCGCAGGGTCCGAGCTCTTCGGCAGTGCGCGCGACCGGCCGCCATCTCGTCGAGAAGTGCGTTGCGGATGTTGATCTCGTTGGCCTGGGCGCGGATCGCGAACGGGACGCCCGGTAGGTTCCCGATGACGTGCGGGTCGGCCTGCACCAGACGTCGGACGTCGTCGGCACCCATCTGTTCGATGACGTCGCGGACCTGGGTCGGCGTGAGCGTCTCCAGCATGCGGACGGCCTGATCCGCGTCCATCTCGGCGCCCCCGGGCAGTGTGACGTCGGGTTGACCCGCCGTCATCGACGCGAGGTCGGCCGCGAAGGTCTCGAGTCGTGCACCGTAGCGCTCGTCGAGGGCGTCGACGGTGTCGAGAGCCTCGGCGATGGATTCCGCGAGAAGGGCGGCCTGCCCGTCGAATTCGTGCTCTGGATGTGTCACCTCGCCGTCGTCGAAGACGGTGAAGCCCAGCCCCTCGGCTCCCCGGACGACACCAAGTGCGAAGTCGCGGGCGTAGCCGAGGTCGGCGGCGGCATCGGTGGCCTCGTCGGCGATCATCTGCACCACGTTGCGGACCTCGCCGGCATGATCGTGTTCCGCCCAGATGGCGTGGTGCGCAGCATCGTGCGTGCCGCCCGACCACCTCGAGGCGTTGTCGAAGGCACGCACCGCGCGACCGATGCCGGTGTCGATGCGCTCGGCGAGCGTCGAGGCAGCGGACCCGGCGGCGGCGATCGACTGCGGATCCCACGCGCGCAACTGCGAGAGGGTGGGTCGCATCAGCGGTTCCGAAGCGAGCGGAACCGAGTGCCCGACCGCGCGTCGGCGTCTGCCGTCGTCGCGTCGAACGCCCGCAGCATCTGGCTCATCGTCATCAGGCGTTCACCGATGGAGTCCACCGCCAGCCGTGCGGGTCCGATCGTGGCGGCGAGGGCACGCACGACGCGACTCGAGGGTCCGAGCGCCGCTCCGACGGCCTCGACATCCGCGGCGTGGATCGCGATCGCGGCGGCCTGCCAGGTGCGCGCGATGCCCTCGACCTCGGTGGGATCGACACCGAACAGCGATGCTTCTGAACCCTTCTGGTCTCGTCGACCAGATGAGAGGGGCGGAAAACCGGACAGAGAGCGGGGGAGCGTCATGATCCTCCAGGGAGTCGCGACCCACCGAGGTGTGGGGCAGGACTATGACGCACGGCGTGCCCCGAACGGTTCCCGATCCGCTTCGAGCGGTCGGCGACAGGCACATGACGTGCCCCCGGCAGGACTCGAACCTGCGACCTAGGGATTAGAAGGCCCTTGCTCTATCCACCTGAGCTACGGAGGCTGACCGGCGAGCGTGACGTGGCGCACGAGCGGCCGGGCAGAGAGAGTCTACGACACCGTCGTCGCTATGCCGTGCGCCACGGCGGGCCAGGTCGAATTGGGATCACGTCAGTGGCCGGTCCTACAGTTGGAGGATGACCCGCACGTCGACGCCCGCCTCCGCGGAGCAGCATCGCGACGCGATGAACGAACCGCGCGGCGTCGTCACCGCGATCCTGTGGGCATCGGGTTGGCTCGCCGCGATCGTCGCCGTCGCCGTCACCGCGATCTCCGCGGCGTCGGCTCTCCGGCTGACAGGTGTGCCCGATCCGGGGCCGCTGACCACCTACGGCGCACCTGCGCTGACCGCGATCGGCGAGTTCGCCGCGGCGATCGCACTCGGGTCGGCCGTGTTCGCCGCGTTTTTCGTGCCGCCCCAAGCGAGCGGCGTCCTCGACGTCGGGGGTTACCGCGCCATCCGGATCGCGGCGGCGAGCGCGCTGACGTGGACGGTCTCCGCTCTGCTGTTGATGCCGTTCTCGGCGTCGGAGATCAGTGGGGCGCCGCTGGCAGAGGCGATCCGCCCGGCGAACCTGCTGACCGCCTACGGCCAGGTCGCGGAGGTGCGCACCTGGTTCTGGACCGCGGTGTTCGCACTGGTCGCGGCCATCATCGCCCGGATGACCCTGCACTGGGGTCCGACCATCGCGGTCATCGCGTTCTCCGTGTTCAGCCTGATGCCGTCCGCGCTCGCGGGCCATTCCTCGTCGGGTGGCAACCACGACGTCGCCACCAACAGCCTGATCCTGCACATCATCGGCGCGACCCTGTGGCTCGGCGGTCTCGCCGCGGTCGTGGTCTACGCCCTCGCCGACGGACGATGGCGCGCCCTGGCGGTGCGCCGGTTCTCGCGCGTCGCGTTCTGGTGCATCCTCGTCGTGGGCGCCAGCGGTGTCGTCAACGCCCTGGTGAGGGTGCCGCTCGGCGACCTGTTCACCGACACCTACGGCCGTCTGATCGTGGCGAAGGTGGTGGCCCTGGTCGTGCTCGGCGGACTCGGCGCGTGGCATCGTCGCGTCACCATCGCCCAACTGGACGCCGACGACAAGCCGTCGCTGTTCGTCCGCTTCGGACTGGTCGAACTCGCCGTGTTCGCCGCGACCTTCGGCCTGGCCGTCGGCCTGAGCCGTACGCCGCCTCCACTCGTGGACACCACCCAGATCTCGGCGACCGAGAACGCGATCGGTTACGACCTCGACGGGCCGCCGACGTTCGTCCGCCTTCTCACCGAGTGGCGCTTCGACCTGATCTTCGGGCTCGCGGCGATCGTGCTCGCCGTCGTGTATCTCCGGGGAGTCATCCGCCTGAGGCGCCGGGGTGATGCCTGGCCGGTCGGTCGCACCGTCGCGTGGCTCCTCGGGTGTCTGCTGCTGTTGCTGGCGACGTCATCGGGATTGGGCCGCTACGCCCCGGCGATGTTCAGCATCCACATGATCGCGCACATGCTGCTGTCGATGATGGTGCCGGTCCTGCTGGTGCTCGGTGGCCCGGTCACGCTCGCCCTGCGGGCACTGCCGCCGGCCGGTCGGGGCAATCCGCCGGGCCCGCGCGAGTGGATTCAGCTGGGCGTGCACTCGGCGCCGTCCCGGATCCTGACGCATCCGCTGATCGCCGCGGTCATGTTCGTCGGCAGCTTCTACGTTCTGTATCTCGGAGGTCTCTACGAGGCCGTGGTCCAGTACCACGCGGCGCACCTGTTGATGAATCTGCACTTCCTGATCAGCGGCTACCTCTTCTACTGGCTGGTGATCGGCATCGACCCGGCGCCGCGTCAGGTGTCACCCGTGGCAAAGCTGGGCCTCGTGATGGCCTCGATTCCGTTCCACGCGTTTTTCGGCATCGCCCTCATGATGACGACCGCGGTCATCGCCGAGGCCTACTACCGCGGGCTCAATCTCCCGTGGAACTACGGCCTCTTCGACGACCAACGTGTCGGGGGCGGAATAGCCTGGGCCGCAGGCGAGATCCCCCTGGTGGTGGTCCTGCTCGCGCTGTTCGTGCAGTGGCAGCGCAGCGATACGAAGCTGGCGCGACGCTTCGACCGCAACGCGGACCGCGACCACGACGCGGACCTCGGCAGCTACAACGAGATGTTGAAGGAACTCAACAAGCGCGGTTGAGCGGCAACAGGTCTCATCCGGACCCCGTCGACACCGTGCAGACCGACGACCCGGCCTGGATCAAGGCGCCGGCGTGCAGGGGATCGAAGCCGAAATCGGCAGCGGTGCGGCCGGTCGCAGTGATCAGCTGTGGGGGACACCGGAAGCTCGTCACGAGTTCGCCTGCGGCGGCGAGCTCATCGACGATGGCCACGGTGAACTCGTTGATCGCGGTCCGGACCGGACCGAGATCGGACGTCGCAGGTGGGGCAGTCTGCCCGGGCAGCCGCCACTGCGCGAACAGTCCGCGCTGGACGGTCTTGCTCGCCTCGATCTGATCGCGGAACACACTGCGCACGTAGGCGGGGTCGAGACCCCGGTCGGTGGCCAGCTGCGACACGGTGTCGAGGACCACCTGTTCGCGTGCCGGGTCGTCGATGGCCGCACCGGACGCCCACTTCGTCGCGGCGACGGTGGCGGCCAGTGCGAGCCGGCCCGCGATCGCCTCGGTCAGACCGGTCAATGTCGGCGAAGCGACCGGCGCAGCGCCTGCGAGGGGCGGGGCAACCAGCATTGTTGCCGCTGAGATGAGACCTACCAGGAGCCTTCGGATGCGCACCCTGCGAAGTGTATGGGCGGCGAGCGTCAGGTGCATCGCGATCTGTGGGTAACACGTCGAGTTCTCCACAGTCGTGCGGCCTCGACGGTTGACGGCCCCGCTGCGGGTGATGCTGGTGCGGCCACATCTTCCCGTGGCCGACACCCGTAGGAGACGACCATGTTTGAGACGTACACGACCGTCATCGGAACCGTAGTGTCCGATCCCCGTCGGCGGCAGACGACCACCGGGGAGGACGTGATCTCCTTCCGCGTGGCGTGCACCTCGCGTCGCATCGACAAGACCACCGGCGAGTGGACCGACGGTCCCACGCTGTATCTCACGGTCAGCTGCTGGCGGCGTCTGCTGACCGGCGTAGGACTGGCGATCGCCAAGGGACGGCCGGTGATGGCTCACGGTCAGATCAAGACCAACGAGTACCCGTCGGCGGACGGCTCACGTCGCTCCGATCTCGAGATGACGGCCGTGGCCGTCGGACTCGACCTGAGCCGCTGCGTGGTCACCTATCGCGGCACGCCCGCACAGGGGCGTGCGGCCGACGCGTCGGTCGTCGCAACCGCGCCCGAGTCCCGCGAGTCGGCGGCGTGAACGCACGATCGTGGGGTCGAGCCGACTACAACTCAATCCGAACGGTTCCGGACCAGTCGCCAGCGGTTCTTGCCGTCGGCACGACGATAGGCGAGTTCGTCGAGGACGTTGATCGCGATGGCCAGGCCGCGGCCACGCTCGGCGAAGTCGTCGGGCAGGCTCACGGCGTCGAGATCGACGCGGGCGGGACTGCCGTCGTCGGAGTAGCGGGCTTCGATCCGGTCCGGTGCGACCTCCAGCTCGAGGCGCAGGGTGACGGTTGCGCCGTCCCCGGCGTGTTCGATGATGTTGGCGCCGATCTCGGCCACGGCGAGCTCGAACTGCATCGCGTCCATGTCGTCGATGGGGCACTCCGCGAGGAGATCGGCGAGGAGTGCGTGGATGTGGTCCATGGTCTCGAGCGAGGTGATCTCCTCGAGGGTGCGGGTCGCGGTGTTCTCGGTCATCGCCGGGGCCTCGATCTCTGGGTGAGTGGGACGGGTCCCGTCAGGCCCCGTCGAAGGCGTCGTCGGCCGACGGGTGGACGCGCAGAACGCGATTGAGATTGGTCAACTCCAGGACGGTGACCACCTGCGGCGTCGGGGCCGCGATCCGGAGGTCGCCGCCGGCCTGGCGTGCCACCTTCAACCCGGAGACGAGTGCGCCCAGGCCCGAGGAATCGATGAAGTCGGTGCCGGACAGGTCGACGACGATCCGGGCCGAACCGGACCCGACCAACTCGTGCAACTGGTCTCGGAGTCGCGGGGCGACAACCATGTTGAGCCGGCCCTCGGGCCGGATCGCCACGGCGCCGCCGTCGACGCTACGTGTTGCGAAATTCGCCATCACTGCCCTTCCTCATCGGGACCGCGGTACCGCACCGCGGTGATGACAACGCTCAGGATCACCAGATCGAACACTACCCAGAACAGGTTCACGCCGACGCCGAGAACGGAGACGGCGCCCCGGTACAGCTGCACGACACCGATGACCGAGGCCACCACGAGCAACGCCATCGCGATCAGCTGTGGCCGAACGATGTGCCAGGGCAACGCATCCTGCGACTGCTTGGTCTTCGGGGTCACCGCGAAACCGAGCGGACGGTTCATGTAGACGTTGCGAAATGCGGTGGTGCACGCCTTGATCCAGACGGGGAACAGAGCGAGGCTGTACTGCTGGCCGCGCCACGTCGGCGTGCCTCGTGCCACCACCAGGAACAGTATCTGGTTGACCACCAGGAACGGGATCAGCCGCAGGAAGAAGTCCCAGCTGTAGGCCTCGACCGGCAGGATGCCCAGCACCAGGTAGACCACCGGTGCCGCGATGTAGGCGATGGCCGCGAAACCGGCGAGGTAGCTCCACATCGTCGCCCAGTACATGAGTCGCTGAGTGAGGGTGAGGCCCTTCTGTACCAGCGGGTTCTCCCGCAGCATCACCTGGATCGTGCCCTGCGCCCACCTAAGCCGTTGCGTCACCATGGTTTTCAGGTCCTCCGGCGCCAGGCCGAAGGCAAGATTCTCGTGATGGTAGGCGGAGTTCCAGCCGAGGGCGTGCAACCGCATACAGGTCGCCATGTCCTCGGTCACCGAGATGGTGGCCAGGGGCAGCATGGGCTGGGCCTCGTCGGATCGCCCGACGTCGACCGCCGCGACCATGGCGCGGATGGATTCGATGGCGCCGAGCGGCGACCACTCCCGCTCGGCGAGGACCGCGAGCGCGTCGTAGTCGACGGCGCCGGCACCGGCTTCCTGCTCGCTCAGCTCGGTGAGCGCCTCGATGGCCTCGAGGTCGGCGCGCATGGCCTCGACGTCGGCGTCGACGAGCCCGCGTGCCGCCTCGTCGACGCGCGCCTGGAAGCGATAGGTGATCTCGGCCAGTGGTTCTTTCTTCTTCAGCTGCGCGCGTGCGTCTTTCACGGCCTCGTCGACGGCGTCGAGCGCGGCCGAGGCGGTGGGGTTGTCCTTCCCGACCTGCTTGCGCGTCGACTTGAGGACAGAACGCGCGGTGCGCAAGGCGCGATCGATGCCGTCGGAGACGGCGGAGACATACTGGGTGATGCCGAGCTGCATCAGCGCCTCCCGGCGCAGCACGGCGTTGGATCCGCAGAAGAACGCGGCGTTCCACCCGTCCTTGCCCTGCTGGATCGGTCCGTAGAACAGCGGGGCCTGGCTGCCGAGCGGGTCGCCGGGCGGCACGTTCACGAAATACTGCGGCGTCTGGACGAGGGCCATCTTGTCGTCGTGGAAATAGCCGAGCGTGCGGTCGAGGATCTGCGGTTCGGGGATCTGATCGGCGTCGAGGATGAGCAGGAACTCGCCGTCGGTCTGCATCAGGGCGTTGTTCAGGTTGCCGGCCTTGGCGTGCCGCGGTTTGTCGAGCCAGTTCGACGATCGCGTGATGTACCCGATGCCCGCCCGGGCCGCGGCCTCGGCGAGCTCGGCTCGATCACCGTCGTCGAGGATCCACGTGGTGTGCGGGTAGGTGATCGCCTTCGCGGCGACAGCGGTCTTCATCACCAGATCCAGGGGTTCGTTGTAGGTGGTGATGAAGACATCGACGGTGGCGCCCTCGGGCGGGGGAGGCGGATCGGGGCGGTGTTGCAGCCGCCACATCGTCAGCCCGAACAGCAGTCAGTCGATCAGGCTGTAGGTCTCGGCGACGACCAGGGGAACCGCGATCCACCAGGCGTCCCAGTTCACCGAGGCCAGCCAGCGCCACACGATGTAGTTGATCCCGAGGATCGCGGCGGCGACGATCACCAGCCGCAGCCACGGCGACGGGGCCGTGCGTGCGAGGGTGGCCTCCTCGACGCTCTCGCTCATCCCGCATCGTCTCGACGAATGGCCACGACGGTCACATCGTCGATCGGCGGCCGTGAGGCGACCAGTTCGCTCACCATCGAGCACACCTGCGACGGGGTCGAGGTGTCGGCGAAGAGTGCCTGCAACGCCGACTCGTCACCAGACGGCAAGAGGTCCAGCAGCCCGTCGGAGGTGATGACGACCATGTCGCCGGGATCGAGGTGGACCCGGGCGGAGTCCCAGGTGTCGTCGCGCAGGATGCCGATCGGCAGACCGCCCCCGGGGAGCGACTCCACACCTCCGGCGGCCCGGCGGACGATCGACAGACCGTGGCCGGCGTCCACGTATTCGAGCTGCCCCTCGTCGGTGTGCAGGCGTGCATGGAACGCGGTCGCGAACGTCTCGGTGCCGGCGAAGTCGTCGGCGAGCTGATCGGCCACCGTCTCGACCACCTTCGCGAGGTCGGCGTCGGCCGCGGCATGTCCGGCGGCGTCGAGTGCGCGGGATGCGGCTCGGATCGCCGATCGAACCGTCGCCGTGAGGATCGCCGCGCCGAGTCCCTTCCCCATGACGTCGGCGACGGTGAACACCAGGCCGTCGCTCCAGGGGTAGTGATCGTAGAAGTCCCCGCCGACGGCGAAGGCGGGCAGGCACATCGCCGCGATCGACCATCCGGGGACGACTCCGAGGGGCGGCGGCAGCAATTGACGCTGCACCAGTGCTGCGCGTTCCAGGTCGTCGCTGTTCGCGATCTCCCGCTGCGCCCATGCGGCGAGCTCGCGGAACGCCGCCTCTTGATCGGTGGTGAGTTCCCGCGGCCGGGTGTCATAGAGACAGAAGGTCCCCACGGGATGTCCGCCGGGGCCGTACAGCGGATATCCCGCGTAGAAGCGGATTCCGTCGTCGGCGGCGATCTGCGGGATCGCGGCGAAGGCCGGGACCTTCGAGACGTCGGGGATGATCAGCGCCGGATCGTCGGGGTGGTCGTAGGCGCGCGCGACCGTCACCTGGCACACCGTCTGTTCCCGCGGCAGGTTCTGCAGCTCGATGCCGTCGACCGCCTTGAACCACTGCCGGTCCCGGTCGAGCAGCGACACCGTCGACATCGGTACGCCGAACACGGCTTTCGCCATCCGGGTGATCTGCGCGAACCGATCCTCCGGGGGCGTGTCGAGAACGTTCAACTGCTGCATCGAATGCAGTCGTGCCTCTTCGATGTCGGCATCGATGTGCGCGTCCACCAGGGTCACCTCAGTCCCGCTTTCTCGAGTGCATGCGCCATCGCGGCGCCCGCTGCTGCCGTGCTGCCCAATCTCCAGTCCGCTTCTTTGTCGTGGTCGAACCAGACGAAGCCGGTGACGTCGTCGGCGTCGTCGAGGTAGGTCACCAGGTCGGCGATCCAGTCGGCTTTGGAACCACCGGCTTCTGTCGACCCGACCTCTGTGACGAGTATCGGTGTGTCGGAGGACAAGTTACGAAGCTGTGCAAACGAATCGGCGAACAGCTCCGCCGGCGGAGTCCATCGGTGGCCGGGCACCGCGCCCCAGTTGTAGCCGTCGATCCCCAGGACGTCGACGTAGGTGTCGCCCGGGTACCAGCGTGACAGCGGAGCGTCGTCGGAAAGGGGGACATTCGGGGCCCACACCCACTTCACGTTGGTCGCGTTCTTGGACGCGAAGAGGTCGTGGACATGGCGCCACGCGGCGATGTACAGCTCGGGGGAGGTCCCGCCCGCGGGGCTCCACGGGTACCAGTCGCCGTTCGGCTCGTGCGCGAACCGGAGGTAGACGACCCCGCCCCAGGCGACGAGTTCGTCGGCCCAGCGGTACAGGTAGTCGTCGTGGGCTCCGGCCACGATCGACGACATCGTGAACGCGCCCCAGTCGTAGTCGTCACCACCGAGGTGGCGCCACGGCTCCCAGGTGACCACCGGTTCGGCACCCGAGGCGACCACGGCGTCGAGTGCGGCGATCGGGGGGATCGCGGTGAAGTCCTCGAAGAACAGGTTGACGGTCGGCCGGACCCCGACGAGGTCGGTGACCGCGGCGACCTCGGCCGGGCGGAGCGGGCCGCTCGGGGTGCTGACACCGAACCGCAGGCAGTCCCCGGCCGGGCCGTGCAGGGGAGAGATGGTCGGCGGACATTCGCGCGGCGCCGGCTCGCAGGCGACGACGCCCATCGACCCGACCATGACACCCAGGACCACGGACACGATCGTCCATCTGGGTACCGCACCCATCGACCGCTCCCATCGCCTCGCCGCCGCACACCGGCACGGCGCTCACCCATCCCCCCGTTCTTGTCCCCACGACATTCTCTCGGCAAACCTGCCCACCCGCGCGTCAACCCGCGAAAGACGGTGCACCGAACCGGCGCAGACGCACCGGACCGTCGCCCGTCGTGCGACGGCGACTAGGCTGGACCCCATTGTGTGTGCGCCCGGGCGCCCACCCCCCGCGTCCGCGGCAGACAGATCACACGGCATCGAGCAGGTCCGAAGGAGTTTTCACGTGGCTGAGTTCATCTACACGATGAAGAAGGTTCGCAAGGCGCACGGCGACAAGGTCATCCTCGACGACGTCACCATGTCCTTCTACCCGGGCGCCAAGATCGGTGTCGTGGGACCCAACGGCGCGGGCAAGTCGTCGATCCTGAAGATCATGGCCGGCCTGGACCAGCCGTCGAACGGCGAAGCGTTCCTCGACCCCGACGCGACCGTCGGCATCCTCCTGCAGGAGCCGCCCCTCAACGAGGAGAAGACGGTCAAGGAGAACGTCGAGGAGGGTATGGGCGAAATCAAGGTCAAGCTCGACCGCTTCAACGAGATCGCCGAACAGCTCGCGACGGACTACTCCGACGAGCTGATGGAAGAGATGGGCAAGCTCCAGGAGGACCTGGACAACAACGACGCCTGGGACCTCGACTCCCAACTCGAGCAGGCGATGGATGCGCTGCGCTGCCCGCCGGCCGATTCGCCGGTCACCCACCTGTCCGGTGGTGAACGTCGCCGCGTCGCACTGTGCAAGCTGCTGCTGCAGAAGCCCGACCTCCTGCTGCTCGACGAGCCGACCAACCACCTCGACGCCGAGTCGGTGCTGTGGCTGGAGCAGTTCCTCGCGAACTACTCGGGCGCCGTGCTGGCCGTGACCCACGACCGGTACTTCCTCGATCACGTCGCGCAGTGGATCTGTGAGGTCGACCGCGGCAAGCTGCACCCCTACGAGGGCAACTACTCGACCTACCTGGAGAAGAAGGCCGAGCGTCTCGAGGTCCAGGGCAAGAAGGACCAGAAGCTGCAGAAGCGGCTCAAGGAAGAGCTCGCCTGGGTCCGCTCCGGCGCCAAGGCCCGCCAGACCAAGAACAAGGCCCGCCTCGCACGCTACGAGGAGATGGCGGCCGAAGCGGAGAAGACCCGCAAGCTCGACTTCGAGGAGATCCAGATCCCGACGCCGCCGCGCCTGGGCGACGTCGTGGTCGAGGTCTCGCACCTGGACAAGGGCTTCGAGGGCCGGGTTCTCATCAAGGACCTGTCGTTCACCCTGCCGCGCAACGGCATCGTGGGCGTGATCGGACCGAACGGCGTCGGCAAGACGACCCTCTTCAAGACGATCGTCGGCCTCGAGCAGCCCGATTCGGGCACGGTGAAGGTCGGCGAGACGGTCAAGTTGAGTTACGTTGACCAGAGCCGCGCCAACATCGACCCCAAGAAGACGGTGTGGGAGGTCGTCTCCGACGGGCTCGACTACATCGAGGTCGGCCAGAACGAGATGCCCTCGCGCGCCTACGTCAGCGCCTTCGGGTTCAAGGGACCTGACCAGCAGAAGCGCTCAGAGGTGCTCTCCGGTGGTGAGCGCAACCGCCTGAACCTCGCGCTCACCCTGAAAGAGGGCGGCAACCTGATCCTGCTCGACGAGCCGACCAACGACCTCGACGTCGAGACCCTGGGCTCGCTGGAGAACGCGCTGGAGCAGTTCCCCGGGTGTGCCGTGGTCATCAGCCACGACCGCTGGTTCCTCGACCGCACCTGTACCCACATCCTGGCGTGGGAAGGCAACGTCGAAGAGGGGCAGTGGTTCTGGTTCGAGGGCAACTTCGAGGCCTACGAGGCCAACAAGGTCGATCGCCTTGGCGCCGATGCCGCCCGCCCGCACCGGGTCACGCACCGCAAACTGACTCGCGATTAATCCCGGTTCCGCCCGGCGCGGGTGACTAGCATCGGCAGATGTGACGTCACTCGTTCCGGACGCGGTGGACCACTACTTCAGGTCGCGGACCGACGGGTCGGCAGGTGAGTCGGCCGCCGACCGGGTGCGCAGACATCTCGATGACGCGCGGGTCCGCCGCCGCGGAGAGGCGCTGGTCGGGGTCACCGCGGGCGAGGGCGGCACCGTTGAGATCCTCGTCGTCAACGACGACATGCCGATGCTCGTCGAAGCCGTCCTGGCCACGGTCGAGGCGCACGACCTCACCATCGACCGCATGGACCACCCGGTGATACCCGTTCAGCGGGACCCCGACGGCACACTCGTCGCCGTCGACTCCGGCGAGACGACCCCGGAGTCCTGGATCGCGGTCTGCGGCCTCGCACGTCACCCGGGCATCGATCCGGAGCCGCTGCGCGACGACCTCCGCGAGGTCGTCTCTCGGGTCATCGACGTCGACGCCGATGCGTCGGCGATGCGTTCGCGGATGGCCGAGTGCGCCGCCGGGATGGCCGACGCACCGCTGCCGGGGGCCGGAGTCTCCGACGCCGACCGTGGTGAGTACGCCGCGCTGCTCGAGTGGTTCGCCGGCAACCACTTCCACCCGCTGGGCCATGTGCGGGTGGGCGGGGACGGGCCCGCCGGCGACGCCGACCGTCTCGGCGTGTGGCGAACCGACTCCATCGACCGCGACTTTCCGGCGGTGACTGATCGTCCGCTGGTCCCGAGGGTCAGCCGGGTGTTCGTGGCGACCGGCATCCAGCGCACCAATTTCCCTGTGCTCGTGCAGGTTCCGACGTTCGATGCGAATGGCGAACACGACGGCGAGCATCGTTTCCTGGGTACCCTCACCTCCGCCGGCAATCATCAGGCGGTGCTCGACGTCCCGGTCCTGCGCGCCAAGGTGCACGACGTCCTCGCGCAGGCGGGCGTCGWGGAGGATTCCTTCGCCGGTCAGTCCATGATCGAGCTGCTGCAGAACTATCCGCTGGTGGAGATGTTCTCGTCCACCGACGACGAGCTCGAACGCCGCCTGACCGAGATGCTGGACGCGGTGGCGACACGGTCGCTGCGGCTGTTCCTGCGCACCAACTTCGACGGACGCACCGCCGTCGCCCTCATCTACCTGCCCCGGGACCGCTACAACACGTCCACCCGGCTCGCCCTCGAGCGCGCGCTCGTCGCCGAGGTGGACGGAACCGGGCTGGAGTACACGGCGCGTGTCAGCGAGATGCCGTTGGCACTGTTGCAGGTGCTGGTCTGTATCGACCCGACGACGGCGGCCGAGCTCGGATCGGTCGACACCGGATCACCGGCCCACGCACGCGTGCAAGCGGCGCTGGTCGCCGCCATCCGCGGTTGGGACGAGCGGGTGCGCGAACTGGCTGTCGCAGAGGACATCCCGGGACTCGACGGCGGCCCGGACGTGCTGCTGCGCCAGTTGTCCTCGCTGTCGGAGGACTACAAGGAGCTCCGCGAACCGCACGCGGCCCTCGCCGACCTCATCCGCGTCGTGGGTCTGGAACCGGGTGAGATCGACGTGACCCTCGACGCCGCCGAGACGGCGACCGACGGGCGAGAACCGGACCGGTGGATCTTCACGCTGTACCTCTGCGGTGCGTCGGCGACACTGACCGATGTCCTGCCGGTGTTGCACAGTCTCGGTCTCGACGTCCTCGAGGAGCACCCGTACGAGATCCATCGGCTCGACGACACCGTCTGCTGGGCCTACGAATTCAGCGTCCAACTCGCGGCCGGGATGACCGTTGACCTCGACCACGCCGACGACCTCGCCGACCGGTTCACCGAGGCGTTCCGCCGGATCTGGCTCGCCGGTGCGGACGTCGACGCCTACAACGAACTCGTCATCAGGTCGGGCCTGGACTGGCGGTCGGCGGCGATGCTGCGCGCCTACGGGCAGTACCTGCGTCAATGCGGGTTCTCGTACAGTTCGGCCCACGTCGCCAGCGTCCTCGGCCAGCACCTCGCCATCACCCGCGGCCTCGTCGACCTGTTCGTCGCGTCGTTCGACCCCGACACCGCCGACGAACAGCGCCGAAAGCGGGTACGCGACAAGCTCGACGAGGAGATCGGACTCGTGTTGAGCCTCGATGCCGACCGCATCGTCTCCGCGTTCGCGGCGGTGCTGTCGGCGACCGACCGCACGAACTACTTCGTCGACGGCGGGTCGTCGGACTCCGATCACTGTCCGGTCATCTCGTTCAAACTCCGTCCGCGCGACATCCCGCAGACCCCTGAACCCCGTCCGCTGCACGAGATCTTCGTCTACTCACCGCGCGTGGAGGGGGTGCACCTCCGATTCGGCTCGGTCGCCCGTGGCGGCCTGCGATGGTCGGACCGCCGGGAGGATTTCCGCACCGAGATCCTCGGCCTGGTCAAGGCGCAGGCGGTGAAGAACGCGGTGATCGTGCCGCTCGGCGCCAAGGGCGGTTTCGTGGTCAAACGGCCGCCGCCGCCGACCGGTGACGCCGCGCGGGACCGGGAGGCGCAGCGGGAGGAAGGGATCGTGTGCTACCGGCAGTTCATCGCCGGCCTGCTCGACGTGACCGACAACATCGACCTCGCGACCGGTGAGGTCATCCCCGCCCGCGGGGTCGTCCGGCTCGACTCCGACGACACCTACCTGGTGGTGGCGGCCGACAAGGGCACCGCCTCGTTCTCCGACATCGCCAACGACGTGTCGAAGTCGTACGGGTTCTGGCTCGGCGACGCCTTCGCCTCCGGCGGGTCGGCCGGATACGACCACAAGGCCATGGGTATCACTGCCCGGGGCGCGTGGGAGTCGGTCAAGCGGCATTTCCGCGAGATGGGGACCGACACACAGTCGCAGGACTTCACCGTCGTCGGGATCGGCGACATGAGCGGCGACGTGTTCGGCAACGGCATGCTGCTCAGCGAGCACATCCGGCTCGTCGCCGCGTTCGATCACCGGCACATCTTCGTCGACCCCGATCCGGAGGCGGCGGCGTCGTTCACCGAGCGGAAGCGGTTGTTCGGCCTACCGCGGTCGTCGTGGGCGGACTACGACACCGACCTCATCAGTGCCGGCGGCGGGGTGTGGGAGCGCGACCGCAAGTCGATCCCGATCACCCCTGAGATGGTGGACGCGCTGGGCATGGAAGACGGCACGACAGAACTCTCACCACCCGAATTGATACGCGCGATCCTGCTCGCTCCGGTCGACCTCCTGTGGAACGGCGGCATCGGGACCTACGTGAAGGCGTCGACCGAATCACATGCGAGTGTCGGCGACAAGTCCAACGACGCGATCCGCGTCGACGGAAACGAGTTGCGTGCCAAGGTGATCGGGGAGGGCGGCAACCTCGGGGTCACCGAACGCGGGCGCATCGAGTTCGACCTCGCCGGGGGTCGGATCAACACCGATGCCCTCGACAACTCGGCCGGGGTCGACTGTTCCGACCACGAGGTGAACATCAAGATCCTGCTCGACGCGGCGGTCTCGGCGGGCGACCTCGACGCCGACGAACGCGACCCCCTGCTGGAGTCGATGACCGACGAGGTGGCCGAACTCGTTCTCGCCGACAACATCTCGCAGAACTCCGAGCTCGGATTCTGCCGCACATTCGAGCTGCTGCGGGTGGAGGTGCACGCCCGGATGCTCGAACACCTCGCCGCCAAACGGGGCGTCGACCTACGCCTGGAAGCACTGCCCGAGCCGCGCGAGCTGCGCAAGCGGGTCGGCGGTGAGCTCCACCGCGGTCTCACGTCGCCCGAGTTCGCGACGCTCATGGCGCACGTCAAGCTCGAGTCCAAATCCGACCTGCTCGCCACCGACCTCCCCGACAACGACGTGTTCGCACCCCGCGTCGCGCGCTATTTCCCGGACGCGGTGCGCACCGAGTATTCCGACGCGATCAGCGGACACCGGTTGCGGCGTCAGATCGTGGCGACGACCCTCGTCAACGACGTGATCGACCACGCCGGGATGACCCACCTGTTCCGGCTGAGCGAGGGGAGCAGCTGCAGTACCGAGGAGGGCGTCCGCGCGTATGTGGTGTCCAACAAGGTGTTCGGCATGAACGAGGTGTTCGAGGGCATCCGGCATGCACCGGCTCCGGTCGAGGCCGTCGACGAGATGATGCTGTACGCGCGCCGTCTGCTGTTCCGCGCCTCGCGGTGGTTGCTCGCCTTCCGGCCGCAACCATTGGCCATGGCCGCCGAGATCACCCGTTACGGCGAGCGGGTGGCAGCACTGTCCGAGGTCATCGACGACTGGTACGGGCCGAGCTCGGCACGCGATGTCGCCGAGCGCGCCGACACCTACATCGAGCACGGCGTTCCCGAGGACCTCGCCCACAGCGTCGCGGCTAGCCTGCACCGCTTCTGTCTGCTCGACATCATCGACGCGGCCGAGATCGCCGACCGGGACGCCGGCGAGGTCGGCGACCTCTACTTCGGGGTGATGGAGCACTTCGGTCTCGAACAGCTGCTCACGGCGGTGTCGGGACTCGAATTCGGCGATCGATGGCATGCGCTGGCCCGGTTGGCCGTGCGTGACGACATGCACGGTGCGCTCCGTGCGCTGACCCTGCGGATCCTGGAGGTCAGCGAACCCGGCGAGAGCACGGCCGACAAGATCGCCGAGTGGGAGTCCTCGCGGTCGAACCGGCTGAGCCGGGTACGTAGCGTGCTCCGGGAGATCGAGGAGACGGGGACCGCGGATCTGGCCACGCTCTCCGTCGCGGCCCGGCAGCTGCGGAGCGTGATCCGCTGATGCGCAGGCGACGGCTGCCGTCGTCGAATCCATCGCGGTCAGGTGTGCCGAGCGCCTAGCCTGAGCACATGACCCGAACCGCACCGCGCATCTGCCCGCTCTGCGAGGCCACTTGCGGTCTGACCCTCACCATCGGCCGGGACCGCGCGATCGGCGGCGAGATCGTCACCGCCGCGCGCGGTGACGCCGACGACGTGTTCAGTGCCGGCTACCTGTGTCCGAAGGGTGCGAGTTTCGCCCAGCTCGACAACGATCCCGATCGCCTCGACCGTCCGCTCATCCGGCGCGATGGTCGGCTCATCGAAACCGATTGGGACACAGCGCTCACCGCTGCGGTCGACGGGCTGCGCGAGGTGATCTCGACCTCCGGCGGCGAGTCGATCGGCTTCTACCTCGGCAATCCGTCCGCGCACACCGTCGCCGGCACGATGTACGCGCCCTTGCTCATCCGGGCACTCGGTACCCGCAACGTGTTCAGCGCCAGCACCCTCGACCAGATGCCGAAGCAGGCGGCCACCGGTTACCTCGTCGGTCATGCCGGGACCTTCGCCGTCCCGGACCTCGACCGCACCGATCATCTCGTGATCATCGGAGCGAACCCGGTGGTCTCCAACGGCAGTGTGACCACCGCCGCCGACTTCCCCGGAAAACTGACCGCGCTGCGCCGCCGGGGCGGCCGCCTGACCGTCATCGACCCGGCTCGCACCCGCACGGCGAAGCTCGCGGACACCCACATCGCGCCGCGGCCCGGAACGGATGCGGCGCTGCTGTGCGCGGTGGTGCAGTGCCTGTTCGACGAGGATCTCGTGGCCGACGACCTCGGCGGGATCGCCGCGCATGTCCTCGGTGTGGAGGCGCTGCGCGACGAGATGCGCGAGTTCACTCCCGAACGGGTGGCGTCGTTCTGTGGTGTGGCGGCCGCCGACATCCGGGCACTCACCCGGTCGATCGCCGCGGCGGAATCGGCCGCCGTCTATGGCCGGATGGGCACCACCACAGTGCAATTCGGAACCATCGGCAGTTGGCTCATCGACGTGGTGAACATCCTCACCGGCAACTTCGACCGGCCCGGGGGAGTGATGTTCCCGCTCGCACCAACCGTTCCGTCGCCCCGCCCGGCCCGTGCGGGCCGGGGGTTCCGTACCGGGCGGTGGCGTAGCCGGGTCTCCGGTCACGCGGAGGTCGGCGGTGAGCTCCCCGCCGTCGCGATGGCCGAGGAGTTCGAGACGCCCGGCGAGGGGCGGTTGCGGGCGCTGGTGACGGTCTCGGGCAACCCCGTCCTGTCCGCGCCGAACGGCGCACGACTGGGACGCGCACTCGACGACGCACAGTTCGTGGTCTGCGTCGACCCCTATCTGAACGAGACGACGCGGCACGCACACGTCGTGCTGCCGCCGCCGCGCCCGTCGCAGAGTCCGCATTTCGACGCCATCCTGAACAACCTGGCGGTCCGGTCCACCGCCCGCTACTCGCCGCCCGTGTTGCCGCTCCCAGCAGGCCGTCCCGACGAGATCGAGATCGTCTGCCGGCTGATCCTGGGCCTGTCCGGGGCCGGGAGCGACGCCGACCCGGGCCTCGTCGACGAACAGGTCATCGCGGCCACGCTGTCCAAGGAGGTCACCGACCCCTATTCGCCCGTCGCCGGCCGTGACGTCGCCTCGCTCGTCGCGATGTTGCCCGACGCGCCCGGACACCAGCGTCGTCTGGACATGCTGTTCCGCCTCGGGGCGTACGGCGACGCCTTCGGCTCCCGGGACGGCCTCACGTTCGCGGATGTGCTGGCCGCACCGCACGGCATCGACCTGGGACCGATGCGGCCGCGCCTGCCCGGGGTGCTCCGCACGGCATCCGGCAAGATCGAACTCGCTCCCGACCCGCTCATCGGCGACCTCGCGCGCCTGAGCGCAGCGGTGGACGCCGGGGGCGACCCGGCGCCGGCCGCCGACGGCAGCCTGCTGCTGGTCGGCCGCCGCCACCTGCGGTCGAACAACAGCTGGATGCACAATCTCCCGGCCCTCACCGGCGGTACCAATCGCTGCACCCTGCTCATGCATCCCGACGATGCCGACCGACTCGGCATCTCCGACGTCGCCAAGGTCCGTGGTGCGGGCGGTTCGCTGACCGTCCCCGTCGAGATCACCACCGACATCCGGCCCGGGGTCGCGTCGCTGCCGCACGGGTGGGGTCATGATGTCGACGGCATCAGACTGGGCGTCGCTGCCGCCGAGCCGGGTGTGAACGTGAACGACCTGAACGACGGCGCCCTGCTGGACCCGCTCTCGGGGACCGTCGTCCTCAACGGTCTGCCGGTGGAGATCGCGCCTGCTTGACCGGGTCGGGTAGTGCGTAGGGTTGGGCCGGGGTGGCCGCGCTGGCCGCCCGCCGACACCGATCTGACAGGGGATGACGCACGTGCTCAACGAGGACGCCGGGACCACGACCGCTGACGGATACCTGGTCAAGGTGCCGGTGCGCTGGTCGGACATGGATGTCTACGCGCACATCAACCACGCCCGGATGGTGACGTTGCTCGAAGAGGCGCGCATTCCCTGGCTCTTCTACGACGGCCGACCGACCGCGCCCCTGCGCGACGGCTGCCTCGTCGCCGACCTACACGTGAGATATCAAGCGCAGCTGCGTCATTCCGAGGGGCCGATCGAGGTCACCATGTTCGTCGAACGCCTGCGGGCCGTCGACTTCACCGTCGGCTACGAAGTGCGCGCGGCGGGTGCCGACCCCGCCTCTCGCCCCGCCGTGGTCGCCAGCACACAGCTCGTCGCCTTCGACGTGGCGGCCCAGCGCATCGCCCGGCTCACCCCGGAACAGAAGGTCTACCTCGCCGGATTCCGCCGCCCTGCCGGGGAATCGGCCACACGCGGCGGGCCGAGTTGATGGAGCGGTTCATCGAGTTCGCGTCCTCGGACCGGTCGAACGCCCTCGCGTTCCTCTCGCACGCAGTACGTCTCGACGATGCCGCCGTCGTCCGGGTGGTCGCGCGTTCGGACGGTCTGGTGGCCTTGTGGGCACATACCGGGTTCGACGTCCTCGCCACCCGATCGGTGACCGGACGAATCGCGCCGACCGACATCGTGTGCGACGCTTCGACACTGCGTGCGACCGTCGAATCGGCCGGCCCGGGCACGGCGGTCGATCCCGGTTTCTCCCTCGACAGTGCCTGGCGCGGAGCGCTTCCCGCTGCGGTCGGGTTCCGACACATCGACGACGTACCCGCCCGCAGCGTGGTCGAACTGTCCCGGGAAGGCGCCCGGGTGGCGCGCGAGGAGGGGAGCGGGCACGGTCCCGCAACGGGTCTGCTCGATCAGGATGTCCTCGAGGTCACGTCGGAGGAGGGTGCGCTGCGGGCCGCGGTGAGCATGCGATCGGTCTTCGCCCTGACCGGCATGGGATTCATCCGCGACGCGGACGGACGAGCGGTC
Source organism: Gordonia sp. UCD-TK1 (assembly GCF_001691435.1). Lineage (NCBI taxonomy): Bacteria > Bacillati > Actinomycetota > Actinomycetes > Mycobacteriales > Gordoniaceae > Gordonia > Gordonia sp. UCD-TK1. The sequence continues at coordinate 234,339 of NZ_LZMP01000001.1, read as the reverse complement.
ACCGAGACCTCCGACACCGGGGCGATCGCAGCCGACGAACCGGTACGAATCCGGATGTCGGCGGCGTGGATTCGGATCGATGCACGCTTCGGCTCGGTGTATCAGCGCCGGCACCGCGATCTCGCGGTCACCGTCCTGAACTAAACGGTGTGTCTCACGATGATCTCTCTTGTCGCCTGAGCTCCAGCCATGGTGATTCGCACTGGCCGCCACGCAGACACGATTATCTCGAAGTCGGAGGCCTGTCAGTACGTCGTGGTTCGATTTGTAGGACGTCCGGGACTTGGAAAAATCAAGCCTTGACTCGAACATATTTTCGAGTACGATGGTGTCATGTCATCGGGGGCGGGGGCCGGATCCACGGCGGTGGACCCATCACAGGAGTCCGTCGAACCGCGCTTTCGTCCCGACCATGAACTCTCCGCATCCGAACTCGTCGAGGTCCTCAACCACTGCGCGGGCTTGGCGGCAGCGTCCGCGCATCGAATGATGGTCGTTGCCAGCCTCATTCACGATGAACGCGAGATGGATTACGCGCAGCGCCGCGCCGAGACGCACAGCGGCGAACTCGACTCCATCGAAGCCTTCGAGCACCTATCAGCGCGAGTGGCCGCCGGCGAGAACCCCTACGAGCAGTTCGGGCCCAACGGTCTCGAACAAGCCATCGCCGAAGTCGGCGCCACCCTCACCGTGACACCGGCCGAGGCGAAAGACCTCATCGAGGCCGGCGACGCACTGCGCTACCGACTCTCCTTCACCGGGCACGCACTGGCGTGCGGTCGAATCGACAAGCGCCGCTTCCTCATCGCTCTCAAGCGCACCGATCTCATCACCGACGACGAAGAGATGCAGACCGTCGACGCCCATCTCGCCGAAGCGATCTTCGCCCGCCCACCGATGTCGACGGCCCGGTTCACCGCCATGGTCGATTCGATCGTCGCCAAGTGGGCACCCGACGCGATCCGCCGACGCAAGGAGCGAGTGAAGTCCGACCGCAAGGTGACGGTCACCCCCGATCGGTTCACGCCGGGGCAGTCCCGGATCTCCGGGACGCTGCCCGATGCTGATGCCGCCGAGTTCGACGCCCGCCTGACGGCGATGGCCACCGCGGTCCACGCCGGTGACCCTCGAAAGTTGGCCAATCGCCGGGTCGATGCCCTCAAAGCACTTTCGCGCGGCGAAGCCGCCATCACCTGCCTATGCGACGACTGTCGACCTGCCGCAACCGAACCCGACACAGCACCAGATTTCGACCCAGCGACAGTGGATACCGCCGAGCCGCCTGCACCAGCTGCTGAGATGGTGGATGCGGACACCTTCGTCGACCCGTCAGCCCCCGACACCGCTGCCGATGACCCGGCCGCGCCGACCGACTCGGCGTCGGACTCGCTGGCGCCGCGCGCGACCTTTCACATCGTGGTGAACCTGTCGACCCTGATCGGTCTCGACGACGATCCCGCGTTCCTCGACCGCCATGGCATCATCGACGCCGACACCGCGCGAGAACTCCTCGCCGAAGCGCGACGCACCTACATCCATCCCGCGCCGACCCCCGCCGCGCCACTGGCATCGGCTCCCGAGGCAGACAGTTCGACAACGCGGTACACCCCGTCGAAGAAGCTGCAGGCGCTGGTGCGTGCCGGCGAACTGTGCTGCACCTTCCCCGGCTGCAACGCCCCGGTCTGGCAGATCGACCTCGACCACACCGAACCCTTCGACCACGCCGACCCGCGTCGCGGTGGCCCGACCGATGCGCGCAACCTCAAACCGCTGTGCCGCTTCCATCACCGCATCAAGACCTTCACCAGCTGGCAGGACCACCAAGACGAGTCCCGCACCGCCTGGTTCACCACCCCCACCGGGCACATGTTCGTCGGCAACGCCTTCAGCGGACGCGACCTGTTCAACAAGCTCTTCCCCAGACGATCACCCGATCACCCCGCCCGCGACCGACTCACCAAGCAGCGCGACAACGACTTCCGACGCCACCAACGCGCCGAGAAGCGCTGGAACGACGCCAACCCGCCGCCCTTCTAGCAGCGTTTCACGATTGTCTTGCTTGCTATCGACGGCGGTGAGGTGCCTGCGTGCCCCTCACGTGGTCCGCGGCCGGCTGCCCGAGTTCAGTCACACCAGCCAGGCCGCTGCGTCCGGCGCCAGCATCCCGTCGACGAGAGGCGAACTGACGAGCAGCAATTCGCCGGGCGGAAGGGGCACCGGCTCATCGCCGGCATTCAGCGCACAGACCAGCTGACCCTCGGAACGACGGAACGCCAGGCATCCCTCCGGCGCGCCGTACCACTCGAGGTGCTCACCGGTGAACTCCGGACGGGTCACCCTCAGGTCGATGGCGGCGCGGTACAGCGACAGCATCGACCCCACGTCCTCGAGCTGGGCTTCGACAGTGAGCGCGCGCCACGACTCCGGGATCGGCAGCCAGGTCTCGGACGTCGCACTGAACCCGAAGGGCGGCTCGGTCCCCTCCCAGGGGATCGGGACGCGGCAGCCGTCCCGCCCGCGTTCGGTGCGCCCGGACCGTTCCCACACCGGGTCCTGGAGTGCGTCGTCGGGCAGGTCGTCGACGTTCGGCAGTCCCAGTTCGCTGCCGTTGTAGAGGAAAACCGTTCCGGGCAGCGCCATTTCGACGACGAGCATCGCTCTTGCGCGCCTCGTGCCGCGCTCGAGGTCGAGTGCCCCGGTCTCCGGGTCGGCGACGGCGTATCGCGTGACCTCGCGGGCGACATCGTGATTGGACAGCGTCCACGTCGGAGTACCCGACACCGACAACACCGCGTCGAGTGAGTTCTCGATGGCCTCCCTGATCGCACCGGATTCGAACGGCGCCTTGGCGAGCCGGAAGTTGAACCCGAGGTGCAGTTCGTCGGGACGCAGGTACTCGGCGAATCGCTCGTTGTCGCTGACCCAGATCTCACCGACGTTGGCGGCCCCGGGGTACTCGTCGAGGACCTTGCGGATCTTGCGGTGGATCTCGTGCACCGCATAGTTGTTGAAACGCGGGTCGTCGTCGGAGTTCTGCAGCAGCTTGGTCGCCGACAGATCCATGTCGGGCAGGTCCGCGGGTTTGGCCATGCCGTGCGCGACGTCGATGCGGAAGCCGTCGACACCCCGATCGAGCCAGAAACGCAGCGTCTTCTCGAGATCGGCGAAGACGTCCGGGTTCTCCCAGTTCAGGTCCGGCTGCTCCTTGGCGAAGATGTGCAGGTACCACTGTCCCGGCGAGCCGTCGGCCTCGGTGACGCGGGTCCAGGCGGGTCCGCCGAAGACGCTGTGCCAGTTGTTCGGCGGCTCGTCGCCGTCGTCACCGAGGCCGTCCCGGAAGATGTACCGCTCGCGTTCGGGACTGCCGGGGGCCGCGGCCAGCGCGGCCTGGAACCACTCGTGCTGGTCACTCGTGTGGTTGGGGACGAGGTCCATCGTCACCCGGATGTCGCGTTCGTGGGCCTCGGCGATGAGCTCGTCGAAGACATCGAGGTCGCCGAAGAGGGGATCGACGTCCCGGGGATCGGAGACGTCGTAACCATGATCTGCCATGGGAGAGGCCATGATCGGACTGAGCCAGATCGCATCGATCCCGAGGAGTTCGAGATAGCCGAGTTTGTCGATGACACCGGCGAGATCGCCGACGCCGTCACCGCTGACATCGGAGAACGAGCGCGGATAGATCTGATAGAACACCGCGGACTTCCACCACGTGGTGTCGGCCGGATCCAGCTGCGAGACAACGGGTGGTGCGACCGGTGCGTCGGCGGCGACGACGGCCTCGCCGGCAGCCGGCTCCTCGAGCGCATCGACGTCGGACTCGATCGCGCCGTCGTCGAACGCGACGTCGTCGAACGCGACGTCGTCGGGCTGACCCCCGTCGGATGGCTCGGCGGGGGCGACCTCTGGTGTCTCATCGCTCACCGTGGTCATTGTGCCCTACCTGAGTTTTCTCGGAGAAATCCAGGTCAGTCGGCGAGTCGGGCGGCGTGTCGGGACAGAAAACGCTCTCAGATGGGTGAATTCATCATCGATTGCGCCGCCATCTCCATGTAGTCGATCAGCGCCTGGCGGTGGGGTGCGTCGAGCGTGTCGTCGTCGATGGAGGCGATTGCGGTGTGCATACAGCGCAGCCACGCGTCCCGCTCGATGGGCCCGACGCGGAAGGGGTTGTGACGCATGCGGAGTCGGGGGTGGCCGCGCTCATCGGAGTAGGTTCGCGGACCGCCCCAGTACTGTTCGAGGAACATCCGCATCCGACGCTCGGCCGGACCCAGGTCCTCCTCGGGATACAGCGGGCGCAGCACCTCGTCGCGCGCCACCTCGCGATAGAACACTGCCGTGAGTCGCCGGAACGTCTCGGCACCGCCGACCTCGTCGTAGAAGGTCCGCGCGGGGGTTGCCGGCGTCGGTGGGGTCGGAGGGGATGTGTTGGGTTCGCCAGTCACCCTCGCCATTGTCCTCACCCGGGCGCGGTGTCTCAACGCCGACGCCGGGCCGACCCTGTGAGCTGGCCGGACACCGTGAAACAGCTGTCACGGGGACCGCCACCGTGGTGGACTTGTGCTCGTCGGGGTGGCGGGAGGCGAGATGACGCACAGATCACACGCGAAGACGGGACGCGGGCAGATCCGGCCCGCTCGCTCCGCTCCCGGCGCCGGTGACATCCGGCCCGCTCGCTCCGCTCCCGGCGCCGGGGCCTGGACACGCCGCCGGGTGCTGCTCCTCAACGTCACGTACGAGCCGCTGACGGCCGTGACGGTCCGGCGTGCGGTCGTCCTCATCCTCCGTGATCGCGCCGATCTGGTGCACGCCGACGAACAGGGCGAGGCGGTGCACTCCGTGGGTGGTGCGGTCCCGGTTCCGACCGTGATCCGGCTCCGCAGATACGTCCACGTGCCGTACCGGGCGACCGTGCCGATGACCCGGGCCGCTCTGATGCGTCGTGACCTGACCAGGTGCGGCTACTGCGGTGCGCGGGCGACGACGATCGACCACGTGGTCCCGCGGAGTCGGGGCGGGACGCACACCTGGGAGAACTGCGTGGCGTGCTGTGCCTCGTGCAATCACCGGAAGGCGGATCGTCTGCTCGGGGAGCTGGGGTGGACGCTGCGGACGGTCCCGACCGTGCCGAAGGGCAGGCACTGGCGTCTGCTGGCCACCATCAAGGACATCGATCCGGCGTGGCTGCAGTACCTCGATGCCGGCGCCGCGTGAGGGGCATGATCCGGTCGCACGGGGTCGCCTCACACGTCTACGACGCGCTGTAGGCCCCCGTGGGCCGGGCAGCGGCCAGTGGGTTAGATTGATCAACGATGACCTGCGCCGACAACCGGGCGGGTCCGGCGCGACCATCGAAAGGGTGACATGGACGTCGACAGCCTGATCGTCCCCATCGGAGTGCCAGTCACGATTCTCACGGTGCTTGCTGTTCTGCTCTGTGTTGTCGCGATGGTGTTCTCCTCCGGGGTCAAGTACCCGAAGGTCGAGGAATATACCCTCGACCAGCAGTGGGAGCACGCACCGCTTCTCTTCAGTGCCACCGACATCGAACCGATGGCACTTCCGCGGCATGCGGAACCCGGCGACGTCGATGGGAGCTCGGCCAGTGGCAAATGGTGAGGTTACGCACGCAAATGTGAGCGCCGAGGTCGCGGCCCGGTCGGCCGCCGAACTGCCGCTGGGCGCCGTCTTCACCAACAGCGGCCGCATCTCCGCGGCACGCTACCCGGCCGACGCTCCGACGACGCCGCCGTTCAGCAAGAAGGATCTGATCGCGCTCGACGAGACGCTCAAGGCCGCCAGCGAGAAGGCCCTCGTGCGCTTCTCGGTCTACATCGGCGACCTCGACGGTGAGCTGGAGACCAGCGCCCGTGCGATCCTCGCGAAATCGCCCGAGCCCGCGTACGGCACCCTCATCGCCGTCTCGCCGAACTCGCGTGACGTGGTGATCGTCTCCGGCAACAAGGTGTCCACCCGCGTGAACGATCGCGTCGCGGCTCTCGGTGTCACCGCCGCGGTCACCGGCTTCCGTCAGGGCAACCTGATCGACGGGCTGATCGCCTCGCTGCGCGTGATGGCCACCGCCGCCGCCGGCGGCTGATCGCTCGCACACCCTGATACACGAAGGCCGCCCCACCATTCCGGTGGGGCGGCCTTCGTCGCGGGGTCGTCAGTGGGTGAGGACCTTCTCGTGGGCGCCGCGAGCGGTGGGGTCGTCGTCGAGTTCGTCGTCGACCATGTTGCTCTCGTCGAACGGATCCCGGCCGGACAGCACGTCGTCGACGCGCTGCTTGTCGATGGTGCTGGTCCACGAGCCGACGAGCAGCGTCGCGACCGCGTTGCCGGAGAAGTTGGTGACCGCGCGGGCCTCCGACATGAACCGGTCGATGCCGACGATGAGGCCGACGCCGTCGAGCATGTCGGGGCGATGGGCCTGCAATCCGCCGGCGAGGGTGGCCAAGCCCGCACCGCTGACGCCGGCGGCGCCCTTGGACGCGATGATCATGAACGCGAGCAGGCCGATCTGCTCACCGACCGACAGTGGGTCGCCCATCGCGTCAGCGATGAAGATCGACGCCATCGTGAGGTAGATGGCGGTGCCGTCGAGGTTGAACGAGTACCCGGTCGGCACCACGACGCCGACAGTGGTCTTCTCCACGCCGAGGTGCTCCATCTTCGCGATCAGGCGAGGCAGCGCAGACTCCGAGGACGACGTCGCGAAGATCAGGATGTACTCGCGGGTGAGGTACTTGACGAGTTTGAAGATCGAGACGCCCGACACGGTGCGCAGCAGCACTCCGAGCACGCCGAACACGAACACCAGGCAGGTCAGATAGAACGCGAGCATCAGCGTCAGCAGCTGCTGGACCGCGGCCCAGCCGGTCTGTCCCACGACGCTGGCGATGGCGCCGAACGCGCCGATCGGGGCCACCCAGAGCACCATGGTGAGCACCTTGAAGACGAGCTTCTGGAAGTAGGAGACCGCGGTGAGGATCGGTTCGCCGGTGCGGCCCATCGCCTGGATCGCGAACCCCACGAGCAGCGCGACGAACAGCGCCTGCAGGACACTGCCCTCGGTCAGCGCGGACAGCATCGATTCCGGGATGATGCCCTGGATGAAGTCGAGGGTTCCGCCGGACTCGTGTGCGTCCTCGGCGAGTTCCTGGCCCTTGCCCGACACCGAATCGATGTTCAGGCCGTCGCCCGGCTGGATGATGTTGCCGACGACCAGGCCGATGGCCAGCGCGACCGTCGACATAGCCAGGAAGTAGACGAACGCGAGTCCGCCGACCTTGCCGACCGTCGCCGCCTTGCGAACCGAGCCGATGCCCAACACGATCGTGCAGAAGATGACCGGGGCGATCATCATCTTGATGAGGCTGACGAACATGGTCCCCAGCACTCCGAGGTCCTTGCCGACGCCCGGCGCGACGAGCCCGACCACGACGCCCGCGATCACCGCGATGATGACACCGATGTACAGCCAATGGGTGCGGTCGCGCTTCGCCTTGGATGGCGTGACGGCCGTATCGTCGGGCGTGGTCGCGATGGGATCGGAACCGTCCCCGGCCGGTGAGTCGCCGGACCTGCCTCGAATGTTCATCGGTGATTCTCTCCTCGTACACCTCGGACAACAGTGATGAGGATTGTGGCCCGATGTGGTGACGCGGGTCACGATTGTGTTCATTACGTTCATATTCAGCACGTCCGGAGTCCTCACTTCGGACAGGAACGAGGTCGGCAGGGATGCGGTGGTACCCGCGCACGCTCGCCGGACAGGTCGCCGCGCTCGCATTGGCGGTCTTCGCGGTGGTCGTCGTCGCCGAGAGCGTTCTGGCGGCCGTCGACGCCCGCATCGACGCGGACCGCGCGGCCCGGGCCGAGGTGACAGCGGTGGCCGTCAGCCTGGCGGAGTCGCCGTCGACCGTCGCCGCCCTCACATCTCCGGATCCCAGCGCGGTGCTGCAGCCGGTCACCGAGCGGGTGCGCGCGGCAACCGGGATCGCGTTCATCACCGTGCTGGCGCCCGACCGGACCCGCTACACCCACACCGACCCTGCGCGAATCGGCGAGCCGTATCTGGGGAGCATCGACGCGGCACTGCGCGGGCAGACCGTGACCGAGAACTACACCGGCACGCTGGGCCCGTCGATCCGGACGATCGTCCCCGTCCGTGATGCCGACGGCCGGGTGGTGGGGATGGTCGCCGCCGGGATCACCCAGCGCTCGCTGACGTCGGCGTGGCGTGGCCAGCTGCCGATGATCGCCCTCGCCGCGTTCGCGGCACTGCTCACCGCCGTCGGCGGCGTGTGGTGGATCCGGCGACGACTGCTGCGACAGACCGGTGGACTCGCGCCCGACGAGTTACGGCTGATGTACGACCACCACGATGCCGTGTTGCGCTCCGTGCGTGAGGGATTGGTCGTCGTAGAAAACGGACGACCGGCGCTCGTCAACTCCGAGGCGCACCGCCTGCTCGAGATCGGACCCGACACGGCCCCCGCGGACCTGCCCGCCTTCCTCACCGACGGTGACGAGGAGACGGACGTGACCTACGCCGACCGCGGCCGGGTGCTGCTGGTGAGTCGTTCCCCGGTGGCCGGCCGACGCGCCTCGTCGGTGGTCACCATCCGTGACCGCACCGAGCTCTCGGAGGCGATGGGCGAACTCGACTCGATGACGCGGTTCGCCGAGGCCCTCCGATCGCAGGCGCACGAGGCCGCCAACCGGTTGCACACGATCGTCGCCCTCGTGGAGATGGGCCGGCCCGACGAGGCGATCCGGCTGGCGACGACCGAGTTCGAGCTCTCCCAGCACCTCATCGACCGGATGACCCAGGCGGTGGCCGAGCCCGCGCTTGTCGCCCTCCTGCTGGGGAAGACGGCGCAGGCGGCCGAACGCGGGATTGCGCTGTCCCTGACCGAGGAATCGCAGGTGAGTGACGCCGCCACCGGGCTCCTCACGCCCGGTGAGATGATCACGGTCGTGGGCAACCTGATCGACAACGCCCTGGACGCCTGCGACCCCGCGGACCCGTGGGTGGAGGTGACGGTCGTCGGGGACGACCGCGTGCTCGACATCGTCGTCGCCGACAGCGGCAGCGGCATGGATGCCGACCTGCTCGCACTGGCGACCACTCGGGGTTACTCGACGAAGCCCGGAGGTGACGCCGCCGGGCGCGGCCTCGGTCTCGCCCTCGTCGCCCAGGTCGTCGCCCGTCGGCACGGGACGATGAGCGCCGAGAACACCTACGGCTCGGTCATCTCGGTACGCGTGCGCGACGACGCGGGGGAGCGCGGACGATGATCCGCGTCCTGATCGTCGAGGACGAACCCGTGATCGCCGAGGCGCATCGCGATTATCTCGTCCGGCTGGGCGGATTCGAGGTCGTCGGTGCCGTGTCCACCGCGCAGGAGGCGCTGCGGATGGCCACCGCCGGACCGGTGGATCTGGTGCTGCTCGACCTGGGTCTGCCCGACGCACGTGGCGTGGACCTCGCCTCGGCGCTGTCGGGTGTCCGCCGGCGCCCGACGTCATCGCGATCACCGCCCAGCGCGACCTCGCCACCGTCCGGAGCGCGATGTCGCGCGGGGTGCTGCTCTACCTGCTGAAACCCTTCACCTTCGCCGCGTTCCGGGAGAAGATCGAGCAGTACCTGCGCTACCGCGAAGCCCTCACCGGCGACGCCGACGCGGTCAGTCAGCGCGACGTCGACCGGGCGCTCGCCGAGCTGCGCACGAGCGACACCCGTCGATCGGCGAAGAAGGGCGCGGCGCCGCAGACCGAGGACGCGGTCAGCCGGGCGGTCCGTGACAGCCCCGACGGGCTGACCGCCTCGGAAGTGGCGCGCGCCCTCGGATCGTCGCGGGTCACCGCATGGCGCTACCTCGAGCGGCTCGCCGACGACCACGTACTCGAACGCGATACCGAGTACGGCTCGGCGGGCCGCCCGCAGGTGCGCTACCGGTGGCGACGGCGCTGACCCCCGGCGTCCGCGGGGCTCAGCTCTCCTGCGCGTCGTGGGCGCGCGCCCGCAGCGAGCGGGCCACGCCGTCGCGGCCCTCGGAGATCAGCCGCTTCAGCGCGGACGGGTGGTCCCCGGACAGGAAGTCCTCGGCGAGGTCGAGGGCGTGCTGCGACATCGCCCAACTCGGGTACAGGCCGATGACGACGGTCTGCGCGACCTCGCTCGACCGGCGTGCCCACACCTTCGGAACCGCCTCGAAGTACATCTCCACGTAGGGCTCGAGGAGTTCGCCCTGGCCGGGACGGGCGAATCCGCCGATCATGGTGCGGGTGTACACATTCGACAACGAGTCGTCCTCGATGGCGCGAGTCCAGGTGTCCGCCTTGGCCTCTGCCAGCGGACGCGCCGCCCGCGCCAGCGCCGCCGAACGCGTGCCGGTGGCGGTGTTGTCCCGCTCGGCCTCGGCGTCGATGACCGGGGTCGACTCCGGATCGGTGTCGATCGCCCCGGCGGTGGCCAGCGCGGTCACCAGCTTCCACCGCAGGTCCGTGTCGACGGCGAGACCCTCGAGCCCGTGGTCGGCGGGATCAGCACCCTCGAGCAGCGCCCGGGCCACCTCGGTCTGGTCGTCGTTGATCCGGCCGCCGAGCCAGGTGTTGACGAACGCCAGCTGATGGTCGGAACCTGGCTCGGCCGCGCGGGCGAGTTCGAGCATGCGCGAGCTGAATCCGGGACGGCCCGTGGTGGCCGCCCACTCCGGGTCGGCGTAGGACTCGATGGCGGTCGTCGCCTGTAGCAGAACTCGTTGCACCACACCGATTTCCGACTCCCCGGCGATGCCCTGCCGAACGAGTTCGACGAAGTCACGGGCGCGCATCTCGGCCTGACGGGTCATCTCCCACGCCGCCGACCAGACCAGGGTGCGCGGCATCGGATCGTTGATGTCGCCGATCCGGGCGGTCGCCGTCGCCAGCGACTCCGGATCGAGCCGGACCGAAGCGTAGGTGAGGTCACCGTCGTTCAGCAGCACCAGATCTCCACGATGCACACCGACGAGGTCGGCGACATCGGTGCGCTCGCCCTCGATGTCGAGTTCCACACTGTGAGTCTGCTCGATGGCACCGGATCCGTTGTCGGCGTAGACACCGACGCGCAGTCGGTGTACCCGGGTCTCGCCGGCGCCCGGGGCGGCGCCGTCCTGGACGATGGTGAACCGCGTGAAGGCGCCGGAGTCGTCGACCTCGAAGTCGGGCCGGATGACGTTGATGCCCGTGGTGCGCAACCACTGGTCGCCCCAGTCCGACAGGTCCCGCCCCGACGACTTCTCCAGTGCGCCGAGGAGATCGGCGAAGGTGGCGTTGCCGAACTGGTGTGCGGCGAAGTAGCTGCGCAACCCGGCGAGGAAGTCTTCGAGACCTACGTACGCGACCAGCTGTTTGAGGACCGATGCGCCCTTGGCGTAGGTGATGCCGTCGAAGTTGACCTCGACGGCCGCGATGTCGGGGATGTCCGCGGCGACCGGATGGGTCGAGGGCAGCTGGTCCTGCCGGTAGGCCCAGGACTTCTCGACGTTGGCGAACGTCGTCCAGGCGCTGGTGTACTCGGTCGCCTCGGACTGGCAGAGCACCGACGCGAAGGTCGCGAACGACTCGTTGAGCCACAGGTCATCCCACCACTGCATGGTGACCAGGTCGCCGAACCACATGTGGGCCATCTCGTGCAGGACCGTCTCGGCGCGACGCTCGTAGAGGTACTTGGTCACCCGGGACCGGAAGACGTAGTCCTCGAGGAAGGTGACGGCGCCGGCGTTCTCCATCGCCCCGGCATTGAACTCGGGGACGAACAGCTGGTCGTATTTGCCGAAGGCGTACGGGATCCCGAAGTTCTGGTGGTAGAAGCCGAAGCCCTGTTTGGTCTCGGTGAAGAGGCGCTCGGCGTCCATGTACTCGGCGAGCGATGCGCGGCAGTAGATGCCGAGCGGGATGTCGCCGTGCTCGTCGGAGTAGACGTCGGTCCACTCCGCATACGGCCCGGCGATGAGTGCGACGAGATAGGTGCTCATCGGTACCGTTTCCCGGAAGCGGTGCACCACAGCTGATGTGGAGCCGTTCGGCGAGCCAGGGGCCTCCGCGTGCGCGGCGTTGGAGATGACCTTCCAGTCCGCGGGAGCGGTGACGGTCACCGTGTAGGTCGCCTTGAGATCGGGCTGATCGAAGCAGGCGAACATCCGCTTGGCATCGGCCGTCTCGAACTGTGAGTACAGGTACACCGAGTCGTCGGACTGGTCGACGAACCGGTGCAGACCTTCGCCGGTGTTGGAGTACGCGCAGTCGGCGACGACGGTGAGCGTGTTCTCGGCGGCGAGGCCCGACAACGGGATACCCACCGATTCGTCGAAACCGGAGACGTCGAGGTCGGCTCCGTTGAGCGTGGCCGAGATCAGGGTGGGTGCAACGAGATCGACGAACGTCTCGCCGCCCTCCGTCGCGGTGAACCGCACCGTCGTCGTCGAGCGGAAGGTCTCGGTACCGGGCGCGCCGGAACCGTCGGTGAGGTCGAGGTCGATCTGGTAGTTCGACACGTCGAGAATCGCTGCGCGGTCGCGGGCCTGGTCTCTGGTGAGGTTCGGAGCAGTCACGCAGGCCAGCTTATCCAGGTCACGACTCCGGCGGTGCTCCATGCAGTCCGGCGGGGTTCAGGATCGCCCGTGCGATCGTCTCGAGTTCGGCGGCGACCCCGGGCCGGGACCGCAGTTGCGGCGACTCGATGATCTCGCACGTGTAGCCGAACAACGCCTGGGCGAGCGCATTCGCGTCGGCCGCGGTCAGCAGTGGGTTCCGGGACCGGATCGCGTCGATCCATTCGGCCCGGTAATCCATCTGCGCGTTCCGGAGCTGCGTCTGCTCGGTGTCCGGGAGATACATGAGGTCGCTCGTGAAGACGGGCATGATGCGGCCGTGGACGTAGAGTGAGTACTCGACGAAGACGCGGATGAGCACGTCGAGCGGATCGTCGGAACCGGCGCGGCTCAACGCATGGGCGGTGACGTAGAGGATGCCCTGCACGCCGCGCCACAGCACCGCCCGCAGGAGATCGGATTTGCCGGAGACCTCCTGATAGAGCGTCGCGATCGAGACATCGGCGGTACGGGCGATCTCGTCGATGCGGACGTCGGTGAAGCCCCGCTCGGAGAACAACTGGGTGGCGGCGTCGAGAATGCGCTCGCGACGGGAGGCGGGGCGACGGTGCGCGGGCGCGCGCTCGGCATCGGGGTCCGGCTCCGGTGGCCCCGGCAGCCGGCACGCGAGGATGGAGTCCGCCACGGCGCGCTGGACCTCCATGAGGCGGGCGGGCGACAACGAGCCCCGCATCTCGGAGGTGTTGGAGTACACGCTGAGTGCAGCGGCACCCAGCATCGCCGCCTCCGACGGCGCGACGTCGGGACGCGCCGCGGCGATGAGCGAGGCGAAGTGTTCGCTCAGCTGGCCGAAATAGCTTCTCATCACATCGAGTTCGGCCGGCTGCAGATGGCGTTGCTCGCGACGCCACAGCGTCGACACGTCCCGATGTGCAGTGAGGTCACCGAGCCCGTCGAGCAGAAGTGCGAGCTGCTCGACCGGCGAGCGGCCGTGCTCCTCGGCGTCGGCCATGAGTGTCGCGACGAGCTCAACCTGCGTCGTCAGCGCTTGCGAGAGGATGTCGTGTTTGCCGGGGAAATGTCGCTACACCGCCGGCCCGGTGAGACCGACCGCGGCGCCGATCTGCTCGATGCTGACGTTTCGGAATCCCGCGTCCTGGAACAGTCTTGTGGCGGCCCGGACGATCTGTGCCGAGCGCTGTCCGAGAGATCGGGGTTCGAGCGGCCGGAGACGCGCGACCACCCGGGCGGGTTCGTCCGGATCGGACGGTGGCGACGACGGCATCCCGGGTCCTCTTCCTCGGCGGTTCTTGCACCATCTCACACCGTGCCCGGACCGGGCCCCGCGAATCCACAGCGCCGGCGACTGCTCCGCGCATCGGGAACAGTTCGAACCGCCGGGGTGTTGAGCCGTCCGACGGCGCCACCGGCCGATCGTCGGCGGCCCGTGCTCATTGTCGACTCTCGAGAGGATGTTCCATGTCAGAGCAGGCCCAGCCCACCGATCGCGTCGATTTCTGGTTCGACCCGCTCTGCCCGTGGTGCTGGATCACCTCACGCTGGATCCTCGAGGCCGAGAAGGTCCGGCCGATCGAGGTCAATTTCCACATCATGAGCCTCGCCGTCCTCAACGAGGGCAAGGACATCCCCGAGGAGTACCGCGAGGGCCTCAAGCACGCCTGGCGTCCGGTCCGGGTCATCGCCGCCGCCGCGGCGCAGAAGGGTGACGAGATCCTGGCGCCGCTCTACACGGCGATGGGGACCCGCATCCACAACCAGGGCATCAAGGATTTCGACGAGGTCATCGCGGGCGCGCTCGAGGAGGTCGGCCTCGACGCCTCACTCGCCGAGGCCGCCGACGGTACCGAGTTCGACGAGGTCATCCGCGAGAGCCACCACGCCGGAATGGACAAGGTGGGCGACGATGTCGGGACGCCCACCATCCACGTCAACGACGTCGCCTTCTTCGGCCCCGTGTTGTCGCGGATCCCGCGTGGCGAGGACGCCGGGACGGTGTGGGACGGTGCGCGCGCACTCGCGTCCTACCCCCACTTCTTCGAGCTCAAGCGCACGCGCAATGAGGATCCGCAGTTCGACTGATCGGGTTCGGTTGCGCGCCAGCGGTTCCGTACGTCAGAAGCGTGGTGGCGGGTCGATGCCGTTGGGCAGTCCATCGGGCGCGAGCGTCGCCGGATGGGGAGGCGGCGGCACCGCCACCACGTTTCCGCTCCCGACGCCCCGGACGATCTGGCTGGGACGCAGCAGCATCGCCCCCGCGCGGGTCCGGTCGCGAAGCGCGGCTGCCCGCCAGGTCAGCACCGGATGCGACGACATCGCGTTGGTCAGGAAGGTGAAGAACCCGCGCTCGTGGGTCGCCCGGTCGGCGAACTGGTCGAAGTCCACCGCCGAGAGCATGTACTTGCCGGCGGCCAGGACCCCCATCGCCCCGGGCGCCCCACCGGGTCTGGCGTAGTACCCGTAGTTGTCCGCGCTGTACTCCTGCGCGCGGGACAGGGCGGCGCCGAGCACCGGGATGTTCATGCCGACGATCGTCGAGAGCTGTCGCCAGTACGAGGTGTGCCCGGCGGCGATGTGCCCGACCTCGTGGCCGATGATGAACTCGAGCGCCTGCGGGTCCCGGGCGGCGCCGCCCACCTCGAACAGGTCGGAGTACACGACGACGAATCGCCGGAACCCGTGCCCGGAGGCGAATGCGTTGATCGCGCCGTTGCCGAGGACGACGTAGGCATCCGGCACGTACTCCAGTCCGAAGCGGGCTGCGGCTTCGACGACCATCCGGTGTCCGTCGGGGAACTGGGTCGGCGTCATCTGTACGCCGTTGACCCGCGGTGATGCATAGGTCAGGCCGCGAATCACGAACAGCAGGAGCGGAAACAGCAACGCGCCCAACAGGAGTTGATCGAGGGTGCCCAGCGCCACGAGGACGATGATCGCCGCGTACCCGAGCACCGTCGCGAGGATCACCAGCACGAGGGTGGGGATCTCCCAGGGGTGCAGCCGCGGCCGCGCGGCGTAGTGCGCCGGGCGCAGCCACCGGCGACCGGGGTCGGCGGGCGCGGGTGGTGGCGGGTCGGCGACACCGGGCACGTTGGGGATCGGCGCCCCGGAGGCGGGTGCGCCGGCGGCCGGCTCGCGGGGGACGGGCAGGGGCGTGTCCACGCCCTCAATCTATAGTGACGCCATGCGTGTCTACCTCGGTGCCGACCATGCCGGATTCGAACTCAAGAACCAGATCGCAGACCATCTCGAGGCCACCGGCCACGAGGTCGTGGACTGCGGTGCCCACGAGATGGACCCCGCCGACGACTACCCGGCGTTCTGCATCGCCGCCGCGGCCAAGACCGTCGCCGACCCCGGCAGCCTGGGAATCGTGCTCGGCGGCAGCGGCAACGGCGAACAGATCGCCGCGAACAAGGTCCCCGGCGCGCGTTGCGCACTCGCCTGGAGCGTCGAGACCGCCCAGCTCGCCCGGCAGCACAACAACGCACAGCTCATCGGCATCGGCGGCCGGATGCACAGCACCGCCGAGGCGCTGGCCATCGTCGACGCGTTCCTGGCCACCCCGTGGTCGGAAGAGGCGCGGCACCAGCGGCGCATCGACATCCTCGCGGAGTACGAGCGCACCGGCGAGGCTCCTGAGGTGCCGGGGGCCCCGGCCCAGTAGGTCTCGGCCGAGTCCGTGCCCGAGGGCCACACTCTCCATCGACTGGCCCGCCGGCAGCAGCGACTGTTCGGCGGGCAGCGGGTTCGCGTCAGCAGCCCGCAGGGTCGCTTCGCCGACGGTGCGGCGATGGTGGACGGACTCACCTTCCACGCGGCCGAGGCCTGGGGCAAGCATCTCGTCCATCGTTACCGGGACGGGCGTGCCGAACGAATGGTGCACATCCACCTCGGGCTGTACGGCTCGTTCACCGAACTCGCGGTGCCCGTGCCGGAACCGGTCGGGCAGGTTCGACTCCGCATCGAGACCGAGACCGCCGGAACGGACCTTCGGGGTCCGACGGCGTGTGAGATCTACCACCCCGCCGATCTCGAGGCGTTGGTCGCCCGACTCGGTCCGGATCCGCTGAGACGCGACGCCGATCCCGGCCGGGCATGGTCGGCGATCTCGCGGTCCGCGCGGCCCGTCGGCGCCCTGCTGATGGACCAGAAAGTCATCGCCGGGATCGGCAACGTGTATCGCGCCGAGATCCTCTTCCGCGCCGGCATCGATCCGATGAGGCCCGGAAAGCATGTTCTCCGAGACGAATTCGACGCTCTGTGGTCCGACCTGGTGACTCTCATGAAGATCGGCGTGCGTCGTGGACGCATTCACGTGATCCGGCCCGAAGACGATTCCGGGGCGCCGTCCTACGCCCCGAACCGTCCGCGGACCTACGTGTACCGGCGGGCGGGCGAGCCATGCCGGATCTGCGGGACACCCGTCCTGATCGCCGATCTGGAGGCCCGAAAACTGTATTGGTGCCCCGTCTGCCAGACCTGACAGGTTACTGCCCGGTCGGTGTGGATAGCCGAACCTTAGTAGCATGTGCGGAGCCGTGAGGTTCTTACTCATGCGAACGGTCGGGGAGACAAGAGGGGCAGTGTGACAATCAGCGAAAGCATCCGGTCTCATGCCGGACTGATCTCGCGGGGCGAGGTGTCCCCACTCCGAGACGTACCTTTCCACGGCGCGGCCGACGCGCCGATCACCCGTCGTGTGCTGGCCGGTGGGGACCTTTTCCCGGAGGCGGAGAAGCGCGTCGTGGCACATGAGATGCGGGCCGTCTCGGCGGCTTCACGTGACTACTGCGAGCCGCACGTGCACGACTGCCCGGAGATCAACATCCTGCTGTCGCTCGACCGTCTGGTCTACGAGATCACGCTCGGGGACGAGGTCTATGAGGTCGAGGCGCCCGCGAGCATCTACATACCGGCCGGCCTGGTGCACAGCGCCAACGTGATCGAGGGCAGCGGTTTCTTCGTGGCGATCATCGAGACCGCCGACTACGTAGCCAAACCGCCACCGGCGCAAGCATCCTGATCGGTCACGGCTGCGAGGTGCGGGCCGCGGCGCCATGACACGGTCGAGGTGGGAATCTCAGGGAGCCCTCAGCGCTCCTGCGGGCGGTTCATACGTCCGGGACCCACCATGGGTGAGGTGCAGCATGTCAGAACCCGGCCCCGGCCCGGCAGGACGCCGACGATCACCGTCTTCGTGGTCGGCGGGACGGGGGAGTCGTACCCCGGTGACCCACGGGCCGAGGTGTCCGGGCTCCTCACCGGAGTGGCCGACGAACTCGATGACCGCTTCGACTGTCGGTGGATCGGATACCCCGCGAGCTATGGTCCCGCCCCGCGTCCGGGCGGGATGAGTTTCGTCGAGAGCGTCGGGATCGGTGCGGGCCGACTGCGGGCGGCCATCCGCGCCACGGCAGGACCGGTCGCGCTGGTGGGTTACTCGCAGGGGGCCGTGGTCATCCGATCCGCGGTCGCCGATCTGGCGACCGGGGACGCCGAGACTGCATCCGACCTGGACCGGGTACTCGGTGTCGGGCTGGTCGCCGACCCGCACCAGCCGCCGGGCGTGGTGCCCGGTTGCGACGGGTGGGGAGTCGCCGGCCCGGGAGCGGATCTGCCGACCGGGCTGCCCGTGTACTGGGTGGGCGCGTCCCAGGACGTGATCTGCAACGCCGACGCGGACTCGCTTGTCCGCGACGTCGCCGACCTCACCGGCTCTATGACGCTGGCCGGGCTCGGCCGATGGGGGAGGAGTGCGTGGGATGTGTTGCGCGCCAACGACTTGCAGAACGCACGGCGGACGTCGGTCCGGCCGGCGCAGTGGCGGCGCGACCCCGGGCGGATGCTGGCGGCGTGGCGTGAGGTCAGGTGCTACCTCCCGTCGCGCATCCGGGTGGGTGGTGTGTGGCTGACCAACGCCGTGGGTGGCCGGCACACGTCGTATCGGAGCGACCCCTATCGGCGGACCTCGGTCACCGATCCGGCGTCCACCGGTTGTCAGGTCATCGCCCAGTGGCTTCAGGTCCAGGCGACGTTCGCCGACCAGGCCGCCACCTGGTCACACGACAGAGGGCCGGTCACCTGACGGTGACCGGCCCTCGTAGTCTGCTCGAGACTAGGTGTTCTGATACTTCCCACCGATGGTGTTGCGCACCACGATCGGGGTGTTGCGGGGAACGTTGTCGTAGACCCACTTGGCGTGATCGTTGGTGACGTTGATGCAGCCGTGGCTCACGTTGCTGCGACCCTGCTGATTGACCGACCAGGGGGCGCCGTGGATGAAGATGCCGTCCCACGACATCCGGGTCGCGTACTCGACGTAGGTGCGGTAGCCCTCGGCGGAGTCGACCGGGACGCCGTACGTGGACGAGTCCATGTACATGTCGCGGTACTTCTCCTTGGTGTAGTACACGCCGTTCGAGGTGGGGTTCTTGTCCGAACCCATCGAGATCGGCATCGTCCGGACGACCTTGCCGTTGTGCCACCAGGTGATGGTGTGGGTGTTGTCGTCGGCCAGGGCGATGTAACCGGTCTCGGTCTTGACGTTCGGGATGACCGGCCCGGCCGGCTTCTCCTCGGTCGTCGACGGCGGCGGCTGCGGAGCTTCGGGGGTGGTCGGCGCCGGCGGGGTCGGCAGACCGGGGACCGCGGGGATCTCGACCGGCGGCAGGCCGGGGATCACGGTGACCGGGACGGCGTTGGCGACGCCGGGAAGTGCGAGGGTCATGGCCAGGACGCCGAAGACGACAGCCGCGAGTCGTCGAGCCGAACGGCGGCGCGAGGCGCGCGGGGTCGGCAGGTGAGAGTTCAACACAGGTCGTACCTTCGGTTCGATGGTTCGTTCGCGCATCGGCCTGAGCGCGGAACCATCGTTACACAACCGTTGCCTTGGGTCCAAGGAGCGGGTCACGCCGAATGACGCCGCCATCGCGAACCCTCAGTACGACGTGGCAAAACCCAAGGTAGCGCCGTTGTCGACACCGCGTGTGACGGTCGTCACATTCGAGGTCGCGCATACGCAGCGGGTTCCGGCGTGGACTCATTGTGGCCGCTGGACCCTCGTATGCAACAGGATCGTTTGTCCCACTGGGGACTGCTCGTTCGGGGCGCCGTGTTCCCGCTCAGGCGGGTTGTGGATGTTCGGTGCGAAGGTGTTGCGCAGGTTGCGAACACGCCTCGTCCCGGCAGACGAGCATCACGTCGACGCGACCGATGCCGGCCTCGGACTCGGTCACGTCTCGGCGGACGTACAGGGGTGCGCCGCAGGATCCGCACCGGCGTTGGGTTTTCGTGTGGCTGGAGGACATGGGTCAACGGTACGCCAGGTGTGGCGTGGATCACAGGACGAGTCCGGACCGGCGGGATGTGGTCCGGTTGGGTGACTTGGGCGGGGATCTGTGACATCGCCGACCCGAATCGCATGTGGTTCGCAGACAGCGGAGGAACGTGAGGGAAACGCCAGGCCAGTTCGCGCCCTGCCCACCACCGATCGTCTCGACCGGCCCCGGCGATTCGTCGGCACCCGGGCACCCGGAGGAGGAGGCGACTCCCGAGATCGTCTACGAGTACGCGCCCCTGCCGTTGCCGTGGAACAAGCCGCCGGAGCCGCCCAACTAGGCGCACGGAGTAGCCCGGACCGACGAAAAAGGCTCGGAGATAGTGTCTCCGAGCCGGTGGAGCGGGTGACGGGAATCGAACCCGCGTAGCTAGTTTGGAAGACTAGGGCTCTACCATTGAGCTACACCCGCGTTGCTCGCGGTGACCGTCGAGATCCCGGCGTCGCGTGCGATGAGTGACTGTACCGGCAGCGGCGCCGGAACCGAAATCGGGGTGGATGCGACGAGGTGGCATCCGACGGACGACCATCGGTTCCGGCGTCGCCGCGGCACCCGTGCGCGGGCCCGGCCGCGGTGGCACGTACTATCTCTTGTTGGCCCTGATGCGCGGTCGCCCTCCGGGGTTCCCTCGCGTGTTCGGACCCCGGGATGTGGCGCAGCTTGGTAGCGCATCCGCTTTGGGAGCGGAGGGTCGCAGGTTCAAATCCTGTCATCCCGACTTGATCGATGTGGCCCGACCGGTCACCCGGTGCACGGCCCGCGAACGACCGAACTTCCACCACCGTAGATATAAGGAGTATTCAGGCGTGAAGAGCACTGTCGAGCAACTCACCCCGACCCGGGTCAAGCTCAACGTCGAGGTCCCGTTCGAGGAGCTGTCGGCAGACTTCGACCGGGCCTACCGGTCGTTGGCCCAGCAGATCCGGATCCCCGGATTCCGTCCGGGCAAGGCGCCCGCGAAGCTGATCGAGGCCCGTGTCGGCCGCGATTCGATTCTCGCGCAGGTCGTGAACGACGCCATCCCGGCCAAGTACTCCGAGGCCGTCGCCGAGACCGAGACCAAGGCCATCGGCCAGCCCGAGATCGACCTGTCCGAGCTGAAGTACGGCGAGTCGGTCACCTTCACGGCCGAGGTCGACGTCCGTCCCGAGATCACCCTGCCCGACTACTCGACCCTGTCGGTCGAGGTCGACGCGATCGAGGTCGACGAGGCGGCGGTCGACGAGCAGCTCGAAGGCCTGCGCGCCCGCTTCGGCACCCTCAAGGGCGTCGAGCGCGGCGTGGAGAACGGCGACTTCGTGTCGATCGACCTGGCCGCGACCGTCGACGCCGAGGCCGTCGAGGAGGCCACCACGGAGGGGCTGTCCCATGAGGTCGGCTCCGGCCAGCTCATCGACGGACTCGACGAGGCGCTCATCGGCCTGAAGGCCGGCGAGGACAAAGAGTTCACGACCAAGCTCGTCGCCGGCGATCACGCGGGCGAGGAGGCCCTCGTGAAGGTGACCGTGCAGTCGGTCAAGGAGCGCGAGCTGCCCGAGGTCGACGATGAGTTCGCCCAGATGGCCAGCGAGTTCGACACCGTCGAGGAGCTGCGCGCCAGCCTCGMCGAGCGGGTCGAGCAGTCCGCGAAGCTGGAGCAGGCCAACAAGATCCGCGACGCGGTGCTCGACAAGCTCCTCGAGACCGTCGAGATCCCGCTGCCGGAGAAGGTCGTCGACGAAGAGGTCGAGGGTCAGCAGCACCAGGTCATCCACGCGCTCGGACACGACGACGAGCAGGTCGCCAAATTCCTCGAGGCGCAGGGTAAGACCCGCGAGGAGTGGGATGCCGAGTCCCGTGCTGAGGCGGAGAAGTCGGTCAAGCAGCAGCTGCTGCTCGACGCGATCGCCGATCAGCAGGACACCGAGGTCAGCCAGGACGAGCTGACCCAGCAGATCATCTTCACCGCCCAGCGCTACGGCATGCAGCCGCAGGAGTTCATCCAGCAGCTGACGCAGGCCAACCAGGTCGGCGCCGTCTACGCCGACGTCCGGCGCGGCAAGTCGCTGGCGAGCATCGTCGGCGACGTGACCGTCACCGACACCAAGGGCGCCACCGTCGACACCGCCGAGTACTTCGGCGGCAACGACGACGCCGACGAGTCCGCTGCGGACGAGTCCGACTCCGACAACTGATCGGGCTCCCGCGGTCCAGCACAGCCGCACTTTTCTCCGCGATCGCCGGTCCTCGAAGTACGAGGGCCGGCGATCGCCGTCGGTCCACCATCACACACGGGCCGTTCACGGTGCCGAAGGCCGTTCTGCTCTCAGCGAAGAGGCGTGTCCTCGGGAGTGTCCGCGGGTGTCGATTGGTTAGTGTCGGTGAGGACGTCATCAGAGAAGCATTCGATGTGCGTGCGCGTCACCCGCGGGTGACGCGCAGGTCATGACAACAAGGCAAAGGTAGGAACCCGTGAGTGAGCCGACCATCCACACACCCACGATGAGTTCGGGTGTGGCTGGGTTGAACCTGACCGATTCGGTGTTCGAGCGTCTGCTGCGCGAGCGCATCATCTTCCTGGGCACCCAGGTCGACGACGACATCGCGAACCGGCTGTGCGCGCAGATCCTGCTGCTCTCGGCCGAGGACCCGCAGAAGGACATCCACCTCTACATCAATTCGCCCGGTGGATCGGTGACCGCCGGAATGGCGATCTTCGACACCATGCAGCTCGCAGAATGCGACGTCGCGACCTACGCGATGGGTATGGCGGCGTCGATGGGCCAGTTCCTGCTCGCCGCCGGCGCCAAGGGCAAGCGACATGCACTGCCGCACGCGCGCATCATGATGCATCAGCCGTCCGCCGGCATCGGTGGTACCGCCGCCGACATCGCCATCCAGGCAGAGCAATTCGCGCTCACCAAGAAGGAGATGAACCGGCTCAACGCCGAGTTCAGCGGTCAGCCGCTCGAGAAGATCGAGGCCGACGCCGACCGCGACAAGTGGTTCACCGCGGAAGAGGCCAAGGAGTACGGCTTCGTCGACAAGGTGATCGCGCGCCCGGGTCGGTGAGACCCCGGTCCGACGACCGCTCCCGTACCCACCGCCGAGCCACCTCTACCCAATGGAGCAACAGATGACCAACTCCCTTTCCTTCGACGGCATGCCCGCCGAGGTCGCCGCCGGCATCCCCGCGTCGGCCCTGGCGCTGAAGAACATCGAAGCGCGGTACATCCTGCCGTCGTTCATCGAGCACACCCCGAACGGCCAGCGACAGTACGACCCGTACGCGAAGCTGTTCGAAGAGCGGATCGTGTTCGTCGGCACGCCGATCGACCAGGTCGTGTCCAACGACGTCATGGCGCAGCTGCTCGTCCTCGAATCGCAGGACCCCGACCGCGACATCACCATGTACATCAACTCGCCCGGTGGCAGCGTGCCCGACATGCTCGCCATCTACGACACGATGCAGTACGTGCACTGTGACATCGTGACCGTCTGCCTCGGTGAGGCGGCCTCGGCGGCGGCGATCCTTCTCGCCGGCGGAACCCCGGGCAAGCGTGCGGCGTTGCCGAACGCCACGGTCCTGATCCACCAGCCGCGCACCGGCGGCGCCTACCAGGGTCAGGTCTCCGACCTCGAGATCCAGGCCGCCGAGATCGAGCGCATCCGCGATCGCCTCGACGAGATCCTGGCCAGCCACACCGGTCAGGACAAGGAGAAGATCCGCAAGGACACCGACCGCGACAACATCCTGACCGCGGCCGCGGCCAAGGAGTACGGCATCGTCGACGAGGTCTTCGAGTACCGCAAGAAGTCGATGAAGAAGTAGTCCTGGCCAAGAAGTAGTTGTGGCAGTGCAGAAGTCCCGGTGATTTTCTGCCGCGACATTTGGCCTTATCGGTCGAAGTTCGAGCGACACGCGGGTACCGTCGGGTTACTGGGCATTCGAGTGTCGATCAAATGACCCATGCCCGGCTGCGTGCGACGCGACGGACCAGACACGACAGTCCGGCAACGAGGAAGTAGGTACAGCGCGAGATGGCACGAATCGGAGACGGCGGCGACCTGCTCAAGTGCTCTTTTTGCGGCAAGAGCCAGAAGCAGGTGAAGAAGCTCATCGCCGGCCCCGGCGTGTACATCTGCGATGAGTGCATCGACCTGTGCAACGAGATCATCGAAGAGGAACTGGCCGAGAACGGCGACGTCAAGCTCGACGAGCTGCCGAAGCCGACCGAGATCCGTGACTTCCTCGAGAAGTACGTCATCGGCCAGGACACGGCGAAGCGGACGCTCGCGGTGGCGGTCTACAACCACTACAAGCGCATCCAGGCGGGCGAGAAGAAGGACGCCCGGACGGGTGAGACCGTCGAGCTGATGAAGTCGAACATCCTGATGCTCGGCCCCACCGGATGCGGCAAGACGTACCTGGCGCAGACCCTCGCGAAGATGCTCAACGTGCCGTTCGCGATCGCCGACGCAACCGCGCTGACCGAGGCCGGATATGTCGGCGAGGACGTCGAGAACATCCTGCTCAAGCTGATCCAGGCCGCCGACTACGACGTCAAGCGTGCCGAGACCGGCATCATCTACATCGACGAGGTCGACAAGATCGCCCGCAAGAGCGAGAACCCGTCGATCACGCGCGATGTGTCCGGTGAGGGAGTCCAGCAGGCGCTGCTGAAGATCCTGGAGGGCACGCAGGCGTCGGTGCCGCCGCAGGGTGGACGCAAGCATCCGCATCAGGAGTTCATCCAGATCGACACGACGAACGTGCTGTTCATCGTGGCCGGCGCGTTCGCCGGTCTGGAGAAGATCGTGTCCGAGCGGATCGGCAAGCGCGGTCTCGGCTTCGGCAACGAAGTGGCGAGCAAGGACGAGGTGGACACCTCGGATCAGTTCGCCGACGTCATGCCGGAGGACCTGATCAAGTTCGGGCTGATCCCGGAGTTCATCGGCCGTCTGCCGGTCGTCGCGTCGGTGACGAACCTGGACAAGGACTCGCTGGTGAGCATCCTGTCGGAGCCGAAGAACGCGCTGGTGAAGCAGTACACCCGGCTGTTCGACATGGACAATGTCGAGCTGGAGTTCACCAAGGACGCCCTCGAGGCGGTCGCCGATCAGGCCATTCACCGCGGCACCGGTGCCCGCGGCCTGCGGGCCATCATGGAAGAGGTCCTGCTGCCGGTGATGTACGACATCCCGAGCCGCGACGACGTCGAGAAGGTCGTCGTGACCGGGGAGACCGTCCGCGACAACGTCCTCCCGACGATCGTGCCCCGCAAGGCTTCCAGCGACGAGCGTCGCGACAAGAGCGCCTGACGATCACGATCATCTGACGACGAGAAGCCCCGCCCGGCGCTCCGGGCGGGGCTTTCTCTTGTCCATCTCGCCCCGCGGCGGTGCCGCATCGAGCACACTGAGCGATGTGACTCAACACGGATCGGATACCTCGGTGCTCGCCGGCCTGGTGCTGGCGGGCGGACGTTCGCGACGGATGGGCAGCGACAAGGCCGCGCTCGACTGGGACGGTGAACCCATGCTCGCGCGAGTGGTGCGGGTGGTGTCCCAGCGCTGCGATCCGGTGCTGGTCGTCGCGGGCGAGACGTCCGCCGCATTCCGCGGCGTCGACGACATCCGCGACCGGGCGGCGCCGGGGATCGACTCGTCGAAGGTGCACTGGGTGACCGACGAACAGGAGGGGACGGGTCCGCTCGGCGGGCTCGTCGCGGGCCTGTCCGCGGCGGCTGCCGCGGGTGCCGAGTTCGCGTTCGTCTGTGCCACGGACATGCCGCTGATCGCGCCGGAACTGATCGACGAGCTGCGGCTGGGGCTGACCGACTCGACGCAGGCGGTCATCGCCCACGACGCCCAGCGGGATCATCCGATGGCGGGGATCTACCGCACGGATGCCGCGGCGATGATCGCGGATGTCGTCGCCGGCGGCGAACGGCGCATGCTGGGCGCGATCGAGGCGCTCAACACCCATCGGGTGGGGATCTCCGATCCGGACTGGCTGGTCAACGTCAACGCGCCTGAGGACCTGCACAGATTGCGCGTCTCCGCGGGTTAGCACGAAGCGCTCGGGCGCGGACGGGTCCCGGGCGAGGTCCGGCCCGGCGAAAACATAGAATAGCGGCCGTGACATCACCCGACCAGACATCCGCGTTGCCCGAGACAGCGTCGCCCCGGACTGCCGTACCCGAGACCGGGTTGCCGAAGTCCTGGGACCCCGCTGAGCACGAGGCGTCGCTCTACCAGGGCTGGGTGGACGCCGGGTACTTCACCGCGGACGCGGCGAGTGACAAGCCGCCGTTCTCCATCGTGATCCCGCCGCCGAATGTCAATGGCTCGCTGCACATGGGCCACGCCTACGAGCACGTCCTGATGGACGCGCTCTCGCGTCGTCGTCGGATGCAGGGCTACGAGGTGCTGTGGCTCCCCGGCATGGACCACGCGGCGATCGCGATGCAGACGATGGTCGAGCGAAAACTCGCCACCGAGGGCAAGACGCGCGACGACCTCGGCCGGGAAGCGTTCATCGACCGCGTGTGGGCCGAGAAGGCCGAGATCAGCGGCAACATCGGCGAGCAGATGCGCCGGCTCGGCGACAGTGTCGACTGGTCGCGCGAACGCTTCACGATGGACGAGGGTCTGTCGCGCGCGGTGCACACCGTCTTCAAGAAGATGTTCGACGACGGGCTGATCTATCAGGCCGAGCGCCTCGTCAACTGGTCGCCGGTCCTCAAGACCGCCGTCAGCGACATCGAGGTGAGTTACGCCGACGTCGAGGGCGAGCTCGTCAGCTTCCGCTACGGGTCACTCGACGACACCGAGCCTCACATCGTCGTCGCGACGACCCGACTCGAGACGATGCTCGGCGACACCGCGATCGCGGTGCACCCCGACGACGAACGGTATGCCCACCTGGTCGGCACCGCACTGCCGCACCCCTTTGTCGACCGGATGATCCCGATCGTCGCCGATGATTACGTCGACCCCGAATTCGGCAGCGGCGCAGTCAAGATCACGCCGGCACACGACCCCAACGACTTCGCGCTCGGGCAGCGACACAACTTGCCGATGCCGACGATCATGGACGAATCGGCCCGGATCGCCGACACCGGAACCGAATTCGACGGCATGGACCGCTTCGAGGCGCGTGTCAAGGTGCGCGAGGCGCTGGCCGAACAGGGCCGGATCGTGAAAGAGGTGCGTCCGTACCTGCACAGCGTCGGGCATTCGGAGCGCACCGGCGAGCCGATCGAACCGCGCCTGTCGATGCAGTGGTGGGTGGCGGTCTCCACGCTGGCCGCGGCGGCCGGCGACGCGGTGCGGGACGGGTCCACGGTGATCCACCCGAAGTCGATGGAGCCGCGCTGGTTCAGCTGGGTCGACGACATGCACGACTGGTGTATCTCGCGTCAGCTGTGGTGGGGTCACCGCATCCCGATCTGGTACGGACCCGACGGCGAGGTGGTGTGCGTCGGACCCGACGAGCAGGCCCCCGAGGGTTACGTCCAGGAGACCGACGTCCTCGACACCTGGTTCTCCTCCGGGCTGTGGCCGTTCTCCACGATGGGCTGGCCCGATCAGACCGCGGATCTCGAGAAGTTCTATCCCACCTCGGTTCTCGTCACCGGGTACGACATCCTGTTCTTCTGGGTGGCCCGCATGATGATGTTCGGCACCTATGTGGGCAAGGATCTGGGTCCGGGCAACGAGATCCCGTTCCACAACCTGTTCCTGCACGGCCTGGTGCGCGACGAGCACGGCCGCAAGATGTCGAAGTCGAAGGGCAACGGCATCGACCCGCTCGACTGGGTGGAGCGCTTCGGGGCCGACGCCCTGCGCTTCACGCTCGCCCGCGGTGCCAACCCCGGTTCGGACATCTCGGTCGGCGAGGACCACGCCCAGTCGTCGCGCAACTTCGCCACCAAGCTCTACAACGCCACCAAGTTCGCGTTGATGAACGGCGCGAAGGTCGGCGAGCTCCCCGACGCCGAGACGCTGACCGACGCCGACCGGTGGATCCTCGGCCGGCTCGACGAGGTGCTCGCCGAGATCGACGCCGGGTTCGAGTCCTACGAGTTCTCGAAGGCATGCGAGGCGCTCTACCACTTCGCGTGGGACGAGGTCTGCGACTGGTACCTCGAACTCGCGAAGGTGCAGTTCGCCGAGAACGACGAGAAGCGTTCGGAAGCAACGTCGCTCGTGCTGGGCGCGGTCCTAGAGCCGTTGCTGCGCGCGCTGTCGCCGGTGATGCCGTTCGTCACCGAGGTGCTGTGGAAGGCGCTCACCGGGGGTGAATCGCTCGTGGTCGCCCCCTGGCCGACCACTTCCGGACGCGATTGGTCGTCGGATTCGGCCGCCCGCGTGGACGATCTGCAGCGACTGATCACCGAGGTGCGGCGTTTCCGCAGCGATCAGGGTCTCCGTCCGGGCCAGCGCGTCGCCGTGCAGTTCGACGGACTCGGCGAAGCCGGGCTCGAACACCTGCTGCCGTACGTGACCTCCCTCGCGCGCCTGGACCCGGCCGGTCCCGACTTCGGCGCGACCGCGACCATCGAGGTCCGCCTGAGCGTGGCCACCGTGGTCGTCGCGATCGACACCTCGGGCACCGTCGACGTCGAAGCCGAACGCAAGCGGCTCGCCAAGGACCTGGCGGTGGCCGAGAAGGAACTGTCGACGACCTCGGCGAAACTGGGCAACGAACAGTTCCTGTCCAAGGCGCCCGACCACGTGGTCGCCAAGATCCGGGACCGTCAGCGGATCGCGACCGAAGAGGTCGAACGGTTGAACGCGAAGCTGGCGAGTCTGGCCGGCGCGTGAGCGACGACACCGGTTTCCCCGAAGAGGATCCAGCCGTCCTGGGAATGGATGCGGCAGGCGACCCCCTGGGTCTCTCGGCGATCCTGGGGGAGGACGAACCCGATCCGGATGCCGAGCCGGCGCGGCTGCGCGTCACCGACAGCGCCGACGATCTCGCCGAACTCGCCGAGGTCGAGGCCGAGCTCGACACCCGGTGGCCCGAGACCAAGATCGAGCCGTCGCTGACCCGCATCGCGACGCTCATGGATCTGCTCGGATCCCCCCAGCACGGATACCCCGCGATCCACATCGCCGGGACGAACGGCAAGACGTCGGTCACCAGGATGGTCGACGCGTTGCTGTCCGCGCTGCACCGGCGCACGGGCCGGATCACGAGTCCGCACCTGCAGCGCGTCACCGAGCGGATCTCGGTCGACGGCAAGCCGATTCCGGCACGCACCTACATCGACACCTATCGGGAACTCGAGCCGTACATCACCATGGTCGACGATTCGTCGACGGCGGCGGGTGGACCCCGGATGAGCAAGTTCGAGGTGCTGACCGCGATGGCGTATGCGGTCTTCGCCGAGGCGCCGGTGGACGTCGCCGTCGTCGAGACGGGCATGGGCGGTCGGTGGGATGCGACCAACGTCATCGACGGCACGGTCTCGGTCATCACACCGATCGCGATGGACCACGCGGACTATCTCGGCGACACCCTGACCGCCATCGCGGGGGAGAAGGCCGGCATCATCAAGCCCGCCGAACCCGATGCGGTCGGCACCGTCGATCCCGTCACGGTGATCGCCGAACAGGGCCCCGAGGTCATGGACGTCCTGCTGCGCGCGGCCGTCGATGCGGGCACCATCGTCGCCCGCCAGGGATCGGAGTTCGCGGTCCTCGACTCGGTCATCGCCGTCGGTGGGCAGATGCTCACCATCCAGGGGCTCGGCGGTGTCTACGACGAGATCTTCGTGCCGCTGCACGGAGCACATCAGGCGGCCAACGCCGCGCTGGCCCTCGCGGCGGTGGAGGCGTTCTTCGGTGCGGGCGCCGATCGTCAGCTCGACATCGACGCGGTGCGTACGGGTTTCGCGTCCGTCGCCAACCCCGGACGGCTCGAGCGACTGCGCAGCGCCCCGACGGTGTTCGCCGACGCGGCGCACAATCCCCACGGAGCCGCGGCGCTGGCACAGGCGCTGGCCGAGGAGTTCGACTTCCGTCGACTCGTCGGCGTCATCGGCGTGCTGGGTGACAAGGACGCCCGCGGAGTCCTCGAAGCCCTCGAGCCGGTGCTCGACGCGGTCGTCGTCACCGACAACGGGTCGCCACGGGCCCTGGACCCCGAGACGCTCGCGGAGTACGCGCGAGAGGTGTTCGGCGAGGACCGCGTGGTCGTCAAACCCTTCCTGCCCGACGCCGTCGAGGAGGCCATCGCACTGGCCGAGGAAGCCGACGGCGAGCGCGTGTCCGGTGCGGGCGTGGTCATCACCGGGTCCGTCGTGACCGCCGGTGCCGCGCGAACACTCTTCGGTAAGGAACCCTCATGACCCGGTACACCCCACCCACGAACGATCCGTGGAAGGGGCTCCGCGGCGTGATGGCCGGCACGATGATCCTCGAGGTCATCGTCGTGATCCTGGCGTTCCCGATCGTGTGGCGCCTCGGCGACGGGCTGACCTGGTTGTCGGGCGGATACCTCACGCTCGTCGTCATCGCGATGATCCTGGCCGCCGGGATGCAGGGCCGGCCGTACGCGATCAACCTCGATCTCGGCCTGCAGGTCGTCCTGATCGTCGGCGGTCTCTTCCACTGGTCGATCGCGGTGGTGGGAGTCGTCTTCGGGTCGGTCTGGCTCTACATCCGCTACATCAAGGCCGACGTCGAGAAACGGGTCGAACGCGGGATGCTGCCCGGCCAGGAGCCGATCGAGTAATCGGAACCGGCGGCCGCGGCCGTCTCGCCCCCGGCTGTCCCACCAGCGGTGTTCTCTTTGCTCAGGGCGGGGTTTGGTGGCCGCAAGACCTGTGGCCGGACCGTTATCGCCGAACCCGGGCGGCCAAGTGGGCTTGCTGTAACAATGGCCCATGCCGCGGGGGCGACAAGTCGATCCTCGCAGCTTGTCGAAACCTTCCCGAGACACCCGATGTGAGGACATACGTGCAGTTCCAGCTCTTCCGGACCACCTCCGCCCGAACCCGACGCCCCGTGCTCCCCGTCGTCGTCCTCGCGGGCGCGGCGCTCGCACTGACCGTCCCGGCCACGGCGGCTGCCGAACCGGAGCAGGACCAGGCACCCATCGGGATCGCGAACCTCATACCCGCCGCGGACGCACCTGTTCCCGTCGGTCCGGGGGAGTACAGCTATGTCGCCACCCACGAGATCACCCAGCGTGCCGCGACCATGAAGGCGCCCGAGGCCATCGCCAGCCTCCCGGTGCCCGCCCAGTACCGGCCCGCGAATCTCGGTCTGGCGCAACAGTTCGATCTCGCGCTCGCCGGCGCGCTCGCCTCGCCCGGCGGCTGTCTGCAGGTGGTCGTCGATCCGCGCTCGCGCACCGGCAGCCTCTTCGACTACGGCTTCTTCCCGGTCGCCGGTGAGTACTGCTCCTGACCGGTACGTGACCGTAGCCGGTCGATAGGGTGTCAGTCGTGACTGAACGCACTCTCGTACTCATCAAGCCGGACGGCGTCGAACGCAACCTCGTCGGCGACATCATCAGCCGTATCGAGCGCAAGGGCCTGACCCTGGTGGCTCTCGAACTCAAGACCGCGAGCGACGAGGTCGCTCGCGGGCACTACGCCGAGCACGAGGGCAAGCCGTTCCACCCCTCGCTGCTCGAGTTCATCACGTCCGGCCCGCTGGTCGCGGCCGTTCTCGAGGGGCCCCGCGCGGTGGCGGCGTTCCGCCAGATCGCCGGCGGTACCGACCCGGTCGAGAAGGCCGTGCCCGGAACGATCCGTGCCGACTTCGCGCTCGACACCCAGTACAACCTGGTCCACGGGTCCGATTCGCCCGAATCGGCACAGCGCGAGATCGCTCTCTGGTTCCCCGGACTCGAGGGCTGAACGCGAGCGCCTCGGCTCGACGCGCAACGTCAAACGCTCATCCTTTGCGGTCATCCGACCGCGATGTGGGATACTTGCACAGTTATCGCCGACACACTTTGTCGACGACGACCGGATGACGCGCCCCGGTACCGGCGCGTCGCGGTGCGGCACTGACGCACCGCGACGCCACGGAACCGCAGCTGACCCCACCGAGTTCGCCCTGCTGCCAGCGGGCGAACACTCAGGTTCCGCCTGTGCCCGGTGGCGTGGAAAGCGATCAGGGACGCGGTCATCGACACAGCAAGAGCGTCGTCGGACGATCCGTGAGACGGACCGCCGCGACGACGCGCAGACCACACAACACCGGTCCGATGAGGACCGGGACACAGAGCAGACCCTCGCGTGGCCGCGTCAGCCCGACGCGCCCGGGGGTTCGAGGAGACTGAGTGACCGACAACGGGTCGCCGGCTGACGCGAACGCAGCGTCGGAATCGGCGGAAGAATTTCCCAGCAAGCTTCGTGTGCACGCCCTGGCCCGCTTCCTGGGCCTGACGAGTCGACAGGTACTGGCTCACCTGGCGAATCTCGGTGTGCAGAGCCGCAGCCCGCAATCCAGCGTTGATCGTGACCTGGCGAAAGCCGTGGCCGAACGGGTGCGCTCCGGCGTCGACGAGACCGGCGAGACGCCCCCGCAGGCCGCCCCGGCCGGCGACGCGGCTCTGAGTGACGCCACTGCCGGCACGACGGCGGCCGAGGCCCCTGCCGACACCTCGCCGACGGACGCGGCACAGGCCGAGGCGGCATCGGTCGAAGCCGTACCAACCGAGGCGGTGTCCGCCGAAGCGGCGCCCGCCGACGACGCATTGACAGCCAAAGTCGCATCGACCGAGGATGCTGCACCGACCACCGCCGACGACTCGCCCGCGGCATCGACCGCGGCCGAGGCCCCGACGTTGTTCTCGGCCGCCCAGTACGACGCACCGGTTGCGACCCCGGCCGCGGAGACCGACGCCTCGACCGGCGCGCAGCCGCTGTTCCTGCAGCCTCAGGCCCCGGCCGACAAGCCACGCGCCGCCCGCTCGGGTCGTGCGAAGACCCGCGCTGAGACGGGCGCGAAGGACGAGTCGGCGGACACCCCGGCAGACGAGTCCGCCGCTGCCGAGACCGCGACCTCGACATCAGCGGACGCGCCCGCCCGTTCGGACAGGTCGAGAGCCGATGATTCGACCACAGCTGACCGAGACGCCGACGTCCCGACCCCGGACGACTCCGGCGCCGACGACGCCGATGATTCGAACGCTGATGATTCCAACGCTGATGATTCCGGGTCGGGTCGGAGTCGCCGGCGTCGACGCGGACGTCGTGGACGCGGGCGCGGTCGGGGAGACCAGGGGGGCGACTCTGATTCGGACACGGATGAGTCCGACGCCGAGGCGTCCGATGCCGATGAGTCGACCGACGACGGGGCAACCGATGCCGACACGGACTCGGAGGACACCACGTCCGACGAGTCGGCCGAGGACTCGCGCTCGGAGGAGGGCCGTCCGTCGGGCAAACGCACCCGCCGCCGCAGCCGTCGTTCGGGTGCGGACAAGGCGGAGGACTCCGAGGCGTCCGGCGCCGCGGGCGACCGCGCCGACGAGTCCGGCGACGATGCCGACACCGCCGATAGCGAAGACGCATCCGATGACGACGACTCCGGTGACTCCTCGTCGACTCGCCGCCGCCGTCGCCGGCGCCGCCGCAAAGGCGGCGGCGAACCCGATGAGGCGTCTCCCGACGATCCGCCGAACACGGTGGTGCACGAGCGCGAGCCGCGCAGCAAGCGGGCACGCGACGAGGTGCAAGGCATCTCGGGGTCGACCAGACTCGAGGCCAAGCGTCAGCGCCGGCGCGACGGGCGCGATGCCGGCCGGCGTCGTCCGCCGATCCTGACCGAGTCGGAGTTCCTGGCGCGCCGTGAGGCGGTCGACCGCGTCATGGTCGTCCGAGAGCGCAGCGCGAACAGCCGCATCTCCGGTAACGACGGGCACGAGCACGCCGCGGTCGAGGACTACACGCAGGTCGCGGTCCTCGAGGACGGTGTCCTCGTCGAGCATTTCGTGACGACCGCGACGTCGTCGTCGATGGTCGGCAACATCTACCTCGGACGCGTCCAGAACGTCCTTCCGGGTATGGAAGCCGCATTCGTCGACATCGGTCGCGGACGCAACGGCGTGCTCTACGCCGGTGAGGTCAACTGGGACGCTGCCGGACTCGACGGCGGTTCGCGCAAGATCGAGCAGGCGCTCAAGCCCGGCGACAACGTGCTCGTCCAGGTCAGCAAGGACCCGGTGGGTCACAAGGGCGCCCGTCTGACCACGCAGATCTCCCTCGCCGGCCGCTACCTGGTGTACGTGCCCGGCGGTTCGTCGACCGGGATCAGCCGCAAGCTGCCCGACGTCGAGCGCAAACGTCTCAAGCAGATTCTGGCGAAGCTCGTCCCCGACGAGGCCGGGGTCATCATCCGCACCGCGTCGGAGGGAGTCAGCGCCGAGGAACTCGGTGCCGACATCGCCCGCCTCGAGTCGCAGTGGAAGTCCATCGACGAGGCGGTGGCCCAGGCCAAGAAGGGTGGGTCGTCGAGCCCGAAGCCGCTGTACGAGGAGCCCGACCTCCTGGTTCGCGTCGTCCGTGATCTGTTCAACGAGGACTTCAAGAAGCTCGTCGTCGAAGGTGACAAGGCCTGGAACCTGGTCGAGGGTTACGTCAGCTCGGTGGCCTCGGATCTCATGGAGCGGGTCGAGAAATTCGACAAGCCGCACGCCGACGCGCCGGATTCGTTCGTCGTGCACCGCATCGACGAGCAGCTCGCGAAGGCGCTCGACCGCAAGGTGTGGCTGCCCTCCGGCGGCACGCTGATCATCGAGCACACCGAGGCGATGACCGTCGTCGACGTCAACACCGGCAAGTTCACCGGCTCGGGTGGCAACCTCGAGGAGACGGTGACGCGCAACAACCTCGAAGCCGCCGAGGAGATCGTGCGGCAGATGCGGTTGCGCGACATCGGCGGGATGATCATCGTCGACTTCATCGACATGGTCCTCGAGTCGAACCGGGATCTGGTGCTCCGCAGGCTCACCGAGGCGCTCGCTCGTGATCGCACCCGTCACCAGGTGTCCGAGGTGACCTCGCTGGGCCTCGTCCAGATGACACGTAAACGTCTGGGAACCGGTCTGCTGGAAGCGTTCTCGACCACCTGCACCGCCTGCAGCGGTCGAGGCATCATCGTGCACGCGAATCCCGTCGAGGTGAAGACCGACGACTCTTCGCGTGGCGACGGTGCCGGTTCGAAGCGGTCCCGTCGAGGCAAGAAGAAGGCCGACGCGCAACCGGAGGCAGCTGCCCCGGCCGTCGCGCCCGCTCACAAGCCGGCCGAACACCCGATGTTCCGGGCGATGGCGGCGCACGCGCACGACGACGAACACGACCAGGAGTCCGGCGCGACCACCGACGGTGACACCACGAGTCAGGCCGAGGACGCGCCGAAGCCCGTCTTCGAGGCGTCGTCGCCGCAGCAGACGGCCGACAGCCGGGTGGACACCGCTGTTGCCGAGCCGACCGAGACCCTGCCGTATCCGGTGGCGACGGAACCGGCTGAGATGGATTCGGCTGGGACGGAATCGGCTGAGTCCGAACCTGCGGCGGTCGAGACGGAGCCCGAGCCGGCCGGCTCGGCCACCGACGGACAGGCTCCGGCGGCCGCACGGCGTCGTCGGCGGGTCGTCCGGCGTCCGGCGCAGACGACCACACCGCCCGACACCGTGGTGATGACCGCGGCGGATGTCGCCGCGGAGACGCCGGTGACGACCTCGGGTCCGGTCTCCACCGGGAACTCGGAGGCGGCGGTCGCGGTACGGCGCCGGCCGCGCAAGCGCAGCGCGGGCCGTCCCGCGGGACCGCCACCGGCCGACGACTGATCCGGGTGACCGGGCCGCGTCGGACCCGGGTCGGGCTAGTTTGACCCGACCGCCGACGTTCCCGTAACCTTGGAAAGTCGCCTCCCGCGGAGGGTCTGCGCTGTTCTGCCCGCTTCGGCACAGCAACGGTGCGTAGTCCGTCGGCAGGCCCTCTGGTGCGAACCGCAGCTTCCCCGGCCACATGCCCGGGTGCCCTGCGGCCCGCCCCGGCACGCACAACACAAACGCCCCAGGAGCGCTCGCGCCCCCAGGGTCCGAGTAGACGAGTAAGAGGAATACTTCGATGGCAACGTACGCGATCGTCAAGACCGGCGGTAAGCAGTACAAGGTCGCTGAAGGCGACACTGTGAAGGTCGAGAAGATCGACGGAGAGATCGGCAGCACGGTGAGCCTGCCGGTCGCGTTGGTCGTCGACGGGTCGAACCTGACCACCGATGCCGACAAGCTGGCCAAGATCTCGGTCACCGGCGAGGTCGTCGACCACGTCAAGGGCCCCAAGATCCGCATCCACAAGTTCAAGAACAAGACCGGCTACCACAAGCGCCAGGGTCACCGTCAGAAGCTGACGGTCCTCAAGGTCACCGGCATCAAGTAGTTCGACCCGCTTCGAGAAGACCTCAGGAGGACTGACACATGGCACACAAGAAGGGCGCGTCCAGCTCGCGCAACGGTCGCGATTCCAACGCCCAGCGACTCGGCGTGAAGCGCTTCGGCGGCCAGCAGGTGAGCGCAGGTGAGATCCTGGTCCGCCAGCGCGGCACCAAGTTCCATCCCGGCGTCAACGTCGGTCGCGGTGGCGACGACACCCTGTTCGCGCTCGCCGCGGGCGCGGTGGAGTTCGGCTCCAAGCGTGGCCGCAAGACGGTCAACATCGTCCCGGAAACCGCTTCGGTCTGACCTGAGCAACCGGCACGACAAGCTCTTACACAGGGCGGGCAGGGTCATCGCGTACCCCGCCCGCCCTGTTCTTTTTTGACGGAAGAAGGATTTCGATGTCTCGGTTCGTCGACCGCGTGACCATCCACGTCGCCGCGGGGAACGGCGGCCACGGCTGCGCGTCGGTCCATCGCGAGAAGTTCAAGCCTCTCGGCGGACCCGACGGCGGAAACGGCGGCAACGGCGGGTCCGTGCGGCTCGTCGTCGACCCCCAGGTGCACACGCTCCTCGACTTCCACTTCCACCCGCACGCGAAGGCCTCCAACGGCAAGCCCGGGGCCGGCGACAACCGCGACGGCGCCACCGGCGGCGACCTCGTCCTCAAGGTTCCCGACGGCACGGTCGTCCTCGACGAGCGCGGCACGATCCTCGCCGATCTGGTCGGCGAGGGGACGGTCTTCGAGGCCGCGCAGGGGGGCCGCGGCGGGCTGGGGAACGCGGCGCTCGCGTCGAAGGCGCGCAAGGCCCCCGGCTTCGCCCTGCTGGGCGAAGAGGGGCAGCAGCGTTCGCTGGTCCTGGAACTCAAGTCGGTCGCCGACGTCGGGCTCGTCGGTTTCCCGTCGGCCGGCAAGTCGTCGCTGGTGTCGGTGCTCTCGGCCGCCAAGCCGAAGATCGCGGACTACCCGTTCACCACGCTGGTCCCGAACCTCGGGGTCGTGCAGACCGCGGGCGACGTGTTCACCATCGCCGACGTCCCCGGTCTGATCCCGGGCGCCTCGACCGGCCGCGGGCTCGGCCTCGAGTTCCTCCGCCACCTCGAGCGCTGCGCGGTGCTCGCGCATGTCGTCGACTGCGCCACACTGGAACCCGGGCGCGACCCGATCTCCGACATCGATGCGCTCGAAGCCGAGCTGGCCGCGTACGTCCCGGCACTCGACGACGACCACGGACTCGGCGACCTCGCCTCCCGCCCCCGCGTGGTGATCCTCAACAAGCTGGACGTACCCGACGCCGCCGAGCTCGCCGACCTCGTCGAACCCGAACTGGCCGAACGTGGTTGGCCGGTGTTCCGGATCTCGGCGGTCGCCCACGAAGGTCTGCGCGAGCTCACCTTCGCGCTGGCGCGGATGGTGCGCGAATACCGAGAGGCCCAGCCCGCCAAGGTCGCCCGGCGGGCGATCATCCGCCCCAAGGCCGTCGACGACATCGGCTTCACGATCGAGACCGACCCGGACAACGAGGGCGGCTTCATCGTCCGCGGTTCGCGCCCGGAGCGGTGGATCGCGCAGACGCAGTTCGACAACGACGAGGCCGTCGGCTACCTCGCCGATCGGCTCAACCGGCTCGGCGTCGAAGACGAACTGGTGAAGCGGGGTGCACAACCGGGTGCGCCCGTCACCATCGGTGCGGTCACGTTCGACTGGGAACCGTCCACGCCGATGGGCGACGACGTCCCGATCACCGGGCGCGGCACCGACATCCGGCTCGATCGTTCCGATCGCGTCGGCGCTGCCGAACGCAAACAGGCTCGTCGCCTGCGGCGCGGGCTGCCGGACGAGGACGGCGGGGAGCGGGACCTCCCGTGAGCACCGGTTCCGCCGACCGCGTTCGCGAGGGGTCGGTACGCGACCGGATCGCGCACGCGCGCAGCGTGGTCGTGAAGATCGGGTCGTCGGCACTCACCGACCTCACCGAGGGACTCGACCGCAACCGCCTCGACGCACTGGCCGACGCGCTCGAGGTCCGGATGCGGGCCGGGTCGGATGTGATCGTCGTGTCCTCGGGGGCCATCGGGGCCGGGATCGCCCCGCTCGGACTCAAGAAGCGGCCCACGGATCTCGCCACCAAGCAGGCGGCGGCAAGCGTCGGGCAGCTGGCCCTCGCACATGCGTGGGGTACGTCGTTCGCGCGCTACGGCCGCACCGTGGGGCAGGTCCTGCTCACCGCCGACGACATCTCCAACCGCGGTCACCACGCGAATGCCCAACGGACACTTGACCGTCTGCGTTCACTCGGCGCCGTGGCGGTGGTGAACGAGAACGACACCGTGGCCACCAACGAGATCCGTTTCGGTGACAACGACCGGCTGGCCGCGCTCGTTGCCCATCTGTCGGGTGCCGATGCGCTCATCCTGCTCTCCGACGTCGACGGGCTCTACGACGGTGATCCGCGCCGGGTCGACGTCGACGGCCGTCGTGCCCGGTTGATACCCGAGGTCAACGGCCCCGAGGACCTCGACGGGGTGATCGCCGGCTCCGGCGGCGCGCTGGGTACGGGTGGTATGGCGTCGAAACTCGCCGCGGCCCGGTTGTCGGCGGATGCGGGCGTGCCCGTATTGCTGGCGGCCGCCTCGTCGGCGGCGCAGGCGCTGGCCGACGCCTCGGTGGGCACGGTGTTCGCCGCGCGGCCCGAGCGGCTGTCCGCGCGTCGGTTCTGGGTGCGTCACGCCGCCGACGCGCGGGGTCGGATCGTGCTCGACGACGGCGCCGTGGACGCGGTGTCGCGCAAGCGGCGTTCACTGCTCGCCGCGGGGATCGTCGGGGTCACCGGCAGGTTCTACGAGGGCGACGTCGTCGAACTCGTCGACCAGTACGACACGGTGCGGGCCAGGGGAGTCGCGGCCTACGGCGTCGACGACATCGCGTCGATGGTCGGCCGCTCCACCGGCGATCTTCCGCCCGAACTACAGCGCCCGGTGGTGCACGCCGACGATCTGGTGGTCGTGGGCCGCTGACGCGTCCTGCCTCCGCTCCCTGAGGAGGCCAGGAGTTTGCGAAGGGCCCTCCCCACTGCTCCCTGAGGAGGCCCGGAGCTTGCGAAGGGCCGTCACGAAGGGTCGTCGCAACAACAGCCTCAGAAAGTCGTGAGCGCCGGGAGCACGAACCCGGCCTCGTGATCGATCTTCAGGGTCGCGATCTCGTCGGCACGGGTGACCCCGCGGTTCACGATGATCAGCGGCTTGCCGGCGCGGTGCGCGCGCCGCGCGAATCGCAGGCCGGACATGACGGTGAGCGACGACCCGACGACAAGCAGGGCGTCGGCCTCGTCGACCACCGAATACGCCTCGTCCACAACGTCTTTCGTGACCGTCTCGCCGAAGTAGACGATGTCGGGCTTCAGGATGCCGCCGCAGTTCGGGCAGTCGATCATCATGAAGTCGGACGTGTYGGACAGGGTGGCGTCGGCGTCCGGCGCGACTTCGATGGCACCGCGGCCGCTGACCCGACGCGCGAACTCGGTGTTGATCTCTTCGAGTTGTCCGGCGAGCCGGTGACGGGAGATACGCCAGTCGCAGTTCAGACAGCGGACACGGCCGTAGCATCCGTGGAGTTCGATGACCCCGCGGGTGCCGGCCTTGGTGTGCAGCATGTCGACGTTCTGGGTGAGCACCCGCGACATCCACCCGCGCTGCTGGAGTTC
Organism: Gordonia sp. UCD-TK1; assembly: GCF_001691435.1. Taxonomy (NCBI): domain Bacteria; kingdom Bacillati; phylum Actinomycetota; class Actinomycetes; order Mycobacteriales; family Gordoniaceae; genus Gordonia; species Gordonia sp. UCD-TK1. Next base: position 194,278 of record NZ_LZMP01000001.1, on the reverse strand, counting down.
GGTGAGCGCCAGATGGGCTCTGTTGGGGACCGCGGCGTCCATGTGCCGCCAGCCGAGGTGGTTGCGTGCCCAGTAGTGGCGTCGGAAGTCCGGCGACGAGAGGAACATCTCGAGGGTCATGGGCGTCCGCGGCGGCGAGCCGGGACTCCGGTAGTCGGGGATGCCGGAGTCGGTGGAGATGCCGGCGCCGGTCAGAACCGCGAAACGGCGTCCGGCGAGGATGTCGGCGGCCAGTGCGATCCGGTCCGCGACGTCATCGTCGAGGGGGGTGTGTTCGGCCGGGGCGGAGCCGAGCTGGAGACGAGTACGCACCCTGCCCAGGATAGGCAGGGTGCGTACTCGAGGTGTCTGCGAGAGCCGTCAGGTGACGGGCGTCTCCGCGTGCTTGCCGGCCGGCTGCGGCACGGTCACCAGCGGATACACGCCGTTCTCGTCGTGGACTTCGGTGCCCACGACAGGCGGGTTGAACACGCACAGCATGCGCATCTCGGTGTCGGCGGTGACGGTGTGCCGCTCGTGGCCGTTCAGCAGGTACATCGTGCCCGGCGCGAGCGGATAGGTCTCGCCGGTCTCTCGGTCGAGGAGCGTGCCGGTGCCTTCGACGAGCCAGACGGCCTCGACATGGTTGGCGTAGTGGAACTCGTTGACCGAGCCGGCCTTGATCGTGGTCTCGTGGAACGAGAAGCCCACATTGTCGCCGCCGAGGATGATGCGCTTGGAGACCCAGTTGCCCTTGGGGTCGGCGACGTCGCGGTCGGTCCCGGTGATTTCTTCAGTGGTTCGGACGATCATCCGAGCACCTCCTTGACTGCATCGGACAGGATGGACAGGCCGCGGTCGAGGTCCTCGCGCGAGATGGTCAGCGGCGGGAGCAGCTTAACCACCTCGTCGGACGGGCCCGACGTCTCGGCCAAGAGTCCCGCGCCGAAGGCCTGCGCGCAGACCTTGCCCGCGGCGGTATGGTCCTCGAACGCGAGTCCGCGCACCATGCCACGTCCCCGGGTGGAGATGCCGTCGTAGCGGTTGCACAGGTCGGTGAAGACCTCGTGGATCCGCTCGCCCTTGGCATGGATGTCGCGGGTCAGCGCGTCGTCGGCCCAGTAGGTCTCGATCGCCTTGGCGGCGGTCACGAAGGCCGGGTTGTTCCCGCGGAAGGTGCCGTTGTGCTCGCCGGGGGTCCACACGTCGAGCTCGGGCTTGAACAGGGTCAGCGCGAACGGCAGCCCGTAGCCGCTGATCGACTTCGACAGTGTGACGATGTCGGGCTTGATGCCGGCTTCCTCGAACGAGAAGAACTCGCCGGTGCGGCCACAGCCCATCTGGACATCGTCGACGATCAGCAGGATGTCGCGTCGCTGGCAGAGATCCGACAGTGCCCGCAGCCACTCGGCACGAGCGACGTTCACGCCGCCCTCGCCCTGGACGGTCTCGACGATGACCGCCGCCGGGCGGTTCAGGCCGCTGCCGGAGTCGTCGAGCACACGCTCGAACCAGGCGAAGTCCTCCATGACGCCGCCGAAGTAGTTGTCGAAGGGCATGGGCGTCGCGTGGACGAGCGGGATACCAGCGCCGGCACGCTTCATCGAGTTACCGGTCACCGACAGCGATCCGAGCGTCATGCCGTGGAAGGCGTTGGTGAAGCTGATGATCGACTCGCGACCGGTCACCTTGCGCGCCAGCTTGAGTGCCGACTCGACGGCATTCGTACCGGTGGGGCCGGGGAACTGGATTTTGTAGTCGAGTCCGCGCGGCTCGAGGATGTGGCTGGTGAACTTTTCGATGAAGTTTCCCTTGGCGACGGTCGCCATGTCCAGACCGTGGGTGATGCCGTCGGCCTCGATGTACTCGAGAAGGGCCTTCTTCAGGACCGGGTTGTTGTGGCCGTAGTTCAAGGACCCGGCGCCCGCGAAGAAGTCGAGGTATTCGCGGCCGTCCTGATCGGTGATGTAGGAGCCCTTGGCGGTGGTGAACACAGCCGGCCAGTTACGGCAGTAGCTGCGCACCTCGGATTCGTGGGCGGTGAAGACTGAATCGTCCATGTGGGTGTCGAGAAGTGGCATGTCGTGTGCTTCCTTCTGGTGTGACAACGTGGGGTTCATGTGCCCGGCTCGAGGTCGCCTCATCGCGATCGCCGGGTTCGGCTGAGCCCTACGGGCTGGGGTCGGCCTTTGGTCGGGATGTCATGCGGGACTACCGATTACGGGGTCGGCAGGATGGAAACCTAGCGCGCGTGCCGCATCTGAGGCGTCGGCCCTGTGGTCATGGCGACGACCGGGATCGCGCCGGACTCAGGGCTCGGGGATCTCCGGCTCGAGCATGTAGAGATCTTCCGGCTCGTGGGAGTCGGGGAATGCGTTCGCCGCGAACAGGTCTCGACGTTCGAAACGAAGTCCGCGGACCTTGGCCACCGAGGCGAACAGGCGTTGGGACGGGACGTTGTCCGGGCTGATCGTCGTGTGCATGGCGACCATGCCGTGACGGTTGACGCGGTCGAACAGCTCGTGCAGCATGGTCGCCGCGATGCCGTGTCCGCGCACCTCGTCGTCGACGGCGACCTGCCAGACCATCAGGGTGGAGGGGTCGCTCTGCCGCCGGTATCCGGTGACGAAACCGACTGCGCGGCCGTCGACTTCGGCGACGATCGAGGTGGTGGCGAAATCGTGGCACCACAGCACATAGGAGTAGCTCGAGTTGACGTCGAGAACCTGTGAGTCCGAAGCGATTTCCCAGAGGCGGATACCGTCGTCGACCGTGGGAACCCGGTAATCGACGGTGAGGGTTGTTGTCGGGGCCGTTCTTGTTTGGGAAGGGCTCATAACGCAAACGACGTTAACAATGCGTGTCGTAGAAGTCATGTACCTGCGGAAATTGGTCCGCGGAACGCCTACCTTGTCCCTGTTCAGACACACAATGTGAAGCGGGTCACAAAGACGTGATTCCGGATTGGTTCGGCTGGCTTCCGGGGTTGCAGAATGGCCTCATGACGAGGATCATCGCCGGCCGGTTGGGTGGGCGCCGACTGCGTGTTCCGGGCGAGGGCACCCGGCCCACCTCCGACCGGGTTCGCGAATCGGTGTTCAACATATTGGCCGCCCGATCCGATCTGGACGGACTCTGGGTCCTCGACTTGTACGCGGGTTCGGGGGCGCTGGGTCTCGAGGCGATCTCGCGTGGTGCCGCGGGGGCGACGTTCGTCGACTCCGGGCGCCGGGCCGCCGTCACGATCGCCGCCAACGTGCGGGCCTGTGGGGTGGGCCCGCACGCCACCGTACATACGCGCACGGTGTCGGCCTACCTCGGCGGCGCCGCGGAACGGCGGTTCGGCCTCGTCTTCTCCGATCCGCCGTACGACCTCCGGGCCGACCGGATCACCGCGGACCTGGAGCTGCTGCGGTCGCACCTCGACGACGACGCGCTGATCGTCGTCGAACGCTCGACGCGGTCCACCGGCGAGATCTGGCCATCCGAGTACGAGGTGGTCGTCGACAAGTCCTATGGCGACACCCGGGTGGAGATCGCCCGCCTGGTCTGACCGGTAAGTTCGGGCCATGACGACGGCAGTGTGTCCCGGTTCCTTCGATCCCTTCACCCTCGGCCACCGATACGTGGTGGAACGCGCCGCGGCGTGTTTCGACGAGGTCGTGATCACCGTGGTGGTCAACCCCAACAAGCGCGGCATGTTCGGTGTGGACGAGCGGATCGAACTCATCGAAGAGGACTGTGCGGACCTGGCGAACGTGCGGGTCGACCGATGGGAGGGCCTGCTCGTCGACTACCTGCGGCAGGAGTCCATCCACACCATCGTGAAGGGGCTGCGCTCCGCCGTCGACTTCGACTACGAGGTGCCGATGGCGCAGATGAACCGCGAGCTCGCCGATGTGGAGACGGTCTTCCTGCTCACCGACCCACGATTCGCCCACGTCTCGAGCTCGCTGGTGAAGGAGGTGGCGAAGTTGGGTGGAGACGTGACGCCCTTCTTGTCCGCACATGTCCACAAGAGCCTGATGAGCCGGTTGTCCGGCGAGCTCTCGGCCTGACCCATCGGTCGGGCGCGACACACCCCACGCGCTTCACGAGTCACAAGCGCAACATTCGGCACAATAGTCACAGAATCACCAACTGTTGCAACCAGGCAAGCGCCGGATTGGGGTGGCTGTGTACCGGGTATTTGAGGCTCTCGACGAGCTGGTCGCGATCGTCGAAGAGGCGCGGAGTGTGCCGATGACCGCCGGGTGCGTCGTGCCGCGCGGCGACGTGCTGGAACTCCTCGACGACATCAAGGACTCCATCCCCGGCGAACTCGACGACGCGCAGGACGTCCTCGATCAGCGTGACACGCTGATCGGGGATGCCCGCGAGCACGCCGAGACGACGGTGTCCAAGGCGGATTCCGAGTCCGAGGCGGTCCTCGCGCACGCTCGCGCCGAGGCCGACCGGATCCTCTCCGAGGCGAAGGCGCAGGCCGACCGTATGGTCGACGAGGCGAGCGCGCACTCGGGCTCGCTGGTGGAGGACGCCGCCGAGGAGGCACACCGTCTGCAGACCAGCGCGGCGCGCGAATTCGAGGCCGTCACCGGCCGGGCGCGGGCCGAGGCGCAGCGCACCATCGACGCCGCCAACAACTCCTACGACAAGTCGGTGGCCGACGGTATCGCCGAGCAGCAGCGCCTCGTCTCCGAGACCGAGGTCGTCGGTGCGGCGAAGTCCGAGGCCGAGCGGATCATCGACGCCGCGCACGCCGAGGCCGACCGCCTGCGCGGTGACTGCGACGTCTACGTGGACGAGAAGCTCGCCCAGTTCGAAGAGATCCTGACCGGCACGCTGCGATCGGTGAACCGGGGCCGGCACCAGCTGCGGACCGGCGCCGGCATGCACGACTATGTCGAGTACCCCCGCGGTGTCGACGAGTCCGGGCGAGGCGACGGTGCGCGTTCGCGCGAGTCCCGCGGCGACGATCCCCGCTCGCGCGAGACCTCGGCCCGCCACACCTACGACCGCGACCACGGTTCGCCGCTCGCGGTGTGACACGCTCGTCGACCCGGCTGTCCACACGCCGCCGGCGTCGGTCGATCATTCCCGGGTGCGAGCGTATGGTGGGCGTTTGTGGCTGATCATGCTGTGACATCAGAGCCGTCGCACGGTCCCGGTTCTACTCCCAGGCGCGAGCCCTTCGTGCTGGATGTGCGTTCGATGGGACGCCGCCCGGGCACGATGTCCGAGGTGCACCGTACTGTCCGGACACCCGAACGGCTGGGCGTCGAGATGGTCGGAATCCCAGCGGATTCCGATGTCGACCTCGACCTCCGTCTGGAGGCGGTGTCCGAGGGAATCCTGGTGACCGGGACGGTGTGCGGTGAAACCGTCGGTCAGTGCTCGCGCTGCCTCGAGCCGATCGACGGCACGGTGACGGTCTTCCTCACCGAGTTGTTCGCCTACCCGGACAGCGCGACCGAGCAGACCACCGACGCCGACGACATCCATCGCATCGCCGACGACCGCATCGACCTAGAACAGTCGATCATCGACGCCGTGGCACTCGAACTGCCGATGTCGCCCCTCTGTTCGTCGGACTGCGAGGGTCTGTGCCAAACCTGCGGGGTGCGTCTGGCCATCGCCGAACCGGGTCACTCCCACGAGGTCATCGACCCGCGCTGGGCCGGACTCGCCGACAAGTTCGCCGACCTCGGGAAGGACGATTCGCCGACGGACGGTGCCGCAAACGACCCCGACACGGAACGACATCGTGACTGAGGCCGTGCGTGCGGACGGTCCGCGTGCGGCCCTGCTCGACGCGCTGGACACCGACATTCCCGACGACCTGCTGACGCTGGCACTGACCCATCGTTCCTACGCGTATGAACACGGCGGTCTGCCGACCAACGAGCGCCTGGAGTTCCTCGGGGACTCGGTGCTCGGTGTCGTCATCACCCAGCGTCTCTACCTGCGTTATCCCGATCGACCCGAGGGCGAGCTGGCGAAGATCCGGGCCAGCGTCGTCAACATGCATGCGCTCGCCGACGTCGCGCGTGGTCTCGGGGACGAGGGCGGTCTGGGCAAGTACCTGTTCCTCGGCCGCGGCGAGGAGATGACCGGCGGGCGCGACAAGGACTCGATCCTGGCCGATGGTCTGGAGTCGCTGTTCGGCGCGGTCTTCCTCAGTCACGGACTCGAGACCTCGCAGCGCGTCATCCTGCGTCTGTTCGACGAGCGCCTCGAACGTGCCGGCAACCTCGGCGCAGGGCTGGACTGGAAGACGTCGCTGCAGGAGTTGAGTTCGGAGCGCGGGTTCGGTCCGCCGCAGTATCAGATCAGCGCGACCGGTCCCGACCACAACAAGGAGTTCACCGCGACCGCGCTGGTCGCCGGCGAGAGCCTCGGCGAGGGTGTCGGCCGGACCAAGAAGGAAGCGGAGCAGCAGGCCGCCGCACACGCCTGGAAAGTGCTGACCGAGCGCGCGTCGGCGTCGTGAACCCTTCTGTCAGCCGGCTTTTCGCGATCTGCGATGCCTGAACTCCCCGAGGTCGAGACCGTCCGCATCGGTCTCGAGACCCATCTCGTCGGTCGGGTGGTGGCCTCGACCGAGGTCCTTCATCCGCGCGCGGTCCGTCGTCACGCCGGCGGTGAGCCGGATCTGATCGGTCGGCTCGCCGGCAAGCGGGTGACCGGCGTCCGGCGCCGCGGCAAGTACCTGTGGATCGATGTCGCCGACTCCGCCGACCGTGCGGCGCTCGTCGTCCACCTCGGGATGAGTGGCCAGATGCTGATCGCCCGGACCGGAACCCCCGACCACACGCACCTGCGTATCCGCGCGGTCCTCGACGACGAGAACGAACTCCGCTTCGTCGATCAGCGGACCTTCGGCGGCTGGCATCTCGACGACTACACACCCGATGTGTACGCGCCCCCGGGGAATACGGAGACGACCGACCCGTCGCCCGCCGACATCCCGGTCTCGGTGGCACACATCGCGACCGATCCGTTCGACCCGGCCTTCGATCCCGTCCGCGTGGTGGATCGCATGCGCGCCAAACACTCCGAGATCAAACGGGTCCTGCTGGATCAGACGGTGATCTCCGGCGTCGGCAACATCTACGCCGACGAGGCGCTGTGGCGCGCACGTCTGCACGGCTCGCGGATCGCCGAGACGATCAGTCGCAAGAAACTGCGCGAACTCATCGATGCCGTCACCGACGTGATGGCGGATGCGCTGAAGGTCGGCGGTACCTCGTTCGACGCGCTCTACGTGAACGTCAACGGACAGTCCGGCTACTTCGAGCGGTCCCTGAACGCCTACGGGCGGGCGGGGGAGCCGTGTCGCCGATGCGGCGCGATCATGCGCCGCGAGCAGTTCATGAACCGTGGCTCGTTCTCGTGTCCGCGGTGCCAACGGCCGCCGAAGGCGAACCCGGGCTGACGCGCAGGCGGAGCCGCGCCGGGAACAATCGACGTGCCGGGGCTCTTACTATTGGTCGCGATGCCGGCGGCGCCGGCCGACAACATCTTGAGAGGACCCGCCTCGATGACCACCGAAGCAACTGCCCCCGCCTCCGGGGTTCCCGCCGACCAGGCCCACACCGATCTGTGGGTCGAGCGAACCGGCACACGCCGGTACACCGGTCGCAGCTCGCGCGGCGCGGAGGTGCTGATCGGCTCGCAGGACGTCGAGGGCGTCTTCACCCCGGGTGAACTTCTCAAGATCGCGCTGGCCGCCTGCACCGGCATGTCATCGGACCGGCCGCTGGCGCGACGCCTCGGTGACGACTACGACGCGACGATCCGCGTCAGCGGCGACGCCGACCGCGAGAACGAGGTGTACCCGCGCATCGAGGAGATCCTCGAGATCGACCTGTCCGAACTCGAGCCCGACGCCGCGGCCCGGTTGCTCGTCGTCGTCGAACGCGCCATCGACGCGGTGTGCACGGTCGGACGCACCGTCAAAGCCGGTGCCCAGGTGGACCTGCGGATCGAGACGGACTGACCGTCATGAGCGCGCACAGCACCGACCCCATCCGGCTCACCGCGCACGTCCACGGGCACGTGCAGGGCGTGGGCTTCCGGTGGTGGACCAGAGCGCGTGCTCTCGAACTCGGGCTCGTCGGCTACGCGTCGAACCAGGCCGACGGCCGGGTGCTGGTCGTTGCCGAGGGGCCACGGGACAAGGCCCGCGCCCTGCTCGACGCGCTCCGGTCGGGAACCACGCCCGGACGGGTGGACCTGGTGGTCGAGCGTGTGGATGAACCGCGCGGGGACCTCGACGGCTTCGTCGAACGGTGAGGAGAGCCGAAACACGTCGCGATGGTGAGTAGTCTGTACCGTCGTGCACCTCAAAAGCCTGACCCTGAAGGGCTTCAAGTCGTTCGCCTCGGCGACGACCCTGCGCTTCGAGCCGGGTATCACGTGCGTCGTCGGTCCCAACGGCTCCGGTAAGTCGAACGTCGTCGACGCCCTGACCTGGGTGATGGGCGAGCAGGGAGCGAAAGCGCTGCGCGGCGGGAAGATGCAGGACGTCATCTTCGCCGGCACCTCGGGCCGTCCTCCGCTGGGCCGCGCCGAGGTCACCCTCACCATCGACAACGCCGACGGTGCGCTGCCGATCGAGTACTCCGAGGTGTCCATCACGCGCCGGATGTTCCGCGACGGCGCCGGCGAGTACGAGATCAACGGCAGTTCCTGTCGCCTGATGGACGTGCAGGAGCTGCTGTCGGACTCCGGTATCGGTCGCGAGATGCACGTGATCGTCGGCCAGGGGCGGTTGTCGGCGATCCTCGAGTCCCGGCCCGAGGACCGCCGCGCGTTCATCGAAGAGGCGGCCGGGGTCCTCAAACACCGCAAGCGCAAGGAAAAAGCGGTCCGCAAGCTCGACGCGATGCAGGCCAACCTGGCGCGTCTGAACGATCTGACGGCCGAACTCCGTCGCCAGCTCAAACCGCTGGGACGCCAGGCCGAGGTCGCCCGCCGGGCCCAGACCGTCCAGGCCGATCTCCGCGACGCCCGGTTGCGCCTGGCCGCCGACGACCTCGTCACCCGCCGCGCCGAGATGGCCGAACACGCCGCCGTCGAGGACGAGGTCCGGCGTCGGCAGGACGAGGTGGCCGCCGAACTCGACCGTGCGAACGCGGAAGTGGCCGAACACGAACAGCATCTCGCCGAGATCACGCCCGCCGCGGCCGCGGCCAACCGCGCCTGGTTCCGGTTGTCGGCGCTCGCCGAGCGCGTCGACGCGACCCGCCGGGTGGCCGCCGAACGCAGCCGGTACCTCAGCGAGCCGTCGAGCGAGGCGTCCGGGCCCGACCCGGAGGAGCTCGACGAGCAGGCCCTCGAGGCCGCCGAACTCGAAGCCGAGCTGACCGAGGGTGTCGAGATCGCCGCCGAACAGCTCGAGAGCGCCCGCGAGGTGCTCGGCGAACGCGAGTCGATCGCGGAGGCGGCCGAGGCGGCTCACCTCGCGGCCGTCCGGGCCATCGCCGACCGTCGCGAGGGTCTGGCGCGCCTCGAAGGGCAGGTGGACAACCTGCGGACGCGTTCGGAGTCGGTCGACGCCGAGGCGCAGCGCCTCACCGCGGCCATCTCRGCCGCCACCGAACGCGCAGAAGTCGCAGTCACGCAACAGGATTCGGCGGCAAGCGAGTTGGCGCAGCTGGAAGCCGCCGAACAGGCGCTCGACGAACACCACGAACGATGCGTGGCCGCGCTGAACCTGTCCAACGAGCGCGTGGCCACCCTGCAGGCCGCACACCGCGACGCCGAGCACGCCATCGCCTCCTTGTCGGCCCGGGCGGACGCACTCGCCATGGGACTCGAGCGCGGCGACGGCGGCGCATGGCTCCTGGAGAACGCGCCCGACGGCCTGCTTGGACCGATGTCGGAGCTGGTCACGGTCGAAGCGGGTTTCGAGACGGCCATCGCCGGGGCGCTCGGACCCGCCGTGGACGGCATCGTCACCGTGGACGGGATCGCGGCGGTGCGGGCGCTGGCGGCCCTGAAGTCGGGCGACGGGGGACGGGCCGCGCTGATCTGCGGCGGACTCACCGGCCCGGACCGATCGAGCGACGTCGCGCTGCCCGACGGGGCGAGGTGGGCGGCCTCGGTGGTCGACACCCGGCCGGAGATCCGCGGTGCGATCGACACCGTCCTGGCCGACACCGTCATCGTCGACGACCCTGCGCAGGGGCTCGAACTCGCCCGCCGTCTGGGCGTGCGCGCGGTGACGCCCGCCGGCGACCGCATCTCGGCGGCGTCGGTCGAGGGCGGTTCGTCACGCCGCCCCTCCACGTTGGAGGTCCAGTCGGCGATCGATGCCGCTACCGCCGAACTCGCCTCGACCCGCAGGCGCGTCGAAGAACTCGAGGCGGCGCTCGCCGGTGCGCTCACCGAGCAGCACGATCGGCGGGAGGCGGCCGAGGAGGCGCTCGCGGCGCTGCACGAGTCCGACGCCGGCGTCGGCGCCGCGTATGAGCAGATGGCCCGGCTGGGCCAGGAGATCAGAGCCTCGCGTGCCGAGGCCGACAAGCTGACCCGACAGCGGAATCTGCTCGAGAAGGGCCGCGAGGAAACCCTCGAGAACCTGCAGGAACTCACCGAGCGACTGCGTCTCGCCCGCGATGAGTCCGAGGTGGGGACCGAGATGTCCGCCGACGACACCGACCGCGCGAACGCTGCGACAGCCGTCGGCGTGGCACGCAGCGCCGAGATGGAGGCGCGCCTGACCCTGCGGACAGCCGAGGAACGCCTGGCGTCGGTCCGGGGCAAGGCGGACTCGCTGCGGCGGGCCGCACAGCGCGAGCGCGAGGCACGCGAGCGGGCTCGTCGGCAGGACGAGATCCGACGCCAGGCCGCCGGGGTCGCGGCAGCCGTCGAACGCGCCGGTGCACAGGTCAGTGAGCGTCTCGCCGCGGCGGTGGCCTCGGCGCAGGCCGGGCGCGACGAACTCGAGGAGATCCGGACCGCCCGCACCGCGACCCTCGACGCGCTCCGGGTCCGGGCTGGCGAACTGACGACCACGCTCAATTCGCTGCGCGACACCGTCCACCGCGACGAGGTGGCGCGGGCCCAGGTCGCGCTGCGGATCGAACAGCTCGAAGAGCAGGTCCTCGAGACCTTCGCGATGGCGCCCGACGATCTGATCGCCGAATACGGTCCCGACGTGCCGATGCCTCCGTCGGCGCTGGAGATGGCCGAGTACGAACAGGCCCGGGAACGCGGCGAGCAGGTCGTCGCACCGGCCCCGATGCCCTACAACCGGGCGACGCAGGAGGCCCGCGCCAAGAAGGCACAGAAGGATCTCAACACGCTCGGCAAGGTGAACCCGCTCGCGCTCGAGGAGTTCGCCGCTCTCGAAGAGCGGTACAACTTCCTGTCGTCGCAGCTCGAGGACGTCAAGGCGGCCCGCAAGGACCTCCTCGACGTTGTGGAAGAGGTCGACGCCCGGATTCTGCAGGTGTTCACCGAGGCGTACGCCGACGTGGAACGCGAGTTCGGCCAGGTCTTCCAGACCCTGTTCCCCGGCGGGGAGGGCCGGCTCGTCCTGACCGAACCCGGCGACATGCTCACGACGGGCATCGAGGTCGAGGCGCGTCCGCCCGGTAAGAAGGTCAAGAGGCTATCGCTGCTCTCGGGCGGGGAGAAGTCCCTGACGGCGGTCGCGATGCTGGTCGCGATCTTCCGCGCGCGCCCGTCGCCGTTCTACGTCATGGACGAGGTCGAGGCCGCGCTCGACGACACCAACCTGCGGCGACTGATCACGTTGTTCGCCCAACTGCGGGAGAAGTCGCAGCTCATCGTCATCACCCACCAGAAGCCCACGATGGAGGTCGCGGATGCGCTCTACGGAGTCAGCATGCGCGGCGACGGCATCACGACGGTCATCTCRCAACGCATGCGCGGAGTGAACATGCCCGTCGGTCAACAGGAGGACACCAGCCAGTGAACACCGGAATCATCATCGGCATCGTCGTCGCGGTGCTCGTCGTGATCGCGCTGATCGTGCTCGGGCTGGTGCTGTCGCGCCGCCGGCGCATCTCGCTGACCGACGAGCGGCAACCGGAGATCGTCGACGGGACGACCCGCCAGGTCGACCGGTCCGGGGGCTACCAGGCCGGATCGGGGTTCAGCTTCAGCCGCGGGGAGGCCGCGGGTGACACCGCCCTCGCGGAACCGCCGCGACGGAGGCCGGAACCCCCGGCTCCGGAGTCTGCGACGCCGGCACCCGAGGTGGTCCGGCCGCCCGGAGAGCGCACCGATGTCGACGGTCAGCCGGGCGTCGGTGACGACTCCGCGGTGCCGCGGGATTCGATCCGGCGCGGCGTCACCGAGGTGTCGCTGCCCGAGCCGGACACCTCCGAACCCGAGACCGCAGAACCTGCGACCGCCCGCCCCGAAACCGTCGAGCCGGAAACCGTCGAGCCCGAGACGGCGAAGCCGGACGTCGCCGAGCCCGCGTCCGCCACAGCCGCAACCGCCGAACCCGAGGTCGCCGAGCCCGAGGTCGCCGAACCCGAACCGTCCACCGCCGAGCCGGCAACGACCGAGCCGGCAACGACCGAGCCCGGGACCCGGGTACCCGACGATGTCGCGGAGGCGACCACCGCGCCGCCGCTGGACGAGATCGCGCCGACGGCGGGCCGGATCGGTCGTCTGCGCGGCCGGCTGTCCCGGTCACAGGGCGCGATCGGCAAGGGTGTGCTGGGCCTGCTGGGCGCCGGCGATCTCGACGAGGACAGCTGGGAGGAGATCGAGGACACGCTGGTGATGGCCGATCTCGGTGCGTCCACGACGGCCACCGTCGTCGAGACGCTGCGCACCGAGCTCGCGGCCAACCCGGTCCGCACCGCGGGTGAGGCCCGGGCGTTGCTCAAGCGGGTCCTGGTCGAGCAGCTCGACCCGACGCTCGACCGGTCGATCCGGGCGCTGCCACACGCGGGCCGTCCCGCCGTCGTCCTCGTCGTCGGCGTCAACGGCACCGGCAAGACCACCACGACCGGCAAGCTGGCACGCGTCCTGGTCGCCGACGGGCGTCGTGTCCTGCTCGGCGCGGCGGACACGTTCCGCGCGGCTGCCGCCGACCAGCTGCAGACGTGGGGCGAGCGGGTCGGCGCCGAGATCGTGCGCGGCAAGGAACAGGCTGATCCCGCCGCCGTCGCATTCGACGCCGTCGACCGGGGCATCGAGAGCGGCGTCGACGTGGTCATGATCGACACCGCCGGCCGGCTGCACACCAAGACCGGCCTGATGGACGAGCTGGGCAAGGTCAAGCGCGTCGTGGAGAAGAAGGCGCCGGTCGACGAGGTGCTGCTGGTGCTCGACGCGACCGTCGGACAGAACGGACTGATGCAGGCCCGGGTGTTCGCCGAGGTCGTCAACATCACCGGCGTGGTGCTGACCAAGCTGGACGGCACCGCCAAGGGCGGCATCGTGTTCCATGTCCAGAAGGAACTCGGCGTGCCGGTCAAGCTCGTCGGACTGGGGGAGGGCGCGGACGACCTCGCGCCCTTCGAACCGGACGCATTCGTCGACGCCCTGCTCTGACGCCGGCGGACGCTGCCGTGAAGTCGGCATCTGTGATCGGAAATGTCGGGTCAGACATCGGCCGCCGAGTCTGAGAGACAGCTCAGAGCCGAACTGGGATGTTACATGGGCGAAATACAAACCGCCCAGGGGGTTACGCGCCCGAAACGTCAGGGCACCACGGCCGAAACCGACTGCCGACAATCTCTTTGGAGGCGCCGAGCCGTCGGCGCATCCTGAGGAGGTTTCGTAGTGGAGTTGGCTCAGTTGCCAAACGAATCGTTTGGCCCGATCGACACGGGTAACACGGCTTTCATGCTCGTGTCGGCCGCGCTCGTGTTGCTGATGACCCCAGGCCTCGCGTTCTTCTACGGGGGGTTGGCGCGAGGCAAGTCCGTCCTGAACATGATGATGATGTCCTTCGGAGCACTCGCTTCGATCAGCGTCGTGTACGTGCTGTGGGGCTTCTCGATGTCGTTCAGCGACGGGATCACCGGCAGCAGCGACATCGGCGGCATCTTCGCGAACCCGTTCGCGCTCTTCGGGTCCGACCAGCTGATGAGCACCATCGGCGAGGGCGACACCGAGATGTACGTCACCGGCGGCCTGACCATCCCGGCGATCGTCTTCATGGGATTCCAGCTGACCTTCGCGGTCATCACCGTCGCCCTCATCAGCGGTGCGCTCGCCGAACGCGTCAAGTTCTCCACCTGGATGGTCTTCACCGTCCTGTGGGCGACGATCGTGTACTTCCCGCTGTCCCACATGGTCTGGGGCGGGCTCGTCGGTGGCGGCGGCCTCCTCGGCGGCGGTGAGGACGGTCTGGCGGCCAAGATGTTCGGCACCACCGACGGCGAGGCCAACGTCGCGCCGATCGACTTCGCCGGCGGCACGGTCGTGCACATCAACGCCGGTATCGCGGCGCTGGTCCTGGTCCTCATCATCGGCAAGCGCGTCGGCTTCGGGCGCACCGCCTACCGTCCGCACAACATCCCGTTCGTGATGCTGGGCGCAGCACTCCTCTGGTTCGGCTGGTTCGGGTTCAACGTCGGTTCCGAGCTGGGCGCCGATCTGCTCGCCGGTCAGGTGTGGGTCAACACCACCGCTGCCACCGCCGCGGCGATCCTCGGCTGGCTCGCGGTGGAACTCATCCGCGACAAGCACGCCACCAGCGTCGGCGCCGCCTCGGGTGTGGTCGCCGGTCTGGTCGCCATCACCCCCGCGTGTGGTTCGCTGACCCCGGTCGGCTCGCTCATCCTCGGTGTCATCGCGGGTGCTCTCGCCGCCGTCGCGATCGGCCTGAAGAACAAGTTCGGCTACGACGACTCGCTCGACGTCGTCGGTGTCCACCTCGTCGCCGGCCTCTGGGGCACGGTGGCCATCGGCCTGATCGGCGAGGACGTGGGCCTCTTCTGGGGTGGCGATTACAAGCAGCTGGTGGTCCAGGTCGTGATCGCCTTGTTCGCGCTCGTGTTCACCGGTGTTCTCACCGCGATCATCGCCCTGGTGCTCAAGCCGCTGGGTTGGCGAGTCAGCGACGAGGACGAGAAGAGCGGCATCGACGAGGCAGAACACGCCGAGACGGCCTATGAGCTGGCATGACGCTCGAAGCCATTCGCTACTACGCTGAATCCTGTGGAGAGGGATAACTAATGAAGCTGATCACTGCAATCGTCAAGCCGTTCACGCTCGAGGATGTCAAAGCCGGGTTGGAGCAAGCCGGCATCCTGGGCATGACCGTGAGTGAGGTCCAGGGCTACGGCCGCCAGAAGGGTCACACCGAGGTCTATCGCGGCGCCGAGTACTCGGTCGACTTCGTACCCAAGGTCCGCGTCGAGGTCGTGGTGGACGACGCTGCCGTGGACAAGGTCGTCGACGTGATCGTCGAGGCCGCCCGGACCGGCAAGATCGGTGACGGCAAGGTGTGGGTCTCGCCGGTCGAGTCCGTGGTTCGCGTCCGAACCGGCGAGCGCGGTGGCGACGCACTGTAGCGAGCCCGCCGAGGCGTCGACGAAATCCCGGTGAACGGCCCCGTGCCCGACGACCAGTCGGGCGCGGGGCCGTCGGAGTTCCACACCTCTTGTTCCCTTCTCTCCCACACACTTTGGAGGCAGTCGTAAGCGCCGCAGACCTGGCCAAGACCCGACGGCAACTCACCGAATCCGGCCGATCGGGAAAACTCGACGCACCGGCACTGCGCCAGGTGCTCGTCGACCTGCACGAATTCTGGCTGACCAGCAAGGGCGCCGAACTCGGCATCAAGCCGCACAGCGGGTTCGCGATCGTCGCCGTGGGCGGACTCGGTCGCGGTGAGATGCTCCCGTATTCCGACCTCGATCTGATCCTGCTGCACGACGACATGCCCGCCGAGCGGGTGTCCGAGGTCGCTGACGGACTCTGGTACCCGTTGTGGGACGCCAACATCCCGCTCGACCACAGTGTGCGGACGGTGCCGCAGGCGCTGCAGGTCGCCGGCGACGACGTCACCGCGGCCCTCGGCCTCCTCGAGGCGCGCCACATAGCCGGCGACGAGGATCTGTCCACGTTGCTGATCGGCGGGGTCCGCCAGCAGTGGCGCAACGACATCCGCAATCGGTTCCCCGAGGTGGTCACGCACGCGCAGGACCGCTGGCGGCGAGCCGGCGACATCGCACATCGCGCCGAACCCGACCTCAAGAGCGGCCGGGGAGGTCTGCGTGACGTCCAGCTCCTGGGGGCGCTGGCGATCGCCCAGCTCACCAGCGGGATGGCGAGCTTACGACCCGATTCGCCCGGTGCCGGACCGCAGGTTGCCTACACGCGGCTCCTCGACATCCGTACCGAACTGCACCGCATCGCCGGGCGTCCCCGCGAGCACGTGCAGGCCCAGGACGCCGACGAGATCGGGGCGGCCCTCCGGATCGGGGACCGGTTCGATCTCGCCCGCGTCATCAGCGACTCGGCCCGCACCATCAGCTACTCCATCGACGCCGGCCTGCGGACCGCGGGCAACGCCCTGCCGCGTCGCGGTCTGGCCAAGCTGCGGCGTTCGCCGCTGCGCCGCCCGCTCGACGAGGGCGTCGTCGAGCACAGCGGGGAGATCGTGTTGGCGCGCAACGCGATTCCGAGCAAAGACCCGGGACTCATCCTGCGGGTGGCCGCCGCGTCGGCCCGAACCGGCCTGCCGATCAGCGCGTCGACGCTGAGCCGGCTGGCCGATTACGCGCCGGAACTGCGTGAGCCGTGGCCGGCCGAGGCGCTCAGCGACCTGCTGGTCCTGCTCAGTTCGGGACATCACATGGTCGACCCGATCGAGGCACTCGACCGCACCGGCCTGTGGGGCCGGCTCCTGCCGGAATGGGGTGCGGTGCGCGACCTCCCGCCGCGCGATGCCATCCACACCTGGACCGTCGACCGGCATCTCGTGGAGACCGCGGCGTACGCGAGTGCGATGACCACCCGGGTGTCCCGGCCCGACCTGCTCGTCCTCGGTGCGTTGATCCACGACCTCGGCAAGGGCCGGGGTGCCGACCACAGCATCGTCGGCGCCGATCTGGCGGTTCAGGTCGGCAATCGGTTCGGGCTCTGGCCGCAGGATGTGGCGATCCTCTCCGACATGGTGCGGCACCACCTGCTGCTGCCGCAGGTCGCCACCCGCCGGGACCTCGACGACCCGGCCACCGCCGAGTCGGTCGCCGACACCCTGGGACACAACCGGGTGCTGTTGGAACTGCTTGCCGCACTTGCCGAAGCGGATTCGCTGGCCACCGGCCCGGGGGTGTGGGGGGAGTGGAAGGCCTCGCTCATCCACGACCTCGTCCGCCGGTCGATGCGACTCATCGACGGCGAAGAGCCGAGCGCGCCCGAGCCGCTTACGGCCGAGGACCTGGCCACGGCGGCGGAAGGGGACTACGCGGTCCGGCTCGTCCGGGCCGACGGGCAACACACGTACCGCGTCACCATGGTGGCGCCTGATCAACCCGGCCTGCTGTCGAAGGTGGCCGGGGTCCTTGCCCTGGGCGGGTTGCGGTCCCACTCGGCGTGTGCCCAGAGCGCCGACGGGAAGGCGATCAACTCGTTCCTTGTCGTCCCGATGTTCGGCAGTCCGCCCGATGCCGGCCTGTTGCGCCAGCAGCTGATCGCGGCCGTCGACGGCAAGATCGATGTCCTCGCGCGGCTCGACGCGCGCGAGCGGGACTCGCCGATTCCGACGATCGGCACCGTCACCACGATTCCCGGCACCGTGGTGACCATCGGCGCCAGCGCCGGGAGCACCGATCCCGAGGTCGACGGGGCCGGGCATCCGAAGAACGCGGTACCCGCGCTCTTCGCCGTGGCGCCACCGCGGGTGACGTGGCTGGACGCCCCGGTGGGTGAGGCGGTGCTGGAGGTCCGCTCGGACGACAGGATCGGCCTGCTCAGCCGGGTCAGTGCGGTCCTGGAACGCCACGGCGCCGACATCCGATGGGCCAAGGTGGCGACCCTGGGCGCCACCGGGGTCGACATCTTCGGCCTGCGGCTGGCGACCGACACCGAGGACGCACGGGCAAAGCTGGCCGAGGCCGTCGTCGCGGTCTGCCCGCCGCCGCAGCCGGCGCGCGAGGAGGACGGCGACGGACCGCAGTCCTATGGCGGAACGGGACGGTCCGGAGTGCCGATCTCCTAGATGTTCCGTCCCGGGACCCGCATGGAAGGATGGGACCATGTTCGATTCCCTCTCCGACCGGTTGACCGGTGCCCTGAAGGATCTGCGTGGCAAGGGGCGGCTGTCCGACGCCGACATCGACCGCACCTGCCGCGAGATCCGGCTCGCCCTGCTCGAGGCGGACGTCTCGCTCGCGGTGGTCCGGTCCTTCATCGCCCGGATCAAGGAGCGCGCCAAGGGTGCCGAGGTCTCCGCGGCACTCAACCCGGCGCAGACGGTCGTCAAGATCGTCAACGAGGAACTCATCGGAATCCTCGGCGGGGAGACCCGGCGGGTGCGGTTCGCCAAGAACCCCCCGACCGTCATCATGTTGGCCGGTCTCCAGGGTGCCGGTAAGACGACACTCGCCGGAAAGCTGGGCAACTGGCTCAAGCAGCAGGGTCACACCCCGCTGCTCGTCGCCTGTGACCTGCAGCGTCCGGGCGCGGTCTCCCAGCTGCAGATCGTCGGCGAGCGCGCCGGCGTGCCGGTCTTCGCGCCGCATCCGGGCACGAGCGTCGGCGGCGAGGGTGTGCTCGGTGTGACCTCGGGCGATCCGGTCTCGGTCGCGCAGGCCGGTGTCGACGAGGCGCGGAGCAAGCACTACGACGTGGTGGTCATCGACACCGCCGGTCGCCTCGGCATCGACGCCGAACTGATGAAGCAGGCCTCCGACATCCGCAACGCCACCTCGCCCGACGAGGTGCTGTTCGTCGTCGACGCGATGATCGGTCAGGACGCCGTCACCACCGCCGAGGCCTTCCAGGAGGGTGTGGGCTTCACCGGCGTCGTGCTGACCAAGCTCGACGGCGATGCGCGCGGCGGTGCGGCGTTGTCGGTACGCGAGGTGACCGGCCAACCGATCATGTTCGCGTCCTCGGGCGAGAAGCTCGAGGACTTCGACGTCTTCCATCCCGACCGCATGGCCAGCCGCATCCTCGGCATGGGCGACGTGTTGTCGCTCATCGAGCAGGCCGAACAGCACTGGGATGCGCAGCAGGCCGAGGCCGCGGCCGCCAAGATCACCCAGGGCGAGCTGACCCTCGAGGACTTCCTCGAGCAGATGCTGATGATCCGCAAGATGGGTCCCATCGGCAACATCCTGGGGATGCTGCCCGGCGCCGGCCAGATGAAGGACGTGCTGTCGCAGGTCGACGACAAGCAGCTCGACCGGGTACAGGCGATCATCCGCGGCATGACCCCCGCCGAGCGCGACAACCCGAAGATCATCAACGCCTCTCGCCGCATCCGGATCGCCAACGGGTCGGGTGTGACCGTCAGCGAGGTCAACCAGCTCGTCGACCGGTTCTTCGAGGCCCGCAAGATGATGGCGCAGATGTCGGGTCGCATGGGCATGGGCGCGATGAACCGCAAGTCCAACCGCAAGGGCAAGAAGGGCAAGAAGGGCAAGAGCCGCGSCCCCACCCCGCCGAAGGCGGCGCGCGGCGGCTTCCCTGGTATGCCCGGAGGCATGCCGGCCGGGTTCCCGGACCTGTCGAACATGCCGGCCGGTCTCGATCAGCTGCCCCCGGGTCTCGAGGGCATCGACGTGTCGCAGTTCCAGCAGCCCAAGAAGAAATGACGGTGGGTGGCCCGGAACAGGGTGCAATGGCCCGCCACTACCGGGGCACCGATCCGCTCACGTCCGAACCGGTCGAGTTCTGGGTGTCCGACGACACCATCAGCCTCACCGCGGTTCCCGACGCCGAGACGGCCGTCGACGGCGGCTGGATCCTGCCGGGCCTCGTCGATGCCCACAACCACGTGGGGATCGCGCCGGGCCTCGGGGTCGACATCGAGCAGGCCCGTGGCTACGCCTACGCCGACGCGCGCACCGGCACCCTGCTGATCCGCGAGGTCGGGTCGCCGCTCGACACCCACCCGCTCGACGACGATCCGGCGTGCCCACGGTTGATCCGCTCCGGCAAACACATCGCCCGGCCCAAGCGGTACCTGCGCGACTACGGCGTCGACCTCGACGATCCGGACGAACTGGCGGCCGAGGTGGCCCGGCAGGCGCAGGCAGGCGACGGCTGGGTGAAGATCGTCGGGGACTGGATCGATCGCGAGGTCGGGGACCTGGCCCCGCTGTGGACCCGCGCGCAGATCGAGTCGGCGGTGGCGGTGGCCCACGAGCACGGCGCGCGAATCACCGCCCATGTCTTCGGAACCGATGCTCTCGTCGACCTGATCGGGGCCGGTGTCGATTGCATCGAGCACGGCACCGGGCTGACTCCCGATCTCGTCGACCAGCTCGTCGACCGCTCGATCGCGTTGGTGCCCACCATGATCCAGGTCGAGAACTTTCCCGGGATCGCCGACGGCGCCGAACGCTTCCCGACCTACGCCGCCCACATGCGCGCCCTGCATGCGGGCGCCCCGGCGGTGTTCGCCGCCGCGCGTGAGGCCGGCGTCGCGATCTTCGCCGGGACCGACGCGGGCGGATTCGTCGAGCACGGACGCATCGTCGACGAGATCGAGGCGCTCTCGGACGTGGGCCTGGGCCCGGCGGGTGCGATCGCGGCGGCGTCGACGAATGCGCGTGCCTGGCTGGGCGCCGACCTCCTGGAGGACGGTCACCGCGCGGACTTCGTCGTGTACGCGGACAACCCGTGCGACGACCTGGGCACGTTGCGACACCCGGTAGCAGTGGTGTCTTCTGGTCGCCACCTCGTGTGAGCAAAGCCACACGGTAGTAGCTGGTTGCCTTTCTTACCGCCGCGTAACGTAGCAACGGCGTTGCAACGGTTCGGCCAGGACGAACCGGATCAGTCCACCTCGGATCCGCGGCCCGGATCCGAGAGCGCGGGCCCGTCGGAGCCGGGGGTCGAGGGAGGCTCCGGCGGTGTCGCGCATCAGGCGGATGAGCCGACACCGACAGAGTGACGGAAGTGACGTTCGGCATGTGGTCGTCCTCGCGGGGTGGGTGACCACATGCCGGTCCATCGGCTGTTCCCTGTGCAGGCCGATCACCGGATTCGGTACTC
Organism: Gordonia sp. UCD-TK1; assembly: GCF_001691435.1. Taxonomy (NCBI): domain Bacteria; kingdom Bacillati; phylum Actinomycetota; class Actinomycetes; order Mycobacteriales; family Gordoniaceae; genus Gordonia; species Gordonia sp. UCD-TK1. The sequence goes on along the minus strand of NZ_LZMP01000001.1, from coordinate 173,125 downwards.
ACCGCCCGGTCTGGCACAATGATTCGCTGGTTCGTCGGATCCGGTCACGGCCGCCCGACGGTCACACCACTACAGACGCAAAACCGGGTCCGCCACTCCGGGCGGATTGCTGAATTGCGCAGTGACCACACGAAAGAGAAGTAGACATGGCTGTCAAGATCAAGCTCACGCGGCTCGGCAAGATCCGCAACCCGCAGTACCGCATCGTCGTCGCCGACGCCCGCACCCGCCGCAACGGCCGGGTCATCGAGACCATCGGCAAGTACCACCCCAAGGAAGAGCCCTCGCTGATCGAGGTCGACTCCGAGCGCGCGCAGTACTGGCTGGGAGTCGGCGCGCAGCCGACCGAGCCCGTGGCCGCGATCCTCAAGGTGACCGGTGACTGGCAGAAGTTCAAGGGCCTGCCGGGCGCCGAGGGCACCCTGAAGACCGCCGAGCCCAAGCCGTCGAAGCTCGACCTGTTCAACGCCGCGCTCGCCGCCGCCGACAACGAGCCGGTCGCCGCCGCGACCACCCCCAAGAAGAAGGCCGCCAAGAAGGACGACGAGGCTGCCGAGGCTCCCGCCGCCGAGGGTGACGCGTGAGCGCAGTCGTCGCCGACGCGGTCGAGCACCTGGTCCGCGGAATCGTCTCCAACCCCGATGACGTCCGGGTCGACCTCGTCACCGGCCGTCGCGGCCGGCTCGTCGAGGTCCACGTGAACCCCGACGACCTCGGCAAGGTGATCGGTCGCAACGGTCGTACCGCCACCGCGCTGCGCACCCTGGTCTCCGGGATCGGCGGCCGCGGGATGCGTGTCGACATCGTCGACACCGACCGCTGACCGAGAACCCGAACACCGAGCGCATCGTGGATCTCGTCGTAGGCCGTGTGGTCAAGTCACACGGAATCCGTGGTGAGGTCGTCGTGGACGTCCGCACCGACGAGCCCGAGATGCGTTTCGCCCCGAACTCGGTGCTGCGTGGCCGTCTGCCGCGCGGTGCCGGGGAACGGGACTTCACCGTCACAGCCGCCCGGGATCATTCCGGGCGGCTGTTGGTGTCCCTGGCCGGCATCGCGGACCGGGATTCCGCCGACGCCCTGCGCGGCACCCTGTTCCTCATCGACAGTTCGCAGGTGGAGCCCTCCGACGACCCGGACGAATTCTACGACCACGAACTCGAGGGCGTGCCCGTACAACTCACCGACGGCTCCGCGGTCGGCGTCGTCGAATCGGTCCTGCATCTGCCCGGCGGCGAGTTGCTGTCGGTACGTACCACCGACGACCGTGAGGTACTCGTGCCGTTCGTGCGCGAGATCGTGCCGAGTGTCGGTCGCGAGCTGATCGTGATCGACCCCCCGGAGGGGCTGCTGGATCCGGATTCGCTCGACGAGGCGCCGTGATGCGCCTCGACGTCGTGTCGATCTTCCCCGAGTACCTCGATCCGCTCCGAGTTGCCTTGCTGGGCAAGGCGATCGACGCCGGACGGATCACCGTGGCGGTCCACGACCTACGCAACTGGACGCACGACGTCCATCGCAGCGTGGACGACTCGCCGTACGGCGGCGGGCCCGGCATGGTGATGAAACCCGACGTCTGGGGGCCGTGCCTGGACGAGGTGTGCCCCGACGACGCGCTGCTGATCGTGCCGACCCCTGCCGGTGTGCCGTTCACCCAGGAGACCGCGCGTCGCTGGAGCACCGAGCAGCATCTGGTGTTCGCCTGCGGCCGGTATGAGGGTATCGACCAGCGTGTCTTCGACGACGCGGCCCGACGGGTGCGCGTCGAAGAGGTCTCCCTCGGCGACTTCGTCCTCATCGGGGGAGAGGTCGCGGTCATGGCCATGATCGAGGCGACCGTCCGGCTGCTCGACGGCGTACTCGGCAATCCCCGCTCGCATCAGGAGGATTCGTTCTCCGACGGGCTGCTCGAAGGTCCGAGTTACACGCGGCCGGTGTCCTGGCGCGGTCTGGACGTCCCGCCCGTACTCCTCAGCGGCGACCACGCGAAGGTGGCACGCTGGCGTACCGAACAGGCCCTCGAGCGGACGCGCGCGCGCCGGCCTGATCTCCTCCCGGACCCTGTGGACTCCTCCGCGGACCATCCGGGCGATACCGACTAGGATTCGGCAGAGGTTCGACTCGGACGGGGGTCCAGCAGACGATGCAGGGGTATTCGGCCATGGTCGAGGAACTCGACCGGCAGCGCACCGAACTCGAACGGGTCCGGAAGTCGTTGTCGCAGCTGACCTCCCGGGCGACCAGTCACGACCGGCTCGTCGCGGTGACGGTCGACGCGCGCGGCCGTGCGGTGGACATCACGATCGAACCCTCCGCAATGCGTCGATACCGCGCGGATCAACTGTCCGCCCTGCTGACCACGCTGATCGCCGAGGCGGACACCGCGCTGCGCACCAGATCCGCCGACATCCTCTCCGGCGCACCGGATCTGCCGATCGACTACGCCGACGCCCGCCTCGACAGTGTGGTCGCCGATGACCGACCCTGACCTCTCGCCGGCGGCCGACGCCGGTCCCCGGGTCGCCGCCGACCCCGGTGCCGCCGCCGTCGTGGCGACGCGACTGCAGGCAGCGGCGGCGGAACTCACGGCGATACAGACCGAGCTCGCCGCCCTGCTCATCGACGTCGACATGGCAGTAGGCACCGGGAAATCGGCGGGTGCGTTCCGGGCGGGGTTCTCGCCGGCGGCCGCGGCGTCGACGGATCGTCTGCACGACGTCGGGAACCGTCTCGGACAACGCCGCCGCGCCCTCGTCGCCGGCATCGACGACCTCCTCGACCGAGATGCCGAGGCCTCGGCGCGTATCGGCCGGGCCGACGCATGACGGCGCGTGGCGAGGCCGAGCGGATCGCCGAGGAACTGGCCCCGGGGGTGTGGCCGACCGCCGACGCGGCGGCACTGAGCGACTCGGCACAGCGCGTGCGGGCACTCGCCGAGAGGGTGGCCGGCCTCGCCGAGGCGGTGGCGTCGGTGACCGACTCGTACGCGACGGGGGACTCGACCGCGGGCGGGTTCCACGATGCCGTCGTCGACGGGCTCGGACAGATCGCCGGTGCCGATCTGCCCGGAGCGGCGGAACGGCTGCGCGCGCTCGGGACGTCGCTGGACGCGTATGCCCGAACGGTGATCGACACGCAGCAGCAGATGTCGGTGGTCGCACTGATCGCCGACCGCGACATCCGGCGGGCCGAGGTGAACGCCGCGATCGGTGACGACACGTGGCGGGTCGAGGCCGCGAGCACCGGCCGGATGGCCCTCACCGCGGCGGGGGATGATCACACCGAACGGTCGGGTGAGGCCGGGCAGAGCGCCGCTGCACCCGCGGCGACGAGCGGGATGATGCCGATGATGCCGCTCGGGGCACTGGGTGCGGCGGGTGCGATGGCTGCCGGTCTCGGGGGTCTGGCCGGCGCGCGGGCTCGCGCCGACCGCGACGTGATCGGCGCGAACGACCTGACCTGGTTGCGGGGGCGAGCCGAGCGACTCCAGACCACGGTCCCGGCATCGATCGCAGGTTGGTTCCGGACCGCGGTGGGCGTCGGGATCGGCCCGCGGGGAGCCCCGGTGGTCGTCGTCGGGACCAACGACCCGCAGCCGTATCAGCGGGTGGGGATGGAACTCGCCGACGACGAGGCACTCACCGCCAACGGCCAGGCGCCCGAACTCGCGGTCCGCGACCACATGGTGCATGCCGGTGTGACGCCGAGAGCGATCGCCGCGGCGACGCCGATGGAGCCCGCCACCATCTCGGCATTGCAGGCCGACGACGTCGTGATCGTGGCGCCACGGACGTAGCGGCTCCGCGATTTCGTCGGCCCGGGGTGTCTCTGGCACAATAGTCGGGTTGCCTGCCGACGATGCCCCGTGTCCGGGGCTGTCTCTCCGAGACCGCCGGCTGCGACGCCAACGACTCGGAGCACGAACCGGTCGAGCCCACGGGCCGCCAGGTTCCTCTGCTCAACGTTCTCCGCCAGACAAGGACCACGACACATGAACACGCTCGACTTCCTCGACAAGCAGTCCCTCCGCGACGACGTGCCGGACTTCGGCCCCGGTGACACCCTCGACGTCCACGTCAAGGTCATCGAGGGCAGCAAGGAGCGCGTGCAGGTGTTCAAGGGCGTCGTCATCCGTCGTCAGGGCGGCGGCGTGCGCGAGACCTTCACCGTCCGCAAGGTGTCCTTCGGCGTCGGCGTCGAGCGCACCTTCCCGGTGCACAGCCCGAACATCGCCAAGATCGACGTCCTCACCCGCGGTGACGTCCGTCGCGCCAAGCTCTACTACCTGCGCGATCTGCGCGGCAAGGCAGCCAAGATCAAGGAAAAGCGCTGACGCGTCTAACCTGACGAGGTGGCCGACACACAGCGACCCCACGATGCCCCCGACGACGACCGCGCCGACGACGCCAAGCGTCCGTGGAGGTTGAAGACCGACCCGGCCGAATCCGATGCCGACGAGCGCGGCAAGCGCAAGTCCGGCTCGGATTCTCTCCTGCGCGAAGTCGTCATCATCGTGGGGTGCGTCCTTCTCCTCACCTGGGTGCTGCAGACCTTCATCGGTCGGCAGTACGTCATCCCGTCGGAGTCGATGGAGTCCACCCTCATCGGGTGCGACGGCTGCACCAACGACCGCATCGTGATCGACAAGCTCACGTACCGGTTCGGTGATCCGCAACCCGGCGACGTCGTCGTCTTCAAGGGCCCGTCGGAGTCGTGGAACGGCGCCTGGGTGTCGCCCCGATCGACGAATCCGGTGATGCACAAGGCGCAGGATGCGCTGTCGTGGTTCGGGTTCGCGCCGCCGGACGAGAACAACCTCGTCAAGCGGGTCATCGCGACCGGCGGTCAGACGGTGGAATGTCGCAACGACGAGGGCGTCGGCGTGAAGGTCAACGGTCGCCCGTTGCGCGAGCCCTACATCGACATGAAGCTCCAGGAGGAGACGGTCGCGTCGTTCGGGCCCGGTGTCGCCGGGCCGGGCGACCAGGTACCTCCGTGTCTCGGGCCGGATTTCGGTCCGATCACCGTGCCCGAGGGCAACGTGTGGGTCATGGGTGACAATCGACTGAACTCGCAGGACTCGCGCTACCACGTCGAGGACCAGTACCAGGGCACCGTCCCGGTCAGCGACATCCGCGGCAAGGTCCGGTTCATCATCTACCCCTTCTCGCGGATCGGTGGTGTCGGTTCGTTCAATCCGCAGCAGGGGTGAGACAGCTGTGACGACTCGATGGCCACCCCGCTCACCCGTCCGCCGTGCCGCGGGCCTGCGGACGTTCGAATTCGCCTTGCACCGGCAGGGTCTGGGGCCCGTGGCGGGGGTCGACGAAGCCGGCCGCGGAGCGTGCGCGGGCCCGCTGGTCGTGGCGGCCTGCGTCTTGAAGCCGACGCAGCTCGTCTCCCTCGCCGACCTCGACGACTCGAAACGTCTGACCGAGCGCACCCGCGAGGAGCTGTACCGCTCGGTGACGCGCTACGCGCAGAGCTGGAGTGCGGTGATCATCGAAGCCGCCGAGATCGATCGCATCGGCATCCACGTCGCGAACATCGAGGGCATGCGCCGGGCGGTGGCCGCCCTCGACGTGAAACCGGGGTACGTGCTGTCCGACGGTTTCGCGGTGCCGGGACTGACGGCGCCGTCCCTGCCGGTGATCGGGGGAGACGGGGCGGCCGCGTGCATCGCCGCCGCCAGCATCATCGCCAAGGTCACCCGAGATCGCATCATGGTCGCCATGGACGACGACCTGCCCGGGTACGACTTCGCCATCCACAAGGGCTACAGCACGGCGTTGCACATGTCGCGCATCGACGCCGCCGGCCCCTCACCACAACACCGCATGTCGTACCGTAATGTCGCGGCACGTGTGGTCACCAGCGCAAACGACAACAGGGATAGGCTGACAGGATGAGTGCTGAGGATCTCGAGAAGTACGAAACCGAGATGGAACTCTCTCTGTACCGCGAGTACAAGGACATCGTCGGGCAGTTCACCTACGTGGTGGAGACCGAGCGGCGCTTCTATCTCGCCAACGCGGTCGAGATGATCCCGCGCAACACCGACGGCGAGGTCTACTTCGAACTCCGCATGAGCGATGCCTGGGTGTGGGACATGTACCGCCCGGCGCGGTTCGTCAAGCAGGTCCGCGTGATCACGTTCAAGGACGTCAACATCGAGGAACTCGAGAAGTCGGAACTCCGCCTGCCCGACGAGCCCTGACCACGCGCAATCTGTTGACAACGCCCTGATCGTTCACAGATCAGGGCGTTGCTCGCTTTCGGACGGTCGGCGAAACCGGTTCTGCGCGAATCTTATCGGCATGAGTGCACAAGCGCGCGACCATCCTCGCCCCGATCGCCGCGGTCATATCGGCCGGCTCGGTGAGGACGTGGCCGCGGATTACGCGATATCCCTGGGCTGGACTGTCCTGGAGCGCAATTGGCGTACCCGCTATGGCGAACTGGATCTGGTGGCCGCGGATGGGTCGGTCCTGGTGATCGTCGAGGTCAAGACCCGCGCGAGCCGCACGTACGACGATCCGGTCATGGCGGTCACGCCGTCGAAGCTCGCCCGGATGCGCCGACTCGCGGGGATGTGGCTGGCGGCGCAGGATCGGCGATGGACGCAGATCCGGTTCGACGTCGTCAGCGTGCGCCTCGACCAGGCCGCTCCCGACGATCTGGCTCGTGCGCAGGTGCGGCATCACCAGGGTGTGCACGTGTGAACCCGGATGTCACAGCTTGCTCAGATCGGTCCGGATCAGCATCACGTTGTAGTCGCTCCACCGCGATGCGTTGAAGTAGAGCTCCTTCGAATCCCCCTGCAGCGCGGGGGAGTTGGGGAGCATCATCGGTCCGTAGACGACGAGCGCACCACGGGGCACGATGGTCTTCGGTGCACTCCACGGACCTTCGGGATGATCGGCGGTGCGCAGCGTGATGTCGTTGTCGCCATCGAGCATGACGTACTTCTCGAGGTACGGGCTCCAGGCGACCGATAGTTCGGTGACCGGTTGTCGGACGACGACCGCCGAGCCGTCGTCGGGGATCGCGGCGATGTCGTCCACCCAGCCGCGACTCTTCCCGGCCCAGTACTCGTACGCGTCGAGGTCGAGGATGTCCGTGGGTTTGAACCGCGCGAGAAAGGCGGCGCCGAATCGTCCGTTCGGGGTGCCGTATTGGTAGACGTACTCGGCTTCGGGTGTCCCGGGCCGGCCGCGGACGTACGCGTTCTGCTGGAACTTGCCGTTGTTGAACTCGATCGGACGGAACTCGCCGGGCAGTCGGAGCGAGACCGGAGCATTGATGAGGATGGTGTCCTGATCGGTGACCCAGGTCTGGCCGTTGTCGTCGGAATGGGCGATCGCCGAGAAGTTGGTGACCCAGTTGCCCGGCGAACCCCACGAGCGGACCGACATGTAGTTGATGTACTGGCGGAAGCCGTCGCCGTGCGGGAGGGAGATGGCCGCCGTCGGGATGGTGGTGACCTCGACGTTGGAGATGCCCAGCGACGGGATCAGTTCCTGCGCGTAGTTCGGTTGGCCGGGCGCGATCACCGAACCCGACGCCACGTCGCCGGCGCGGCCGGCCGGGACGGAGAGTCCGTTGGCGAGGTTGTCGTCGTCGGTGCGGAGCAGCACGTTGTGCCGCCACTGCTGTCCCGGCGCGTTGCAGTTGCCGAAGGTGTCTCCGAAAGCCATCAGCGTCTGGCCGCGGCCGTTGTCCCAGGAGACTCCGAGATCGGTGCCGCCGATACCGAACCGGCTGAATGTGCGGTTGGCGCTGAGCGGTCCCGTCACCCACCCGACGGTGCGGGATTTGGACCCGACATAGGGGATCAACGGCCGCTGCGGTCCCGGGTTCGGGATGCTCGAGCTGCCCGACGAGCCCTCCGATCCGCTGGAGCCACTCGAGCCGCTGGAACCGCTGGACCCGAAGCCCAGGAAGCTCGAGCCCGTGCTCGCGTTGCCGCATGGCGCGGCGTGCGCGACGCCGGCACCGGTCGTCAGCGCGACCGCGGTGCCGCTGAATGCGATGACCCCGGCGAGGGCCAGTCGGACACTCGTGGTGAGACGGCTCGACACGCGCGTCCTCCAGTTACTCTTGCGACAGAAGTGATTGACGTGACTATTGTTACTGGAGTTACATGCGGATCGCGCGGTCCGCGGGGTCACGATCTGGTGTCAGCGCACGAAGAAGCGTTCCCCGGCGGACGTCCGTGACTGCCAGCCGACACGTTCGAGCTCCGGTGTCTCGGAGTCGTGGGCGGGGTAGCCGACACACAGGTAGGCGACAAGCTTCCAGGCCGGCGGTACCGCAAGTGCCTCGGAAACCTCCTCGGGTTCGAAGATGGACACCCACCCCACCCCGACGCCTCGGGCCCGCGCCGCCAGCCAGAGTGTGGAGATCGCGGTGACGACCGAATACTCCAGCGTCTCGGGCACTGTCTGTCGGCCGAGTCCCCGACCCTGCGCGACAGCGGGCTCGCAGAACACGGCGAGGTGGACGGGAGCGTCGTCGAGACCGGCGAGCTTGAGCGACGAATACAACTGTGCGCGTTCGCCCGTATAACCGTCCAGCGCGTCGGCGTTGCAGCGAGTGAAGCTGTCGCGCACCGATTGCCGGGCTTCGGTGGAACGCACCTCGACCCACCGCCAGGGCTGGCTGTTGCCGACCGACGGCGCGAGTTCGGCCGCGTCGAGGATCGCGGGTAGCACATGTGGTTCGAGTGGCTCGCGACTGAAGCGGCGGACGTCGCGACGCCATCGGAGCAACCGGTCGAGATCGCCGACGAACGCATCGTCGAAAGTTCCGTCGTTCATCGGTTGTCGAGCCTAGTCGGGCTGCTGTGAACGGTGGTGCACAACCGAGAGGTCATCCACAGATCGGCTGTGTGAGTGGTTCGGCGCCGCGCGCCACGCGTGTTCCCGGCGAGACTGTGCCCATGTTGGGGCAAACACAGGCGGTGGGGCTCAATGCCTTTGTCGCGCAGGTCGTCGACGTGCAGGCGAGTGTGAGTTCGGGTCTGCCGGGGTTCGCGGTGACGGGTAATCCGGATTCGTCGGTTCGGGAGGCGCGGGACCGGGTGCGGGCTGCGATCAAGAACTCCGGGTTCAGTTTTCCCGAGTTGAAGGTGACGGTGGCGTTGTCGCCGGCCGATATGCCGAAGATCGGTCCGGGGTTCGATCTGTCGATGGCCGTGTCCATTCTGGCTGCCACGCAACAGGTGTCGGCGGAGAAGTTGTCGTCGACGGTTTTTCTGGGCGAGCTCGGTCTGGACGGCACCGTGCGGCCGATCCGCGGGGTGTTGCCGGCGGTGATCGCGGCGCGGCAGGAGGGGTATCGACGGGCGGTCGTGCCGGTCGAGACCGTCGCCGAGGCGGCGCTGGTCGAGGGGATGGACGTCGGTGGAGCGAGCAGTCTGAAAGAGGTGACGCAGTGGCTGGCGGGTGACCACGTGCTCGACACGGTGCATGCGGCGGCGGCGACGCAGGCGCCGCCGGTCCCCGACATGGCCGACGTGGTCGGGCAGCACGAGGCCCGGCATGCGCTCGAGATCGCCGCCGCGGGAGCTCATCACGTCCTGATGACCGGATCGCCGGGGATCGGCAAGACGATGCTCGCGCGGCGGTTGCCGGGCATTCTGCCGCCGCTGGGTCTCGAGGACTCGTTGGAGGTGACGGCGATCCATTCGCTGGTGGGGGAGCTGTCGCCCGGACGTCCGCTGATCACCGAACCGCCGTTCGTCGCCCCGCACCACAGCTCATCGATCACAGCCCTGCTCGGTGGCGGTACCGGATTCGCCCGGCCGGGCGCGGCGTCCAAGGCGCATCGAGGAGTGCTGTTCCTCGACGAGTGCGCCGAGATGAGTGTCAAGTCGCTCGAATCCCTGCGGGAACCCCTCGAGGACGGCGAGGTCCGGGTGCCCCGGCGTGACGGCATGGCGGTCTATCCCGCGCGCTTTCAGCTGATCCTCGCGGCGAACCCGTGTCCGTGCGCGCCCGCCCACGACGTGGACTGCGTCTGCACGGCCGTCGTGCGGCGGCGCTATCTGGGCAAGCTGTCCGGACCGCTGCTGGACCGCGTGGACATCCGCGTGCGGATGGACCCACCGGGCAACACCGCGCTGATGAGCGGTGCCGGGGAGTCGAGTGCCGACGTCCGGGCCCGCGTCACCGCGGCGCGAGCCACCGCGATCGAGCGGTGGTCGGAATTCGGGTGGCGCACCAATGCCGAGGTTCCCGGGTCCGCGCTGCGGCAGCGGTTCCGGCTGCCGCCCGACGTGCTGCGGCCCATCGAACTGTTCCTCCGAGACGGCCGCGTGACCGCCCGCGGTGCCGATCGCGCTCTGCGGCTGGCATGGACCCTCAGCGATCTGAGCGGGTCCGGGCGTCCCGTCGAAGACGATGTCGCACAAGCACTTCTGTACCGAGACCGAGGAGCGACCTGGTGATCTCCGCCCATCCGTCGGAACCCCGGTCGCCGGAATCCATCGCCTGGGCCTATCTGGCGCGGGTCGCCGAACCGCCGTGCGCCGCGGTCATCGCGCTCGTCGACGACATCGGTCCGGTCGAGGCGGCCGCGGCGATCCGCCGACGCACCGTGCCCGGCGGCCACGAGGCGGTGCTCGCCGCCACTGATGCCCGGAGCGAATCCGACTGTGCGATCGATGATCTGGACACCGCCGAGCGGATCGGTGCGCGCCTGGTGGCCCGTGCCGATCCGGAGTGGCCGGCCTGGTCGCTGCTGGCGCTGGGGCAGGCCGACACGGCCGCTCGTGGAGGTGAACCGCTCGCCCTGTGGGTGCGCGGTCCGGCCCGGCTCGACGACCTCGCCGCTGCGTCGGTCGCGTTGATCGGGTCCCGTGCCGCGTCGTCGTACGGCGAACACGTCACGCAGACGCTCGCGTCGGGGTTGTCGGCCCAGGGTTTCGCGGTGCTGTCCGGCGGGGCGTTCGGCATCGACGGCGCCGCTCACCGCGCGGTCGTCGCGGCGGGCGGGGTGACCGCGGCGGTGATGGCGTGTGGGATCGACCGCGACTATCCGGCGTCACACTCGTCGCTGCTGACCGCGATCGCGCGTACGGGCGCGGTGATCAGCGAGTACCCGCCCGGGACGACAGCGGCGAAACATCGATTTCTCACCCGGAACCGACTGGTCGCCGCGATGAGCGGCGCGACCGTGGTCATCGAGGCCGGGCGACGGTCCGGCGCGGCGAACACTGCGGCATGGGCGCGCAAGCTCGGCCGGCCGCTGGGAGCCGTTCCCGGTCCCGTCACCTCGGCGACCTCGGTGGGATGCCACCGGATGATCGCCGACGAGCTCGCCGTGCTGGTGTCCGACGTCGCGTCGGTGGTCAACCTGGTACGACCCGACGGTGGGGGCGACATCGGCCGCGGCCGCGCGAAACCGACCGACGCGCTCGACGCCGAGCAACTACGGGTCCACGACGCCATTCCCGGCCGCGGTGGAGTGGGGATCGACGAGATCGCGTTCGCCGCCGGCCTCGACATCGGAACCGTCCGCGCGGCGCTCGCGCACCTCGACATCAAGGGGTACGTGCAGAACGTGGACGGACGATGGCGGCTGGCGTGACCTCAGCGGCGGGTGAGGACGTCGATGATGACATGCAGATCCTCGACCGTCGCCTCGTTCAGACGGCCATGAGCATGGACGTAACCGATTCCCGCGTACAGAAGCGTCGTCGCGCGAGCGTGTGCCTCGGCCTCCGAGAACCCGAGTTCGCGCATGGCCGAGATCGCGATCGAGAAGATCCGGCAGTCGAGTGCATCGACCGAGTTCGCGATCGACTCGTCCGTCTGGGCCCAGCGGCGCAGGGCGGACTCCATCGCCCAGCGGCGAGGATCCGACAGCAGGCGCGCCATCCCTTCGACCCGTTCGACCGGTGGTAGGGCTTCCAGTGCCTCGATCCGGTCGGCCGCCGCCGACTGTGCCCGTCGGCAGTGTTCGGCGAGCGCGGTCTTCAGCGCCCCGATGTCGGTGAAGTGCCAGTAGAAGCTGCCCTTGGTCACACCGAGGCGCGCACTGAGGCGCGAGATCTTGAGGGTGTCGATCCCGTCGTCGACCAGGATCTGGGTCGCGGCCTCCAGCCAGTCGTCCACACTGAGCCGCGAGCCGCGGCGCGGGGTGGACTGGTCCACGGGCTGATCCGGCATGGAGTCACCTCTGGTCGGGTCTCGCGACGTCTGACTTTAGGAATGGCAAAGTCTCGAATTCACATCGCTTGATCGATAGAAAACCTTACAACCGCGGATGGGTGGTTCGCCGCTCTAAAGCTAAGGGTGGCCTAATCTCGTAGGCGTAGGGTTGACCCGAAAGGGAGGTTCGATGGCGAAACGCGTGAACACGATGACGGTGCTACGGAGAGAGCGGATCAGCCCGCATTTCGTACGCCTGTACCTGGGCGGGGAGGGGTTCGACGACTTCCTACCGGCGCTGGGCAAGTCCGGGGAACCCGACACCGACATGTATGTGAAGTTCGTCTTCGCCCCGCCGGGTGTCAGCTATCCCGAACCGTTCGATCTCCAGGAGATCCGTACGAACGAGGCGCCCGAGCGGCAACCCGTGTTGCGTACCTACACGGTGCGCCGGATCGACGCGGAGGCCCGCGAGCTCGTCGTCGACTTCGTCGTGCACGGCACCGAGGGCATCGCCGGCCCCTGGGCGGCCTCGGTGGAGCCGGGCGAGACGATCCGCTTCATCGGGCCGGGCAGTGGCTACCGTCCGCGATCCGATGCCCCCTGGCATCTCATGGCGTGCGACGAGGCGGGTCTCCCCGCGGTGGCCGCCGCACTCGAAGCCCTTCCCGCCGACGCCGTCGCCAAGGTCTTCATCGAGGTCGCCGGCCCCGACGACGAACTCGACCTCGACGCACCCGCCGGGGCGCAGGTCTCCTGGGTGCACCGCGGCGGACCCGCGGCGGACGTCGACGATTCGCTCGCCGGTGACAACGGCCCGCTGATCGCGGCCGTGCGCGCGACGGAATGGCTCGACGGCGAACCGCACGTGTTCATCCACGGAGAGGCGCAGGCGGTCATGCACAACCTGCGTGCCTACATCCGCAAGGAACGCGGCGTGAGTGCGGCCAACGCCTCGATCTCCGGGTACTGGCGGCGCGGCCGGACCGAGGAGGGGTTCCGGCAATGGAAGGCCGACCTGCGGGCCGAGGAGGAGGAGGCCGTCGGCGCCCAGGGCTGAGGCCCACAGGCCGGACAGGCACCGATTCGGCCACGACGCCGCGTGTGCGGTTGCACTCGGGTGCCCGACGGGGTGAGGTCGTGACCATGCTCGACGACTTCGCCGATCACCTGCGCCTGGAGAAAGGGCGCAGCGAGCACACGATCCGCGCCTATGTCGGTGGGGCTCGCGCCCTCGTCTCGTTCGCCGGTGCCCGCGGAATCGCGGTGGCCGACATCGATCTCCCGCTGCTGCGGGCCTGGCTCGCGGAACTGACCCGGCGCGGCGCCGCGCGCACGACCGTGGCCCGGCAGGTCTCCGCGGCGAAGACGTTCTGCGCGTGGGCGGTCCGCGAGGGCTACCTGGCGGCCGACCCGTCACAGCGGTTGAAGGCTCCCAAGGCGCACCGGACCCTGCCCGCCGTACTGGCCCCCGCCCAGGCAGAAGCCGCGATCGCGGCCACCGGAGTGGATCGTGCCCCCGACGACCCGATCGCCCTGCGGGACCGGGTCATCCTGGAGTTGTTGTACGCCAGCGGAGTTCGAGTGGGGGAGTTGTGCGGGCTGGACGTCGGCGACATCGACGCCGGGCGACGGGTGGTGCGGGTGATCGGCAAAGGCGACAAGGAACGGTCGGTCCCCTACGGGGAGCCCGCCGCCCGCGCGATCGACGCCTGGCTGCGTTCCGGACGTCCGGCCCTGGTGACCGACGCGTCCGGGCCGGCGCTGCTGCTCGGTGCCCGCGGCGGGCGGCTCGACCAGCGGATGGCGCGCTCGGTCGTGTCACGCGCGGTCGAGGCGAGCGGAGGCCCGGCGACCGGGCCACACGGACTCCGGCACAGCGCCGCCACTCATCTGCTCGAGGGTGGTGCCGACCTCCGCGTCGTCCAGGAACTGCTCGGACACTCGTCGCTCGCCACGACGCAGATCTACACGCATGTGAGCGTCGAACGTCTGCGGGCCGTCCATCGACAGGCGCACCCGCGGGCGTGACCGCCGTCAGTCGACCGGTTTGAGCCGGACGCGCACGGCCCCGAGCAGGCCCAGCGGGTCCAGATAGTCCGCCGCACGTCCGCTGCCGCGTCGGGCGCCCCAGTGTAGGCAGGCGGGCACCGGGCACCCCTGATGACCGGTCATCACGGTCCCGATGACCTCGCCCCGCGAGACGTGATCACCCGCGTCGACACTCGCCTCCACCGGCTCGTACGTCGTGGTCACGCCGTCCGGATGGGACACCGAGACCACCGGCCGGCCGGCGACCGTTCCCGCGAAGCGCACGCGACCGGCGCCCGCCGCGCGGACGGTCTGGCCGGGCCCGGCCGCGAGGTCGACGCCCCGGTGGCCGGGTTGCCATCGCTTCTCGGGCTCGTCGTAGGCGGTCACCACGGTGGGCCGGGGCGACAACGGCGCCGCGTACCCACCGACGGACGCAGCGGCGGGGACCGGACCGACGACGCAGAGGACAGTCGGCAGGAACGCGGCGAGGACACGCGGTGATCGGGATGGCACGCTGATTGGACGCAGCGGAAGCCGGATGGGATCCGCCCACAACCGTCTCCGACTGCATCACCACAACCGTCTCCGACGTGGTCGAAGGCGTTTTGGTGTTCCATCCGTCGCGGCGTAAACTCTCCCACGCACCTCATCGCCCGTTGATGAGGTGACTTCGCGCGCCTGCACTCAGGTCTGTGACGCTCCGGGCTTTGACGCCCTGACCAGCGCAGTCGAGAAACACACGCCAAGTGAGCAGTCCCGGAACGGCCCATGCCGTCTCGGGTGGCACTCGGCCGCAGGCGCCAGGGTCGGTACCGACGGTACCGACGACAACTGCGAGAAAAGGACGATCATGGCTGTCGTGACCATGAAGCAGCTGCTGGACAGCGGCGCACACTTCGGGCACCAGACCCGCCGTTGGAACCCGAAGATGAAGCGATTCATCTTCACCGACCGCAACGGCATCTACATCATCGATTTGCAGCAGACGCTGACCTACATCGACAAGGCGTACGAGTTCGTCAAGGAGACCGTCGCCCACGGCGGCACCATCCTCTTCGTCGGCACCAAGAAGCAGGCACAGGAATCGATCGCGGCGGAGGCGACCCGTGTCGGCATGCCGTACGTCAACCAGCGCTGGCTCGGTGGCATGCTCACCAACTTCTCGACCGTCCACAAGCGCCTGCAGCGCCTGAAGGAGCTCGAGACCATGGAGCAGACCGGCGGTTTCGAGGGACGCACCAAGAAGGAAATCCTCATGCTCACGCGTGAGAAGAACAAGCTCGAGCGCACCCTCGGCGGTATCCGCGACATGGCCAAGGTTCCGTCGGCCGTGTGGGTCGTCGACACCAACAAGGAGCACATCGCCGTCGGCGAGGCGCGCAAGCTGAACATCCCGGTCATCGCGATCCTGGACACCAACTGCGATCCCGACCTCGTCGACTACCCGATCCCGGGCAACGACGACGCCATCCGCAGCGCAGCACTGCTCACCCGCGTCGTGGCCTCGGCCGTGGCCGAGGGTGTCCAGGCCCGTGCCGGCGCCGCCAGTGGCGACGCCAAGCCCGAGGCCGGCAGTGGCGAACCGCTGGCAGAGTGGGAGCAGGAACTGCTGACCCAGGCTGCGGCACCGGCCGGCGACGCCGCCGCGACCGACGCCCCGGCTGCTCAGTAGTCCCGACTGCTCGCAGTCCGGTCCCCAACACTTTCTCTAAGGAGGCTCGCCGACGATGGCGAACTACACCGCAGCTGATGTGAAGCGTCTCCGTGAGCTCACCGGCTCTGGAATGCTCGACTGCAAGAACGCGCTGGCCAACAACGACGGCGATTTCGACAAGGCCGTCGAAGAGCTGCGTATCAAGGGCGCCAAGGACGTGGGCAAGCGCGCCGAGCGCTCCACGGCCGAGGGCCTGGTCGCGGCCAAGGGCGGCGCGCTCATCGAGATCAACTCCGAGACCGACTTCGTCGCGAAGAACGGTGAGTTCCAGCAGCTCGCCGATGACATCGTGAACGCGGCGGCCGCGGCGAAGACCAACGACCTCGACGAGCTGAAGAAGGCTCCGCTCGGCGACGGCACCGTGGACGAGGCCGTGGCGGCTCTCTCGGCCAAGATCGGCGAGAAGCTCGAACTCCGTCGCGTGGCCTACTACGACGGCCCGGTGGCCGTGTACCTGCACAAGCGTGCCTCTGATCTGCCTCCGGGCGTCGGCGTGCTGGTGTCCTACACCGGTGAGGGCGAGGCCGCCGAGGAGGCCGCTCGCGGCGCCGCGATGCAGGTCGCCGCGCTCAAGGCGCGCTACGCCACCCGCGACGAGGTCCCCGCGGACGTCGTCGAGAACGAGCGTCGTATCGCCGAGCAGACGGCCAAGGAGGAGGGCAAGCCCGAGCAGGCCCTGCCCAAGATCGTCGAAGGTCGCGTCAACGGCTTCTACAAGGACGTCGTGCTGCTCGACCAGGCCTCGGTCCAGGACTCGAAGAAGTCCGTCAAGGCCCTGCTCGACGACGCCGGTGTGACCGTCAAGGCCTTCACCCGGTTCGAGGTCGGCCAGGCCTGATCGAACGCGTTCCACATCGCCCCGTCTCCGTCCAGGAGACGGGGCGATGTGCGTTCACGGGGTCCGTCGCGTCCGCAGAGCGGCGGCGAGTGCCCCGATCGCCACGGCGACGAGACCCAGCATCATCAAGGTCGTCTTCAGCGCGGCCAGGAAAGTCCGAGCGGTCACCGACCGGGCCGCATCCTGAGTCCAGGGCCGTGCCTGCGCGGCGACCGCGGCGACCGCAGGCGACGTCGGTCCGCCCGCGCAGGCGGGCGCCGGTCGCTCCGGATGTGCGGACCGCAGTTGATCGCTCGCGCAGGATGCGAAACGATCGGCGACCGCCCCGTGCAGCACCGGGCGAACCGGTGACTCCGACAGCGACGCAACGAGTTCGGCTCTCACCGCCGGAACCGTCTCGCTCGTCTGGCCGGCGACCTGACCGAAGAAGAAGAGGGTGACGACCGCCAGCCCGATCGAGGCGCCGATCTGCTGAACAGTGGGGATCGTCCCGGTTGCCGTGCCCACCGTGGCTTCGGTCGTGTCGGACAGGATCACGGCCTGCAGCGGTGCGATGAACACACCCGTCCCCAGACCGCCGAGTACGAGGGGACCGAGGATGCCGGGCACCGGCAGGGTCTCCGCAGCCGGTTCGATGATCATCGCGAGCCAGACGAATCCGGCTCCGACGGCGACGGATCCGGCCATCAGGGTGTGCGGTGCGGTGACGCGGGCGACCACGCGTGGTGAGGCGAGTGAGCCGACCGCGGCGCCGATCGCGAAGGGCAGGGCCAGCATCCCGGTCCGGAATGCCGAGTAGCCGAGTCCGAACTGAGCCGAGATCGACACGGTGAAGAAGAACCCGGCGAACACGCTGAAGAACAGGAGCGACAGGAGAAGCCCGACCGCGAAGCGGCGCGAGGCGAACAGCCGTGGTCGTAACAGGGGAGTGCCACCGCGGGCGTCGACGCGCACCTCGTGAAGAGCGAACAGCGTCAACAGGATTCCGGCCGTCCCGATCATCGCCCACAGGATCGGGGGCCACCCCAACTCGCGTCCGAGGGCCAGCGGGTACAGCAGCAGGAACAGCGCCGTCGCCGACAGCACCACACCCGGGACGTCCACGCGTCCCGGCGTCGGCTCGCGCGCGTCGGGTAGGCGGCGGTGGGCGAGCAGGCACGAGAGCAGGCCGAGCGGGACGTTGACGAAGAAGATCGCGCGCCAGCCCCATCCGAGAACGTCGGCGTCGACGAGGAAGCCGCCGATCACCGGACCGAGGATGGCGGCGATACCGGCGACGGCCCCGTAGACGCCGAAGACCAGTCCGTGGCGCCTCTTGTCGAACAGGGCCGCGATGAGAGCCAGGGTCTGCGCGGACATGAGCGCCGCACTCACGCCTTGTATTCCGCGACAGGCGATGAGTTCAGCAGGACCGGTCGCCACACCGCACAGCRCCGACGTCACGGTGAAGGCCACCATCCCGACCACGAACATCCGCCGGCGTCCGACACGCGCCCCCAGTGTCGCTGCGGTCAGCAGGGTGCACGCGAACGACAGGGTGTACACCGTCAGCACGAGGAGTTGCTGCGACGTCGACGCGCCGAGATCCCGCGCGAGATCGGGCAGAGCGATGTTGACGATGGTGGTGTCCAGCATCTGCATGAACACCCCGAGCAGGCATCCCGCGAGAGCCGCCCAGGCCCCCGGACGATCGCGCAGAGCGCCCGTCGCCTCCCGGCCCGCCGCGGGGCCGGCGGTCACGGTGCGAGTGCCGGCAGCGAGGGTCGGTAGTCGCCCAGGTCGGCAACCGCGGACATCACCGCGACGAATCGTTCGACATACTGCGTGACGGACTCGCGCGCGATCTCGGTGTCGGGGTACAGCAACGTGATCGAGGTCTGGCCGGAGAACCGATTGACCCACATGTACACCTCTTCGCTGCTACCGCGATTGCCGAAGAGGCACCCGTTCCCGGCTTCGAAGATCTCGACACCGGGTAGTTTGCGGACGTCGATGTAGGACACCATCGGCACCGCCCAGCCGGACCGGACCGCGATCTCGTCGGCGGGTTCCACGAGTTCGAGAACCCGGTGAAACGAGATGTCGGTCAGTTCTTTTCCGGACTCGTAGCTGCGCGCAGCCTCCGGCGCCAGGGAGCGGAACGTGGTGTCGTCGTCGACGGTGAGAGGAACGGGGATCAGGCTCGTGAACCAGCCCACCGACTTCAACTCCGCGGCGCCCGATCTCGTGCTCTTCGGCGTCATCCCGAAATACTCACTTCGACCGGTGAATTCGGCGTACACGAGGGCGGCCGCCGTCATGATCCCGGCAATCATGTTGGCGCCCAGATCGCGACAGATCTGCTCGAAGCGCGCGGCGGTCGGCTCGTCGAACAGGGTCGAGTTCACGATCGCGCTGCGCGTGTAGGTCTGCGCGCCGGTGCCGAGCGGCAACGGGAAACCGGGTAGTCGTCCGCCGTTGGCCTGCACCAGGTCGATCCAGCGCTGGACATGCGGTGAACGACGGGTCAACTGACGCGACACGGCGCGTTCGCGCGCGCAGTAGTCGAGATAGCTGCCGACCGGGGGCAGCTCGGCGTCGCCGCCGAAGGCCGCATTCATGTAGAGGGTCAGCAGGTCCACGCAGGTGATGGCCTGGGAGATCCCGTCGGTGTTGAGATGGTCGGCCGCGGCGTAGAGGGTGAACCCGCCTTCCCACTCGATGGCGCCGAAGGTGAAGCAGTCCCAGTTGAACGGCCCCGAGGTCTCGTCCTGCACGTGCGTCCGCAGCTGCGGGGCGTCGCGGTCTCCGTATACGACCGGAATGAGTTCGACGGCCTCCGGGGGCACGAGATGGCGGAGGACCGAACCGTCGTCCTCCATCGAGAACCACGACCGGAAACTGTCGTGGCGCCGCACGAACTCGTTGACCGCGCTCGTCATGGCGGACACGTCGAGTGGGGCCGAGACGTCGAACGCCATCAGGCAGAGCCGCGCGAAACGGAACCCCGCGGACTCGTTGCGCCACGCCACACGCAGGTACTCCTCCTGCTGGTGGGACGGTGGGGAGGGATGCACAGGAGCCCGATCGGCATTTGTCACCGAAGCGAGGGAGGCCACCCAGCTGGTCAGGTGACCGGGACGGGGCTCCCATTCCTCGATGAGGCCGAACTTCATCATGTGTGCTCCTCGATTCGCCTGCGGGAAAGTGGATCCGGCGACCGACGCACGAAAGATGTCCGAGGTGTCCCCGACGGTGGAGCGGCCGACCGGGACGCACCCTACCGCACGGTAACCTCGACGGCCGGGGAAACGGGACAACCGTGGTGCGATGAGACGTTGTATCAGTCCCTGTCTCTCTGTCTCATCGAATGCCGTTGCGGTGCTGGACGATTGACCCATGTGGACATCGGGCGGCGCGTCGGGCACACTGCCGGGGTTACGCGTGTGACGCCGGTCGCACCCGAATGAAGGCGAGGGGTATGGACGACGGGTCTGCCAACAGGGACCGACCGGGGAACCTGCACATGACGGTGCGGACCGCGACCGTCGTGATCGCGCTGCTCGCTGCGACACTCGGGCTGGCGGCGCCCGCCGCGACACCCGCGCCCGCTCGCATCGTCGGCGAGACGGTACAGCGCGGGGGTGAGATCGAGGTCGCCGTCCGGTCGGTGGCGATGCGTCGGGTGGTCCCGGTCAAGGTGTGGCCGGCCCGCGGACAGGGGCCCGCCCCGACGCTCTACCTCCTCAACGGCGCGGCCGGCGGGGAAGGTGGGAGCAGTTGGTTCGACCGGACCGACATCCGGACCTTCTTCGCCGACGAGAACGTCAACGTCGTCGTCCCGATGGGCGGCGCGGCGAGCTACTTCACCGACTGGCAGCGGTCCGACCCCGTGCTGGGGCGGCAGAAGTGGGCGACCTTCCTCACCGAGGAGTTGCCGGCAACGATCGACCAGCGCTTCGACGGCACCGGACGCAATGCGATCGCCGGGATCTCGATGGCGGGCACGTCGGTGTTCCAGCTGGCCCTGCATGCGCCGTCGGTCTATCAGGCGATCGGCTCGTTCAGTGGCTGCGCCCAGACCAGCGATCCACTCGGACAGGCCGTCGTCCGGATGGTCGTCGAGGGCCGCGGCGGTGCGAACACCCTGAACATGTGGGGACCGCCCGATGACCCCGCGTGGCGTGCCAACGATCCGTACCTGCATGCCGAGGCGTTCCGGGGTATGTCGATCTACGTCTCGAACGGATCCGGGATGCCGGGCCGGTACGACACCCTCGACGGCCCCGGCATCGAGGGTAACGGCTCCAAGCTGTTCGACCAGATCGCGGTCGGGGCGGTGATCGAGACCGCCACGGCGCAGTGCACGAGGAACCTCCAGCGGCGGATGCGCGACATCGGTGTGCCGGCGACGTTCCACCTCTACGAGGGCGGGACCCATGCGTGGCCGTACTGGCAGGACGAACTGCATCGTGCCTGGCCGCAGTTCGAGGCGGCCCTACGCGGCTGAATCCCCAGGGCACCCTCGCGCGGCGCGCACGACGCGTATCGCGGGTCGGTTCCGGTGACGACGTACGATAGTTCACCGAACCGACGAGTGAGGAAGCCGATGAGTGAAGCGTCCGACCCCATCCGGCGGGATGGATTCCGTAGGGTCTTGCTGAAGTTGGGCGGCGAGATGTTCGGTGGCGGCGAAGTCGGGCTCGACCCCGACGTCGTGGGTACCGTCGCCGACCAGATCGCCGACGTCGTCAATTCCGGTGTCCAGGTCGCCGTCGTGATCGGCGGCGGCAACTTCTTCCGCGGCGCCGAACTCCAGCAACGAGGGCTCGACCGAAGCCGCTCGGACTACATGGGCATGCTCGGCACGGTCATGAATTGCCTTGCGCTGCAAGATTTCCTGGAGAAGCGCGGGATCTCGACCCGGGTGCAGACCGCCATCACGATGGGGCAGGTCGCCGAGCCGTATCTCCCGTTGCGTGCCCAGCGGCACCTGGAGAAGGGCCGCGTCGTCATCTTCGGCGCCGGCATGGGGATGCCGTACTTCTCCACCGACACCACCGCGGCCCAGCGTGCGCTGGAGATCAAGGCCGAGGTGGTCCTGATGGCCAAGGCGGTCGACGGCGTGTACGACGCCGACCCGCGCACCAACCCCGACGCCACCCTCTTCACCGAGATCACTCACCGCGAGGTGCTCGACAAGGAGCTCAAGGTCGCCGACGCGACGGCCTTCAGCCTGTGTATGGACAACAAGATGCCGATCTTGGTGTTCAATTTGCTCCAGCAGGGCAATATCGCCCGTGCGGTCGCAGGCGACCGCATCGGCACCCTGGTCAGCACCTGACCCGGCGACTGACCCGAGATCGACGAGAACACCGACCGAACGGAACAAGGACGAAGATGATCGACGACGCGTTGCTCGACGCCGAGGAGAAGATGGAGAAGGCGGTCAACGTCGCCAAGGAGGACATGGGCTCCATCCGCACCGGGCGGGCGAACCCGGCCATGTTCAACAAGGTCAACATCGAGTACTACGGCTCGATGACCCCCGTGACCCAGGTCGCGAGCATCAACACGCCCGAACCGCGACTCGTCGTGATCAAGCCGTATGAGGCGTCGACGCTGCGCGACATCGAGACCGCGATCCGCAACTCCGACCTCGGGGTCAATCCGACCAACGACGGCACGATCATCCGGGTCGCCGTCCCGCAGCTCACCGAGGAGCGTCGCCGCGATCTGGTCAAGCAGGCCAAGGGCAAGGGTGAGGACGCGAAGGTGGCGATCCGCAACGTGCGCCGCAAGGCCGCCGACGAGCTCAAGCGCATCCAGAAGGACGGCGAGGCCGGCGAGGACGAGGTGTCGCGCGCCGAGAAGGAACTGGACAAGACCACGGCGACCTACGTGCACCAGATCGACGACTTGGTCAAGCACAAAGAAGACGAATTGCTCGAGGTGTGAACGAGGTTCCGCAGCGGGGCGATGAGAAGAAGTCGCGCGCCGGCCGCGACCTGCCGGCCGCGATCGCGGTCGGCGGCACACTCGGTATCAGCATCATCGCGATCCTGATCTTCGTCCCGAAGGTCTGGTACGGCCTCGTGGCGGTCGCGTTCGCGGTCGCCACCTGGGAGGTCATCAAACGTCTCCGCACCGGTGGCTACGACGTCGCCCTCTGGCCGCTGCTCATCGGTGGCCAGGCCATCATCTGGGCGAGCTGGCCCTGGGGTCCGACCGGAGCCCTCGTCGCCTTCGTTGCGACGGCCCTGGTGTCGATGGTGTGGAAGCTCCTCGGGCAGGGCATCGACAAGGCGCCGGTCAACTACCTCCGCGACCTCGCCGTCACCGTGTTCGTGCTGGCGTGGTTGCCGCTGCTCGCGTCGTTCGGCGCCCACCTGGTGGTACAGGACGACGGGGCTGCCCGAGTGGCCACGCTGATGGTCGTGGTGGTGTGCTCCGACGTCGGCGGCTATGCCGCGGGCGTGATGTTCGGCAAGCACCCGATGGCGCCGGCGATCAGTCCGAAGAAGTCCTGGGAAGGCATGGTGGGCTCGCTCGTCGTCGGCACTGTCGGTGCCGTCGGCTGCGTGGTGTTCCTGCTCGAGAGCCACTGGTGGATCGGCATCATCCTGGGGCCGGTCCTGGTGGTCTGCGCGACCCTCGGCGATCTCGTCGAATCCCAGGTGAAGCGCGATCTCGGGATCAAGGACATGGGCACGCTGCTGCCCGGCCACGGTGGCATCATGGATCGGCTCGACAGCCTGCTGCCGTCGGCGTTCGTGGTGTGGGTCGTGCTCACCGCGCTGCTCTGAGCACGCGCCACCGCGCCGCCGGACGCTACTTGGCTGCCTTCTTCAGCGCGCGCCGCAGTTGCAGCATCCGCAGGCCGCCCACGAGCGCGACGACCAGTGCACCGGCGATGGCCGCGATCAGCAGGCTGACCCCGAGGGGCAGGTTGACCTCCCAGAACAGCAAGTCGATGGTCTGCGACTGGAGGTTCTGCACGATGAAGACGAGCAACAGGACCAGGATGATCGCGCCGATCACCACGCCGAACCAGGTGGCGCGCGTCCGCGTGTGCTCCACGTCGGCGACCGTGCGGCGGAGACGATCGCGATGGTCCGGGTCAGGGGCGTGCTGCTCCGGGGTGTGCGCGTGACCGGTCGCCGGTGGCGGTGACCCGGCGGGCTGTTCGCCCCACGCCGGTACCGAACCCGTGTGCCGTCGGTCCTCGGGTGTCGTCATCACTTCATCATGACATGCGACAATGGCGAAATGACCTCATTGCCACTTGTGTTCGACGCGCCCAAGCGTGGGCGGCCGCCGACACACTTCGCCGACCTCGACCCCGCCGGTCGCGTCGCGGCGCTGGCCGACCTGGGGCTGCCGAAGTTCCGGGCCGATCAACTGGCCCGCCAGTACTATGCGCGCCTCAACGGTGACGTCGACGAGATGACGGATCTGCCGGCGGCGTCGCGCGAATCGGTGCGGGACAAGCTCTTCCCGCAGCTGCTCACCCCGGTCCGGCACATCTCCTGCGACGACGACTCCACCCGCAAGACGCTCTGGCGCCTGCACGACGGCACGCTCCTCGAGAGCGTCCTCATGCGCTACACCGATCGCAACACGCTGTGCATCTCCAGCCAGGCGGGTTGCGGCATGGCCTGCCCGTTCTGTGCCACCGGGCAGGGCGGACTGGACCGCAACCTGTCGACCGCCGAGATCGTCGATCAGGTGCGGGCCGCGGCCCGCGCGCTGCGCGACGGGGAACTCGGCGAGCCCGGACGCCTGTCGAACGTCGTGTTCATGGGTATGGGTGAGCCGCTGGCCAACTACAAGCGCGTGGTCAGCGCCGTCCGGCAGATCACATCGCCGGCGCCGGAGGGCCTCGGGATCTCCGCCCGCTCGGTGACCGTGTCGACCGTCGGTCTCGCGCCGTCGATCCGCCGTCTCGCCGACGAGGGGCTCGCGGTGACGCTCGCCGTCTCGCTTCACACGCCCGACGACGAACTGCGCGACACCCTCGTCCCGGTCAACAACCGGTGGTCGGTCGCCGAGGTGCTCGAGGCGGCCCGCTACTACGCCGACACCACCGGACGGCGCGTCTCCATCGAGTACGCACTCATCCGGGACGTCAACGACCAGCCCTGGCGGGCCGACCTGCTGGGGGAGAAGCTGCACCGGGCCCTCGGGTCACTCGTTCATGTGAATCTCATCCCGCTGAACCCGACGCCGGGTTCGGAATGGGACGCCAGTCCCAAACCGGTCGAACGCGAGTTCGTACGCCGGGTCCGCGAGCAGGGAGTCTCGTGCACCGTTCGCGACACGCGCGGGCAGGAGATCGCGGCTGCCTGTGGACAGCTGGCGGCCGAAGAGCGCTGAGACCTCGATGTGCCGGACAGGGACCGGCTCAGACCGCGCAGACGACAAACGCCGAGCGGATCACCGCTCGGCGTTTGTCGTAGATGTGGCGAGGTGGCCGGTCAGGACCACTTTCCGCGGTTCATCCACCATCCGCGCACGGCGAAGAACAGGGTGCCCGCGGCGAAGGCGATGAGATACAGGTCCTCGATGCGTCCGGTGTGGTTGCCGATGATCATCGCGAGTAGGAACAGCGCGAAGAAGATGGCCGCACCGTAGAAGGTCTTGGTTGCCGCTCCGTGCCAGCCGAACCGGGCGGACGGGGCATCGGCGGGCTCGCGACGCCAGCCGGTGTCGATGACCTCGACTTCGCCATGCCCTCCATCGCCGTGCCCCACAGTGTGCTCAACATCGGTGCTTGCCACAGCCACTCCTCACAGCGCGGACGTCAGATGTCTGACGATCGGTAGTAGTTCTCCGAGCAGCATAGCGGCACCCCCGCCCGCAGGTCGGTCCGGTGTCACCGGCGGCGGTTCGTCGACGAGGATGGTCCAGAATGGGTGCGTGCCCACACGCGTGCTGATTCTCGGCTCCACCGGTTCCATCGGCGTCCAGGCTCTCGAGGTGATCGCCGAGCATCCGGATCGTTTCGAGGTCGCCGGTCTGGGTGCCGGCGGGTCGAATCCCGATCTGCTCGCCGATCAGGCCGCCGCGTTCGGCGTGCCGGCCTCGCGGATCGCCGTCGCGGACGCCACGCGGGCGGACGAGCTCACCGAACGCCTCGGCGACCGGGTCCTCGGCGGTGCCGACGCGATGTGCGACCTGATCGACGCCGTCGCCGCGGACACCGGGGTGGATGTGATCCTCAACGCCGTCGTCGGCTCGATCGGCCTGGCGCCCAGTCTCGCCGCACTCCGATCGGGTGCCCGGCTCGCGCTGGCCAACAAGGAATCACTCGTCGCGGGCGGGGCACTGGTCCTCGACGCCGCTGCGCCCGGGCAGATCGTCCCGGTCGACTCCGAGCATTCCGCGATCGCACAGTGTCTGCGCGCGGGGACGGCCGCCGAGGTGGACCGACTGGTCCTCACCGCGTCGGGTGGCCCGTTCCGCGGATGGACCCGTGCGCAACTCGAGGACGTCACGCCCGAGCAGGCCGGCCGACATCCCACGTGGTCGATGGGCCCGATGATCACGCTCAACTCCGCGACCCTGGTCAACAAGGCCCTCGAGGTCATCGAGGCGCACCTGCTGTTCGACGTGGACTACGACCACATCGACGTCACCGTCCACCCGCAGTCGATCGTGCACTCGATGGTGACCTTCGTCGACGGGGCGACGGTGGCGAAGGCCTCACCGCCGTCGATGAAGTTGCCCATCGCCCTGGCCCTGGGATGGCCGGACCGGGTGCCCGGATCGTCGACGGCCTGCGACTTCTCGRCTGCGTCGTCGTGGACATTCGAGCCTGTCGACGACGCGGTGTTCCCGGCGATCGAGCTGGCTCGACGCGCCGGTGCGTCGGGAGGCAGCCTGACGGCCGTGTACAACGCCGCCAACGAGGCCGCCGCAGCCGGGTTCTTCGCAGGTGCGATCCGGTTCCCACGCATCGTCGAGGTCATCGAGGAGGTGCTCGGCGAGGCAGATCAGTGGCACCGAACGCCAGGTACTGTGGAAGAGGTCTTCGCCGCCGATCGGTGGGCCCGGGATCGCGCTGCGCAGCTGGTCGCGGCCGCATCCGTCTGATCGGCGGCCCTCGTGAGCGGGTACGCCCCGTGATCCGGATGGAGTAGGTACGTGAGTTTCGCGATCGGCGTCACGCTGTTCGCCGTGGCGCTGTTGCTGTCGGTCGCCTGGCATGAGTGCGGCCACATGTGGGCCGCGCAGGCGACGGGCATGAAGGTCCGGCGGTACTTCGTCGGCTTCGGTCCCACGATCTGGTCCACCCGGCGCGGCGAGACCGAGTACGGGATCAAGGCGCTGCCGCTCGGCGGTTTCTGCGACATCGCCGGGATGACCCCCCACGAGGAACTCGCCTGGGACGAGAAGGACCGGGCGATGTACAAGCAGAAAGCCTGGAAACGCCTGGTCGTGCTGTTCGCCGGACCGGCCCAGAACTTCCTCCTCGGTTTCGTCCTCATCATCATCGTCGGACTGACGTTCGGCCTGCCTAATCTCAACCCCGGCCCGACTCCGGCAACCGTCGGCGAGACCCAGTGCGTCCCGTCGACGATCACCATCGAAGGCAACAAGCAGACCGACGCGCCCTGCACCGGCACCGGCCCGGCGGGCGCCGCCGGGCTGCTCCCCGGTGACGACATCGTGGCGATCAACGGTCAGCCGGTCGGGCAGGCGTCGGATCTGACCCCGGTGATCCGCGAGTCCAGCGGCCCGGTCGCGCTGACGGTCGACCGCGACGGTCAGCGACTCGACCTGACGATGACCCCCGAGCCCACCACTGTGACGGCGACGAACGCCGACGGCACCTCCGAGACCCAGACCTACAACATGGTCGGCATCGCCTACGACGTCCCGCCGAACGTCATCACCTACAGCGGCCTCGAGATCGTGCCCGGCGCGATCGGATTCACCGGCGAACTGGCGGTCGAGACCTGGAACGCGCTGCTGTCCCTGCCGTCGAAGATCGGTGCGCTGTGGACGGCGGTCACCGGCGGTGAGCGCGCCCTCGACACCCCGGTCAGCGTGTACGGCGCCTCGGTGCTCGGCGGTCAGGCCGTCGAGCGTGGTCTGTGGGACATGTTCTGGATGCTCCTGATCAGCATCAACTTCTTCCTGGGACTGTTCAACCTGGTCCCGCTCCTCCCGCTCGACGGCGGCCACATGGCGATCGTGGGCTACGAGAAGGGCCGCGACACCGTGCGGCGCTGGTTCGGCCGGGCACCGGGTGGGGCCGTCGACTACTACAAACTGCTCCCGATCACCTACGCCGCCGTGGTGATCATGGCCGGCTTCATGGTGCTCACGCTCACCGCCGACATCATCAACCCGATCAACCCGTGGCAGTGACCCGGACGATCCGGGTCGCCGTCTGGCGCCGAATACCACCAGAGAACCGAAACCCCCAGAGGTGAACGAGATGAACGCCCCGACTCCCGCGACCGCTGTGCCGATCGGACTCGGCATGCCCGCCGGACCACCGCCGGTGCTCGCCCCGCGTCGGAAGACCCGGCAGTTCTTCGTCGGCTCGGTCGGCGTCGGCAGCGACCACCCGATCTCGGTGCAGTCGATGACGACCACCAAGACCCACGACATCAATGCCACGCTGCAGCAGATCGCGGAGTTGACGGCCTCGGGGTGCGACATCGTGCGCGTCGCGTGCCCGCGTCCCGAAGACGCCGAGGCGCTGCCGATCATCGCCAAGAAGTCCAAGATCCCGGTGATCGCCGACATCCACTTCCAGCCGAAGTACATCTTCGCCGCGATCGACGCCGGCTGTGCCGCCGTGCGCGTCAACCCGGGCAACATCAAGGAGTTCGACGGCCGGGTCAAGGAGGTCGCCAAGGCAGCCGGTGACGCCGGGATCCCGATCCGGATCGGCGTCAACGCCGGGTCCCTCGACAAGCGGATCCTGCAGAAGTACGGCAAGGCGACCCCGGAGGCGCTCGTCGAGTCGGCGCTGTGGGAGGCCGGGCTGTTCGAGGAGCACGGCTTCGGCGACATCAAGATCTCGGTGAAACACAACGACCCGGTGATCATGGTGGAGGCCTACCGCCAGCTCGCCGCCGCCTGTGACTACCCGCTGCACCTCGGGGTCACCGAGGCCGGGCCCGCCTTCCAGGGCACGATCAAGTCCGCCGTCGCCTTCGGCGCGCTGCTCAGCGAGGGCATCGGCGACACCATCCGGGTGTCCCTGTCGGCCCCGCCGGCCGAGGAGATCAAGGTCGGCGACCAGATCCTGCAGTCGCTCAATCTCCGCCCGCGCAAACTCGAGATCGTCTCGTGCCCGTCGTGCGGCCGCGCCCAGGTCGACGTCTACAAGCTGGCCGACGAGGTCACCGCCGGACTCGAGGGCATGGAGGTCCCGCTGCGCGTGGCCGTGATGGGGTGCGTCGTCAACGGCCCCGGTGAGGCCCGCGAGGCCGACCTCGGCGTGGCCTCCGGGAACGGCAAGGGGCAGATCTTCGTCAAGGGCGAGGTCATCAAGACGGTTCCCGAGGCGCAGATCGTGGAGACCTTGATCGAAGAAGCGCTGCGAATCGCCGAGGAAACAGGAGAAACTGGAGACGGTACTCACGTGGGCCCGCCCGTGGTGACCGTTTCCTAGGTCGGCGGCAGGCTCGAGAGGGAGGAGCGGCGTTGCTGAAGCTACTGGGCGACAAGCCGCTCGGCGCTCGTGATGCGGCTGCTGTCGAACGTGTCCTCACCTCGGACCCGGTGGCGATGTGCATGGTCGCGGCCCGCTTCGAGACGCACGGGATCAACCCTCGGCTATTGGGCGGCGAGCTGTGGACCGCGCAGAATCCCGCGTCGTCCCTCTGCTTCTCCGGCGCCAACCTGATCCCGCTCACCGGTTCGCCCGAGGATCTCGACTACTTCTCCGACCGCGCCATCGCCGGACCGCGGGCATGCTCCTCCATCGTCGGCCGCGCCGACCTCGTGATGCAGATGTGGGAACAGATCGAGCCGGTGTGGGGTCCGGCGCGTGAGGTCCGGCCGGTGCAACCACTGCTCGCCCTCACGTGTTGTGCAGCGGTACCCGCTGACCCGCTCGTGCGGCTGGTGACCCTCGACGACCTCGACGCGTACATGCCCGCGGCCATCGACATGTTCATCGGCGAGGTCGGCGTCGATCCGACGGCCGGCGACGGCGGTCGTTCCTACCGTCGGCGCCTCGCCTCGCTCATCACCGCGCAGCGGGTGTTCGCTCGCTTCGACGGCCCCGACGTCGTGTTCAAGGCCGAGATCGGCTCGCTGTCCCGCCGGGTCGGCCAGATCCAGGGAGTCTGGGTGGATCCCGACCGGCGCGGTGAGGGACTGGGACTGGGTGGTACCGCGGCCGTCGCCGAGGCCGTCGCCGCTCACGGCCGCATTCCGAGTCTGTACGTCAACAGCTTCAACGTGACCGCGCGCGCGGTGTACGACCGCATCGGGTTCACCGAGGTCGGCACCTTCGCGACCGTCCTCGTCGACTGAGCGCCCGCCCCGCGTGGCGTCGCGGGATTCCGGCCGGGCCACCCTAGACTCGACTGCGATGTGGCGCATGCGAACTCGATGGACCCCGGCGGTGATCGTCGCGGTGTGTGCTGCCGTGACGGTGGCCACGGTCGGTTGTTCGGCTTCCGAGGACGACGGGCCGCGCCGCGCCGCGGAGCGCTTCCTGCAGGCCTACGCCGATCGTGAGGTCGCGTCCGCGGCGGCGCTGACCGACACACCCGCTGCCGCGGAGTCCGCGATGGAGTCGGCCTGGGCCGGACTGGGTGCCGAGGCGCTCGAGTCGCAGGCCGGGCGGGTCCGCGTCACCGGGGACACCGCCGAGGTGGACGTCGATTACACCTGGGCGCTGCCGCGGGGCCGCGACTGGGCCTACGACGCCACCCTGCGGATGGGCCGGTCCGACGACGGCTGGGCGGTGCGCTGGGCGTCGACGAACATCCATCCGAAACTCGGTGCCGATCAACGCCTTTCGCTCCAGATCGTCGAGGCGCCGCGCGCGACGGTCAACGAGTCCGACGGTTCGGAGGTGATGGTCAACGGCACCGTCGTGGGCGTCAACTTCGATGCGACCGCCGCCGCCGAACAGGGCGCGTCGGTCGCCGAGTCGGTGACCGGTGCGGTCGCGGTACTGCGCCGGTTCAGTCCCTCGCTCAACGAGCAGACGATCATCGAACAGGTCACTGCGAACCGGCAGCAGTACCCGCTCGCCCGGCTGTCCCACGACCAGTTCGACCGCTTGCGCGACCAACTGGCGATCCCCGGCGTCGTGACCAACGAACAGGCCGAACTGGTCCCCGAGGACCCGAGATTCGCGCCCGCCCTGCTGACCGAGGTCAAGAAGGTCGTCGACTCCGAGGTGTCGGGGCGGGCGGGCTGGCGGGTGGTGACGGTCAACCCCAACGGCCTCGACGCCGACGTCCTCGCCGACCACGACCCGGACCCCGCGCCGGCGGTCTCGTTGAGTCTGTCGCGGACGGTGCAGAACGCGGCCCAGCGAGCGGTCAACGCCACCAACCGGTTCCAGATCGCGCTGGTCGTCGTGCAGCCGTCCACCGGCCGCATCCTCGCGGTCGCCCAGAATCCCGCGGCCGACCGGTCGGGGCCCATCGCGACGACCGGTCTGTACCCACCCGGGTCGACCTTCAAGATGGTGACCGCCGCGGCCGCCATCAGCCATCGGATGGCCACCCCCGACACCCCCGTCGGATGTCCCGGCGCCATCCAGATCGGTCCGCGCCTGATCCCGAACTACGACGGGTTCTCGCTGGGGACGGTGTCGATGCTGCGGGCGTTCGCGCAGTCCTGTAACACCACGTTCGCCAAACTCGCCAGCGAGATGGGGCCGTCGGATCTCGCGCACGCCGCGGCCGCGATGGGCGTCGGACAACACTACGAGATCGCCGGCCTCGATGCCGTGTCCGGCTCGGTGCCGATCGAGAACGAACTCGTCGCCCGCAGTGAGGACGGCTTCGGGCAGGGCAAGGTCCTCGTCTCGCCGCTGGGGCTGTCCCTGGTGGCCGCCACCGTTGCGAACGGTCGGAAGGCCCCGGTGCCGCAACTCATCCTGGACAAGCCCACGAAGGTCGAGGGACCGACGCCCACGATGGCACCCGAGGTCTACGCCCAGCTGCGCCCGATGATGCGTGAGGTCATCACGAGCGGTACGGCGTCGGTGATCGACGGCCAGGGTGCGGTGTTCGGCAAGACCGGTGAGGCGGAGTTCGCCGGCGGGTCACACGCCTGGTTCGCCGGCTACCGCGGCGACATCGCGTTCGCCACCCTCGTCGTGGGCGGCGGTGACTCGAACAACGCGGTGGCCGTCACCCGCGACTTCTTCGCCGGTCTCGGTCCGGGCTACGCGGTGCGCCCTCTCTCCTGAGACGCCCTCACCAGTGCGCACCATCTTCTAGGCGCTACCGGGTGTCCGGACGGGGAGAATCACCCGTCGCCCGGCATGCTCGATCACCTCGACGGGGTGGTCGTAGGTGTGGCTGAGCAGGTCGACCGTCATCACCTCCGACGTCGGCCCGATCGCGAGCAGCCGGCCGTCCTTCATCACGGCCACCCGGTCGGCGTAGGCGGCGGCGAGGGTGAGGTCGTGCACCACCAGCAGCACGGCGTTCCCGGCATCGCGGTGGACGCGCAGGATGTCGAGAACCTGCTCCTGATGGTGGATGTCGAGTGCCGCGGTCGGCTCGTCGAGCATCATGACGGGGGTGTCCTGGGCGAGGGCACGACCCAGGGAGACGCGTGCCTGCTGGCCGCCGGAGAGTTGTCCGAACGGGCGGTCGGCGATGTCGCCGAGCTCGCACAGTGCCATCGCGTCGGCGATCACGGCGGGGGAGTTCGCCGCGCGCGGTGTCCGCAGCCACGGGTAGCGGCCCATCGCGACGACCTGGGACACGGTGAAGGGGGTGTCCACCCGGTTCTGCTGGGTCACCAGCGAGCGGTGGCGGGCGAGTTCGCGCATCGAGGTCGTCGCGACGTCCCGGCCGTCGACCTCGATGTGGCCGCGCTGCGGTGTGCGGGTACCGGACAGCGCCGACAGCAGCGTGGACTTGCCACATCCGTTGGGACCGACGAGGGCGACGAGTTCACCACGGGAGACGTCGAGGGTCACCTCGCTCACCACCTCGCGTCCGCCGAGCACGACCGAGACGTCTCGTGCGTGGATGCCCGGGGTCGTCGTCACGGCGGTTTCGGTCACCATCCGGCACCCGCGTGACGGCTGCGACGCAACAGGATGAAGAAGACCGGGCCACCGATCAGGGACGTGAACATGCCGAGCGGGAGGTCGGCGTCACCGAGCATCGTCCGGGCGGCGAGGTCGGCACCGGTGATGACCAGCGCTCCACCGATCACGCTGGTGGGTAACAGGATCGCGTGGCGCGGTCCGACGATGAGGCGCATCACGTGCGGCACGATGAGGCCGACGAAGGCGATGATCCCGGCGAAGGCGACCGCCGCGGCGGTCAGCACCGCGGTGAGCACGATCGCCTGCCGGCGGACGGCCTCCACGTTCACGCCGAGGGAGGCGGCCTGGATGTCGCCCAGCGCGAGCAGATCGAGCTTCGAGACCAGGAACAGGCAGGCCGCGACACCCACGACGACGAGCGGTGCGACGACCCAGATCTCGCTCCAGGTGCGTCCGGCGAGCGAGCCGAGCTGCCAGAAGATGATCTGCTCGCGGGCGGCGGTGGTGGCCACGAAGGTGAGGAACGCGATGATCCCGGCCGCGAACGCGTTGACCGCGATACCGGTGAGCACCAGCATGATCGCCGACGACGACCCGTCGCGAAGGGACAACACGTACACCGCCGCCGCGGTGATGAGGCCGAACACGAAGGCGGCCCCGGCGAGAGCCCAATTGCCCGCCGCGCCACCGGCTCCGGCGGTCCCGCCGGCGAGCACGATCATCAGACAGGCGCCGACCGCGGCGCCGGAGGAGACGCCGATGATCCCCGGTTCGGCCAGCGGGTTCGCCAGCACTCCCTGCAGGAGGCAACCCGCGGCGCCGAGCGCGGCTCCGACGAACAGTCCGAGCACGATGCGCGGGAAGCGCACATTCCACAGCGCGCCTTCGCCGTTCGGGTGGGAGGGGAGCGGTCCGAGATCGAGGTGGAAATGGTGGGCGAGGCTGCCGAGCACCTCGAGCGGCGGCACCGACACCTTTCCGGTGCCCGCGGACACGATGACGAGCACGACCAAGGCGACCAGCATCACCGCCACCACCGTGAGGTCACGGACCCGATGCGACGTGCCGGCCGGGGGAGCGACGACGGCCGACGGGGTAGTCGGCTCGGTCGCCGGGTCCGTCGTGGTCCGCGCTGGGTCGGTCATGCGTAGATCGACCTCGCCAGCGCACCCAGCACCAGTCCGACCTCGGGGCCGAACGCCAGGATCTGACTCTCGTCCATCTGCACGACCCGTCCGTTGCGGCCGGCCTCGGTGTCGGCCACACCCGGCAGGGTCAGCACTCCCTCGGGTCCGCCGACGGTGGCCGCACCCTGGGTCATCACGAGGATCACGTCCGGGTCGGCCGTGATCATGGCCTCGGCGCTGATCGCGGTGAACGCGCCGGTGAGATCGGCTGCCGCGCCGGCATCCCGGCCGCCGAGCGCCTCGATGAGGTCGTCGGCACCCGATCCGGGCCCGGCCAGCAGCAGCAGGTTGCGTCCGCGGATGTAGAGGAACGCCATGGTGGGATCTCCGGACGGATCCGGGACCAGCGCGCGCGCCTCCTCGATCTGGGCGTCGGTCCGGGCGACGAGCTTCTCGCCGGCATCGGCGACACCAAGTGCGGCTGCGACCGAGCGGATCAGGGTGTCGTTCGACTCCAGATTGCGGGCGGCCGGGAACACGACGACCGCGACGCCGGAGTCGCGGATCTGGTCGACGGCGGCGGTGGGCACAGTGGACTCGCTGACGAGCAGGACGCTCGGGTCAAGGGCGAGAACGGATTCGGCGCTGAGGCTGTGTCCGCGGTTGGTCACCACCGGCAGCGATCTCGCCGACGGGAAGGCGGTGGACGTGTCGCGCCCCACCACGTGGGACCCGAGTCCGAGGGCGTACACGATGTTGCCGAGGGTTCCGTTGATGTCCACGGCGATGATCCGGTCGGCATCGGCGACGGTCACGTCCCCGTACCGGAGCGAGTCGACGGTGGCGGGCAGCCGGGGTGCGGGGTTCTCGACGACGGGGGTGACGTCGGACTCCGCGAGCGTCGCAGTCTGCGGGCCGTCGCGCAGATGCGCGCCCGGCGAGTGCCGCTCCTGCTCGATCGGGGTGACGAAGCACGCCGACAGGCTCAGCACGGTCAGCACCATCACCAGCGCCGCCGGTAACCCCCTCGTCCGCACCGCACACCTCCATCGTCGACTCCGATGCCCTCCCATCGGCTCCTCCCGGCGAGCTTAGTGACGTTCGCCGCGGTGTCCGCCCACGGGCCTCGCCGCGACGGGCCGGGATAGTCTGGTCGCATGCCAGTTCGCAGTGCCCTCACGCCGGGGATCGTGTCGCCCATCCGGTCCGTGCCCGACTCCATCGAACGTCCCGAATACGTGTGGAAGCCGACGGTGAACGAGGGCCATGAGCCCTGGGTGCAGACCGCCGAGACGATCGAGAAGATGCGCATCGCGAGCAAGATCGCGGCCAACGCACTCGCCGAGGCGGGCAAGGCCGTCGCCCCGGGCGTGACCACCGACGAACTCGACGCGATCGCGCACGAGTACATGATCGACCACGGTGCCTACCCGTCGACCCTGGGCTACAAGGACTTTCCGAAGTCGTGCTGCACCTCGCTGAACGAGGTGATCTGCCACGGCATCCCGGATTCGACGGTGATCGAGGACGGGGACATCGTCAACATCGACGTCACCGCCTACATCCACGGCGTGCACGGCGACACCAACGCGACCTTCCTCGCCGGCGACGTGGACCAGGAGGCCGCCGATCTCGTCGAGCGGACGCGGATCGCGACCGAGCGGGCCATCAAGGCCGTGAAGCCGGGTCGCGAGCTGAATGTCATCGGTCGGGTCATCGAGTCCTACGCGAACAGGTTCGGCTATACGGTCGTGCGCGATTTCACCGGCCACGGCATCGGTGAGACCTTTCACAACGGACTGATCGTGCTGCATTACGACGAGCCGAACGTCGACACGGTCCTCGAACCCGGGATGGTCTTCACCATCGAGCCGATGATCAATCTCGGCGCACTGCCGTGGGAGATGTGGGACGACGGCTGGACCGTGGTGACCGCCGACCGCCGGTGGACCGCGCAGTTCGAGCACACCCTCGTCGTCACCGACGACGGCGCCGAGATCCTCACTGTGCCGGACAACTGACATCGGGCCCGACAACTGAGGTTCGGCCGACAGCCGAGACGTTCAGGCGGGGAAGCGGACGGGTTGCGGTTCGCTGCTCGTCGTGGTCGTCCCGTTGCCGAGCTGACCCTGGCCGTTGAGGCCCCAGCAGTACATCTCGTCGTCCGCGACCGCGCACACGTTCGCCGAACCGGTGGTGACTTCGGTGACCCCCGACAGTCCGTTGACGCGGTCGGGGCTCTTGTCCGGCTGATCGCTGCGCGAACCCCAGCAGTAGGCGGAGCTGCCCGCGGCGGCGCATCCGCCATAGGCCGCCGTGGACACCTCGGTGGCCCCGCGGACGTCGATGCGGGTCGGGGTCCGCCGGTTCTGCTCGGTACCGTCGCCGAGTTGGCCGCTGGTGTTCTGGCCCCAGCAGAACACGCCGCCGGAGCCGGCGACCGCACACGTCGAGTACAGGCTCGTGCTGATCGACGTGGGCGAGTCGAGTCCGAGGACCCGGGTCGGGGTGAGGCGGTCGAGTGTGGTGCCGTCGCCGATCTGGCCTTCCCGGTTGTTGCCCCAGCAGTACGCCGAACCGCCGGCGATGGCGCAACTCGTGGTGTGCGACGTGGACACGGCGGTCACGTCCGAGAGACCGGCGACGCGGGTGGGCACGTCCACCGACCCGGTACTGCCGTTGCCGACCTGGCCGCTCGCGTTGTTGCGCCAGCAGTAGGCGTCGCCGTCGCTGATCGCGCAGATCGTCAGCCCGACCGACACCGCCGACACCCGGGACAGGCCGGACACCTTCGTCGGCAGCGGCACGTTCTGCCCGGGCGGTCCGATCCCGTAACCCCAGCAGTAGAGGTCTCCGTAACTGATCGCGCAGGTCGTGCCGAGGCCGCCCATGCTGACCGCCGAGACGTCGGAGATGCCGGTGACCGGGACCGGGCGCGGGCGGTCGGTGGTCGTACCGTCGCCCAGCGTGCCCCGTTCGTTGTCGCCCCAGCAGTACAGCTCGGCCTCGCGCACCGCACACGTGCTGTCGCCGCTGGAAGCGATGGACTCGAACTCATCGCTGCCGGTGGAGGATCCGCCGGAACTGCTCGGCGCCGTCGTCGATGACCCGGCGACCGGCGCCGTCCCTGGACCCGACCCCGATCCGCTGAGGGCGATCGCGGCCCCGACGACACCGACGACGAGGACGACGACACCGAGCACCGCGGCGACGATCCACGCGGTGCGTGAGCCCGTTCCCCGTGACCCCGGGCCGGGTCCGTGGGGTCCGCCGGGCCCGGTCACATATCCGGGTGGTGGACCCGGCGGCGGTCCGCCGGGACCGTACGCCGGGAACGGTGGGTGACCGCCAGGTGGCTGGGCACGGTGGGCCACCGGGTGCACCGGCGCCTGCTGGGTGGGCGGCGGTGGGGAGAACGGACGGCCGGGTGCCTGCGCCGCGACGACGGAGGGCGCCGTCGACGCGATCTCGACCGCCCGGGCGAGCGCCGCGGCAAACTCGGAGCAGGACGCGAACCGGTCGGCGGGGTTCTTGGCGAGGGCGCGCGCGAACACGGCATCGACGTGGACAAGGTCGGGGCGGCGCTCGGAGATCCGCGGTGCGGGCGTGTTGACGTGGCCGGCGATCAGGGCCATCGGGGTCTGCCCGGGGTAGGGCTGCGATCCGGTGAGCAGCTGGAACGTCGTGCACGCGAGCGCGTACTGGTCCGACGCCGGGATCGCCGGTTCGCCGGTGAGGATCTCGGGTGCGGCGTAGGCGAGGGTGCCGACGAACAGGTTGGTCGCGGTCATCTTCGCGCCGTCCATCAGGCGGGCGATGCCGAAGTCGAGCACGGTGACCCGGGTGATCCGGCCGTCGGGGCCGCGGGCGACCACGATGTTCGCGGGTTTGATGTCGCGGTGGATGACGCGCCGGGTATGGGCATAGTCGAGCGCGTCGGCGACCTTGCCGACGACCGTCACCACGTCGTCGACCGGCAGGGCCGACGCGGCGGCGAGGTCCTCGCCTTCGAGGTAGGACATCGAGAACCACGGGCTGCCGTTCTCCACGCCGTGGGTGTAGACCGTGACGATGCCGGGGTGATCGAGGGCCGCGGCGGTGCGGGCCTCGTTGCGGAACCGCTCGGCGAAACTGGGATCGGCGGGGTTCGGCGAGATGATCTTGAGGGCCTCGCGGCGGCCCAGGGTGGGGTGTTCGACGAGCCAGACCTGTCCCATGCCGCCGCGCCCGAGCATCGAGAGGACGCGATATCCGGCGAACACGGACCCGGGCTTCACGACCTCCACGTCCGATGACCCCCTCGACTCTGAACGACCGGCTGTCGACCTGTTCGTCCGGGTCACTGTATCCAGACCCGCACGACCGCGAGGTGAACGGTGGGACTTGTGAACGACGCCACCGTGGTCGCGGCCTCGGGTCCGGCCTCTAGTCTGTTCCGGGTGGACGGACTCGGTGGCGCATTGCTCGTGGGCGGTACCAGCAGCGATGCCGGGAAGAGCCTCATCGTCGCCGGGCTGTGCCGTGCGCTGCGGCGCACCGGTGTGCGGGTCGCACCGTTCAAGGCGCAGAACATGTCCAACAACTCGGTGGTCACCCTCGACGGCGGCGAGATCGGTCGTGCCCAGGCGTTGCAGGCGTTCGCCTGTGGCCTCGAACCCTCCACCAGGTTCAACCCGGTGCTGCTGAAACCGGGCAGTGACCGCCGCTCGCACGTGATCCTCCGCGGTCGGCCCGCCGGAGACGTCGGGGCCGCCGACTACCTGCACTGGCGGGCGCGGCTGCGTGCCGTCGTCGCCGACGAGTTGGCCGGTCTCCGACGCGACTTCGACGTGGTCCTCTGCGAAGGTGCGGGTTCGGTCGCCGAGATCAACCTGCGCGCCAACGACATCGCGAATCTCGGTCTCGCACAGGCGGCGGACCTCCCGGTGGTGCTGGTCACCGACATCGACCGCGGCGGGTCGCTGGCCCATCTGTTCGGTACCACCGCGGTCCTCGATGACGCCGATCAGCGGCTGATCGCGGGGTTCGTGGTCAACAAGTTCCGTGGTGACCCGTCGATCCTCGAGCCGGGACTGCGGCAGGTCGAGGCGATCACGGGACGGCCGACACTGGGGGTGGTGCCCTTCGCCGACGACCTGTGGCTCGACGCCGAGGACTCGCTCGCGGCGCCGGTCGGGCGGCGGGTCGGGCCGCCGCGCTCGTTCACCGAATCCTCCGCGACCGGAGGACCCCGATTGCGGGTCGCCGCCATCCGCCTGCCCCGGATCTCCAATTCGACCGATGTCGAGGCGCTGGCCTGCGAACCCGGTGTCGACGTCACCTGGGTCGACGACCCGGCCGGGGTGGCGGCCGCCGACCTCGTCGTGCTGCCCGGCACCCGCGCCACCGTGACCGACCTCGAGTGGCTGCGGGCGCGCGGTCTCGGGGAGGCGCTCACCGAACGTGCCGCCCGCGGACGTCCGATCGTCGCCGTGTGCGGCGGATTCCAGATGCTGGGCCGCACCCTCGACGACCGGGTGGAGTCCGGTCGCGGGCGGGTGCCCGGGCTGGGGTTGTTCGACCTCGACATCGAGTTCCACGCCGAGAAAACCGTGCGGCAGGTGACCGGGACCGGCGGCGACTCGTCCGGCGTCGCGATCAGCGGCTACGAGATCCATCACGGCCGGGTGACCCGCTCGGCCGAGGACACGTGGATCGTCGACGACCGGCACGGTCCGGAGGGCGCGGTGCGGGGGGCGGTCCGGGGTACCCACTGGCATGGACTGCTGGCGTGCAACGACTTCCGGCGTCGTCTCCTCACCGACGTCGCGGCCGAGGCCGGGGTCCGTGGGTTCCGCGTGGCGTCCGACACCGACGTCGACGAGGTACGCCGCCGGCAGGTCGACCAAATGGCCGACCTCGTCACCGAACACCTCGACCTCGACGCCATCATGCGGCTGATCCGACAAGGACCGCCACGCCACCCCAAGGTCATCCGTCACCACCTCGAGGACTTGTAGACGCCGGGGTCGTGGAGACGGGTTATCGTGGGCGCCATGACTGAAGACCGCCCCATGATCGACGACCGACGTCAGGTGACCGTGGGCGGCCTCACCTTCGACGTCCGGATCGGGGGACCGGAGACCGGTCCGTGGGTTCTGCTGCTGCACGGGTTCCCGGTGAACGGGAGCTGCTACGACGACGTCCTGCCGCGCCTGCACGAGTCGGGGCTGCGGACACTGGTCATCGATCAGCGCGGGTACAGCCCCGGCGCGCGGCCGCCCGGGGTGGACGACTACCGGCTCACCCACCTCGTGTCCGATGTGATCGGGGTTCTCGACGCCCTCGGCATCGGCTACGCGATCCTCGTCGGGCACGACTGGGGCGGCATCGTCGCGTGGCATCTCGCCGGGAAGTACCCCGACCGGTTCACCGGTCTCGTCGTCGCCAGCACCGGGCATCCGTCGGCCATGCGCGACGCTCTCGTCGGTAGCGACCAGCGTGAACGTTCTTCGTACATCCTCGATTTCGTGGCCGACGGGGCCGAGGAGAGGCTGCTCGCCGACGACGCCGCCGAGCTGCGGGCGGTGGGGATCTCCGAGGACGAACTCGCCCCGCTGCGGGAACCGGGCGCCCTGACCGCGGCGCTGAACTGGTACCGCGCGAACTTCACCGGCGACATCAAGGCGACGATGGCGTGCCCGCCGGTCGAGATCCCGACCACGCTGCTGTGGAGCGACGCCGACACCGCCCTGGGTCGCGAACAGGCGCAGGGCAGCGGCCGATACGTCTACGGCGACTTCCGCTACTGCGAACTCGCGGGCGTGGACCACTGGATCCCGCAGCGCGCGGCCCCGGCCCTCGCCAGCGAGATCGCCCTGCGCTCAACGATTTTCTGAGGTCGCGCGGAGGGCCTGGCCGTCAGATGTCCAGGCCGAGGATCGCGTTCTCCAGGACCTCGGGCATCGCCGGGTGGATCCAGTACTGGTCGCGGGCAAGTTCGTGTGCGGTCTGGCCGAAGTGCATCGCCTGGATGACCGGCTGGATGACCGTCGGTGCCTGCGGGCCGATGAGGTGTGCGCCCAGCAGCCGGCCGGTGCCGCGTTCGGCGATCAGCTTGCAGAATCCGGTGGTGTCCTCCATCGCCCAGCCGTAGGCGACATCGCCATAGGCCTGGACCTTGACGGCGAAGTCGTGGCCGGCCTCGCGAGCCTCGTCCTCGGTGAGGCCCACCGCGGCGATCTGCGGGTGGGTGAACACCGCCGCCGGGACGTACCGGTGGTCGAAGGCGTCCAGATCGGTTGCGTCCCAGCCTTTCAGGAGATTGGCCTGCACCACCCGCTGTTCGTGGTTGGCGACGTGTTTGAGCTGGTACGGCGAGCTGACGTCGCCCAGCGTCCACACTCCGCGGGCAGCGGTGCGACCGTGCTGATCACAGCGCACGCGACCTTCGTCATCGAGCTCGATGCCGACGGAGTCGAGGTTGAGCCGGTCGCCGTTCGGCTGCCGGCCGGTCGCGATCAGCAGGACGTCGGCCTCGAGTGTCGCGCCGTCGGAGAGCCCGACCCGCACACCGCCGTCGGGCAGGTCCTCCGCCTCGGTGATCGTGGTCTCCAGCCGCACGTCCCACTTCTCCCGGGCCACCTTTGTGAAGCGGTTGGAGATGTCGGCATCCTGCTTCCGGAGCAGAGCCGGGCCGCGCGCGATGATCGACACATGTGAGCCCAGCGCGCCGAAGACGTGTGCGAATTCCGCTGCGATGTAACCGCTCCCGACGATGATCAGGCGTTCGGGCAGCTCGGGAAGACGCATGACGTCGTTGTTGGTGTAGTAGGTGACCCCCGAGTCGGCGACGATCTGGGGGATGACCGCGCGCGATCCGGCGGCGAGCACGACCTCGTCGGCGAGGACCGTGTCGCCGTCTCGCGTGACCAACCGGTACCGGCCGTCGTCGTCGCGGCCGTCGAATTCGACATGGGAGTCGTACACGGTGATGTTCTCGCACCGGTCGACCCGGTACTCCTTGCCGCCCTGCGACAGCGGGTCGATGCGGCCGAACACGCGCTCGACGATGCCGGGCCAGTCGACCGAGTCCACCTTCGAGTGCACGCCCAGGCGCGCACCGTGCGTGGCGATCTCGGCCACCTCGGAGGCGTAGACGAACATCTTGGTCGGGATGCACCCCACGTTGAGGCAGGTGCCGCCGTAGACGCCCTCCTCGAAGATCGCGAGGGTCTTGTCCGCGAAGCGGTCATCGGGAATGGCGTTGCCGCTGCCGGAGCCGATGATGGCCAGGTCGACGACCTGCGTGGCGGTCATAGGGGATTCTCGCTTTCGGTTGAGAGGACGGCGGACAGCCAGTGGTCGACCTCGCGATAGGCGTGCTCGCGGGCGTGCGCGACGGAGAGGAAGACGTCGTGCCGGGCGTCGGGGATGGGTACCGCGGTCACGCGGCCGCCGAGGCACCCGCTCCAGCGGGCGATGTGGGTGACGTCGAGGACGGCATCGGCATGATCGGTGGACGCCGAGTAGGTCCTGGCGAAATGCGTTTTGTCCGAACGTAACACGAGTGCGGGAACCCCGACGTCGATGCCGCGGTGCAGGCGACGCTGACCACTGCGCACCGCGTCGAGGAAACCGAAGGTGACCGGGAATCCGCCCAGCGGTTTCGCCGCCAGGTCGTAGTTCCATTCGCCGTGCGCGCTGTCGTGCAGGCTCTCGCCGTAGGCCTGCGAGAGTTCCTTCGGTATCACCCTGGTCGGCGCGACGGCGGCAACCGCCTTGATGAGCAGCGTGACCGGAAGGGTGCGCAGTACGGCGTCACCTTGCAGATCGAACCAGGGTGAGTTGAGCAGGAGTCCGTCGACCGCCGCGTGCAGCGCCGGTGCGCGCTGCCGCAACCGGTCGAGCCAGAGTGCTGTGATGAGGCCGCCCGT
This sequence comes from Gordonia sp. UCD-TK1, assembly GCF_001691435.1. Lineage (NCBI taxonomy): Bacteria > Bacillati > Actinomycetota > Actinomycetes > Mycobacteriales > Gordoniaceae > Gordonia > Gordonia sp. UCD-TK1. The sequence goes on along the minus strand of NZ_LZMP01000001.1, from coordinate 130,144 downwards.
CGAATGCCCGGCCACCACGACCCGGCAGTCGGGTCCCAGCTCGTCGAGGATGATCCGCAGCGACGCGTTGAGCTCTTCGTCGTACATCGCGAGGTCGGTGGTGAAGTGCGGCGTGTGGTGCGATTGCCGCGATCGCCCGCATTTTCGCAGGTCGACGGCATAGAACGCGTACCCGCGGTCGACGAAGAAGTCGGCGAGCGGCTCGTGGAAGAAGTAGTCGGTGAACCCGTGGACGTAGAGCACGGCGCCGCGCGCGGGTGACGACTCGGCGCGTCGCACCAGGGTCGCGGTGATCGGCGATTCACCGTCGGGATCGGGGCCCAGGGGGAGGACGCGTTGCCGGTAGTCCTCGAGAAATCGGTCGGGCTGCCAGTCGGCGGCTGCGGATGCGCTCACGGCGACCAGCATAGTGACAGGTCAGGACTGCCCGGATGTCGTGCAGCACACAGTTGCGAAGGTCGATTCTCGTGCTGGACGTGCCATGCTGGACAATGACGGTTGAGAAGGACCGGGTGAGAAGTGCCCGGTCGACAAGTTGCCATCCGGGACGACGTGCCGCGACGAACACCGGTCACAGTGTCCCTCCAGGTGAAGTGGAGTCCAGGTGTCGAAAACGGTGATCACGACCGACGTCGCGTTGGTGGGTGCGGGRATCATGAGTGCGACGCTCGGAGCGCTGCTCCGACAGCTTCAGCCCGACTGGTCGATCAGCCTGTTCGAGCAGCTCGACGCCGCCGCCGCCGAGAGCAGCGACCCGTGGAACAACGCCGGCACCGGACACTCGGCACTCTGCGAGCTGAACTACACGCCGAAGACCGCCGACGGCGACGTCAACATCGACAAGGCGCTCACCATCAACGAGCAGTTCCAGGTGTCGCGCCAGTTCTGGGCCCACGCCGTCGACAACGGCATCCTCGGTGACCCGTCGGAGTTCATCAACCCCATCCCGCACGTCGCCTTCACCCACGGCGCCGAAGGCCAGAAGTACCTCCGCAAGCGCTACGACAATCTCGCGACCCAGACCCTGTTCGAGGGCATGGAGTTCATCGACGACCCGGCCGAGTTCACCGCACGACTGCCGCTGATGTCGGAGGGACGCGACTTCGCCGATCCGGTCGCGCTGAACTGGTTCGACCAGGGCACCGACGTCGATTTCGGCGCGCTCACCCAGCAGCTCCTCAATCATGTCGCCCAGGGCGCCGACATCTACTTCGGCCATTCGGTCACCAATCTGTCCAAGCAGTCCGACGGCAGCTGGATCGTGAAGGTCCGTAACGGCCGGACCGGGCAGAAGCTGTCCGTGCATGCGAAGTTCGTGTTCGTCGGCGCCGGCGGCGGTGCGCTGCACCTGCTGCAGAAGTCGGGCATCAAAGAAGCCAAGGGGTTCGGCGGGTTCCCGGTGTCCGGTGAGTTCTTCCGCTGCACCAACCCCGATCTCGTCGCCGAGCATCACGCGAAGGTCTACGGGCAGGCCGCCGTCGGTGCCCCGCCGATGTCGGTGCCGCACCTCGACACCCGCGTCATCAACCACAAGCCGGGCCTGCTGTTCGGCCCGTACGCCGGATGGTCGCCGAAGTTCCTCAAGAGCGGCAAGATCACCGACCTGCCCGCCTCGATCAAGCCGGGCAACCTGCTCCCCATGGTGTCGATCGCTCCCAAGGAGTTCGGGCTGCTCAAGTACCTCATCAGCGAGCTCGCCGCCGGGCCGGCCGACCGGGTGAAGACGCTGTCGGAATTCGTCCCCCGCGCGCTCGGCGCCGACTGGGAGCTCATCACCGCCGGACAGCGCGTGCAGGTCATCCGCAAGACCGGGATGGGTGGTCAGCTGGAGTTCGGCACCGCGGTCGTCGCGGCCGGCGACGGCACCATCGCCGGGCTCCTCGGTGCGTCCCCCGGCGCCTCGACCGCCGTGCCGGCGATGATCTCGGTGCTCGAACAGTGCTTCCCGAAGGAGTACGCGGGCTGGTCGTCGAAGCTGACGGCGATCATCCCGTCCTTCGGTCAGAAGCTCAACGACAACCGCGACCTGTACCGCCAGGTGTGGGACTGGACGAACAAGACGCTGCAGCTGACCGACCGGAACGAGGTCCCGGCCGAGACCGGCCGGCTCGCGCCCGCCACCGCCGGCTGATCGCGCGAGGTGAAGTCCGGTCGCCTTGTGTGCTAACCACGACACATGATCTCTGAACCGCGGGTGCACCGCGCCCTGGCCGACGACATGGACGCAGCCACGCTGTATCGGGTCCTCCGGCTGCGGGTCGAGGTATTCGTCGTCGAGCAGGCCTGTCCGTATCCCGAGCTCGACGGCCGAGACCTGGAACCGACGACGCGCCAGTTCTGGATCACCGAGGGTGGGGATCGGCCCGACGGAGGCGACGAGGACGGGCCGGACCCCGGGGCGGTACTGGCGACGCTGCGTCTGCTCGAGGAACCGGAGGCCGACGGCGGACAGGTCTTCCGGATCGGCCGCGTCTGCACCGGACGCAACCATCGGGGTCACGGTCTCGTGGCGACCCTCATGACGGCCGCGCTCGCCGAGGTCGGCGAACGTCCGTGCCGGATCGAGGCGCAGACCTACCTCACCGAGATGTACGGCAAGTTCGGCTTCGTCCGCGACGGCGACGACTACCTCGAGGACGGGATTCCCCACGTGTCGATGCTCCGCGCCGGGTCACGATGACGACCGTCGGTGAACTCCCCGCTTCCGTGGACCCGCACGCTGACGTGCGCTATCCGTTCAGCGCCGTCGTCGGGCAGGAGCAGCTCAAGCTCGCACTGATCCTGTCGGCCATCTCGCCGGGTATCGGGGGTGTCCTGATCCGCGGGGAGAAGGGCACGGCGAAATCGACCATCGTGCGCGGGCTCGGTCCGCTGCTCAGCGTCCCCGGTGCCACGGACGACACCGCCGGCCGCGTGGTCGAACTGCCCATCGGTGCAACCGAGGACCGTGTGATCGGCTCGCTCGACCTCACCTCGGTGCTGCGGGACGGCCGTGCCGAGTTCACTCCCGGTCTGCTCGCCCGGGCGCACCGCGGGGTGCTGTACATCGACGAGGTCAACCTGCTCGCCGACCACCTCGTCGACGTGCTGCTGGATGCGGCGGCCAGTGGACGGGTCACGATCGAACGCGATGGTGTGTCGCACACCATGGCGGCCGATTTCGTACTCGTCGGCACCATGAACCCGGAGGAGGGGGAGTTGCGCCCGCAGCTGCTCGACCGGTTCGGGCTCGCCGTCGACGTGGCCGCCGGCCGCGAGGTCGACGAACGCGTGGAGGTGGTGCGCCGCCGCATGGCGTACGACGCCGACCCGGCGTCGTTCGTCGCCGCCCACGCCGCCGCCGAACACGAACTGACACAACGAATCGCGAGCGCACGAGCCGCCGTGGGTGCGGTGGCCCTGCCGGACCGGGAGTTGCGCCGTATCGCCGGGATCTGCGCCCACCTCGACGTCGACGGACTCCGCGGCGACATCGTGGTGGCCCGGACCGCGCTCGCTCATGCCGCCTGGCGCGGGGCCACCGCCGTCGAGGACGTCGACGTCCGGGCGGCCGTCGAGCTCGCGCTGCCGCATCGGCGCCGCCGCAACCCCTTCGACGAGTCGGGGCTCAGCCGCGACCAGCTCGACGAGGCGATGTCGGCGGGCGAGGACGCGGCCGGACCCGACTCACCCGATGACGACCCGGAACCGCCCGAGACACCACCGCCCGGTGGCGGCGGCGAGGCCCCGGACTCCGCATCCGACACCGGCCCGGCGCCCGACACCGACCCCGACTCCCATGCGGCGCCCGAGACCGGCGACACCGACGCCCCGCAGCACGCGCCCGGACCGGCGTTCGGGTCCGTGCCGACCTCGACGGCTCGCCGTATGCCGACCCTGCGAGTCGACGGACTCGGCGACGGTGACCCGGGTCGCCGCTCGAAGGCGCGGAGCCGTCGCGGACACACCACCCATGCCGTGGACTTCGATGCCGGCCGACCGGTGCATCTGTTCGGCACGGTGCTCGCCGCCGCGGGCCGGGCCGGTCGCGGCGGGGACGGGTTCGAGCGCGGTGTGCGGATCGCCGCCCCCGACCTGCGGTCGGCGCAACGGGTCGGCCAGGAGGCCAACCTCGTCGTCTTCGTGGTCGACCTCAGCGGGTCGATGACCGCCCGGCGTCGGCTGGCCGCGGTGTCCGAACTCTGCGTGGAGATGTTGCGCGACTCATATACCCGCCGCGACCGCGTCGCGGTGGTCGTGGCGCGGGGTTCCTCCGCGACGCTTGCGGTGCCGCCCACCAAATCGGTCGAGATCGCGGTGCGCCGCCTCGAGGAGATCCGTACCGGCGGCCGGACACCGCTCGGCGAGGGCCTGCAGCTCGCCGCCGATGTCGTGCAGCGGTGTCGCCGCGCCGAGCCCGACCGGCGGCCGCTGCTGGTGGTCCTCACCGACGGTCGTGCCACCTCAGGACGAGGCGCGATGGCACGGGCGCGGGAAGCCGCGGACGGTATCCGTCGTCGCGGCATCGGGTCCGTGGTCGTCGACTGCGAGCAGGGGATGGTCCGGCTCGGACTCGCCGGCGATCTCGCGGCCCACCTCGGCGCGAGCCTGATCCCGATGGACGAACTGTCCGCCACCGCGCTGACGGGACACGCACCCGCGCGGGGAGCGGCCTGACCGCCCCCGCCACCCCGAACTGAGACCAGAGGAGAAGTCGAGTGCCCCAGGGAGTTCCGGTCAGCATCCCCGATGACGGCTTGACGACGCGACAGCGCCGCAATCAGCCCGTCCTCGCGGTGCACACCGGCGACGGCAAGGGCAAGTCGACCGCCGCTTTCGGGATGGCGATGCGCGCGTGGAACGCGGGTATGCGGGTCGCGGTGTTCCAGTTCGTGAAGAGTGCGAAATGGAAGGTGGGGGAGGAGTCGACGATGCTCACCCTCGACCGGGTGCACGCGGAGACCGGCGCCGGAGGGCCGGTGGAATGGCACAAGATGGGTCAGGGCTGGTCCTGGTTGCGGGCCAACGACGACCAGGACGACGACCACGCCGCCGCCGCCCGGGCCGGGTGGTCGGAGATCGCACGCCGTCTCGATGCCGGCGAACACGACTTCTACGTCCTCGACGAGTTCACCTATCCGCTGCACTGGGGCTGGGTGGACACCGCTCAGGTGCTCGACACCCTCGCCCGCCGACCCGGACGCCAGCATGTGGTCATCACCGGCCGGCGCGCCCCGCAGGCCCTCGTCGACGCTGCCGATCTCGTGACCGAGATGCACAAGATCGCCCACCCGATGGACGCCGGACGCAAGGGGCAGAAGGGGATCGAATGGTGACCTCCGTGCGGGCGTCGACGCCCGCCGTCGTGATCGCCGCGCCGTCGTCGGGCAGCGGCAAGACCACCGTGACGACCGGCCTCATCGGCGCTCTGCGGGCGGCCGGACACCGGGTGGCGCCGTTCAAGGTCGGCCCCGATTACATCGATCCCGGATACCACGCCGTCGCGGCCGGACGACCCGGACGCAATCTCGACCCGAATCTCGTGGGCGCCGAACGCATTGCGCCGCTCTTCGCCCACGGCGCCGCGGGCGCCGACATCGCGGTCGTCGAGGGCGTGATGGGCCTCTTCGACGGCCGGATCGTGGATTCCGACAGCGGCAACGGCACGGGCGGCAGTCCAGGTGGCGATGCCGGTTCGCTCGGCGTCGGCTCCACCGCGCACGTCGCGTCGATCATCGGTGCGCCGGTGATCCTCGTCGTCGACGCCGCGGGCCACAGCCAGTCGCTGGCCGCCGTGCTGCACGGGTTCCTCTCCTACGACCCCTCGGTGTCGATCGCGGGCGTCATCCTCAACCGGGTCGGTTCGCCGCGCCACGAGATGGTGCTGCGACAGGCCGCCGCGCGGGTGGGACTGCCGGTTCTCGGTGTGCTGCGGCGCCACCCGTCGCTGACGGTGCCCTCCCGGCACCTGGGCCTGATCCCGGCCGCCGAACGCAACGCCGACGCGGTCGCCGCCGTGAACGCGATGACCGCGCACCTGCGCGGCGCCCTCGACCTGCCGGCGATCGTGGCCGCCGCCCGCGGACGTGCGGTCCCCGACGCCGCGGCCTGGTCGGCTGCGGAAGCCGTCGCGCCGTATCGTCCCGCCGCGTCGGCCGGTTCGCCGGTGATCGCGGTCGCCGGGGGCGCGGCGTTCACCTTCGGTTACGCCGAGCACGCCGAGATGCTGACCGCCGCCGGCGCGCGCGTCGTCGTCTTCGACCCGCTCGTGGACCGGTTGCCCGCGGAAGCGGCCGGCGTGGTGATCGGTGGCGGATTCCCGGAAGAACACGCCGAGGCGCTGGCCGCCAACGATCTCCTGCGCGCCGACCTCCGGGCGCACGCCGCGGCGGGTCGGCCGATCCACGCCGAGTGCGCGGGCCTGCTGTACCTGTGCACCGAACTCGACGGGCACCCGATGAGCGGCGTCCTCGACATCCCCGGCCACTTCGGCCCGACCCTGACGCTGGGATACCGCGATGCCGTGGCCGTGGGCGACTCGGCCCTGTTCCGGACCGGCGAACGCGTCACCGGTCACGAGTTCCACCGCAGCGGAGTCGGCGACGGCGCGCTCGCCCCGGCCTGGGCCTGGCGGGATTCGGCGGGCCGCGCGTCGATGCACGGGGTCGCGACGGCCGCAGTGCACGCCTCGTACCTGCATCTGCATCCGGCCGCGATCCCGGAAGCGTTGTGCCGCTTCGTGTCCCGATCCGCCGATAGTGGGCGGGTGCCGACGCCCCAGTCCGTCGGCGACGCCCCSGGGGCGTCCTGATGCTGGCGCACCGGCTCCGCGAGACGCTCGACGCGCTCGCCGATCACGGTGCCGACGATCCCGCCCTGCTCCGGGAACTGCTGGAGGCGGTGCTGGTGGTCGGGCAGGGGGTCGAACTCGACCGCGCGCTGCAGCGCATCGTCGAGGTCGCGGCGGGACTCGTGGATGCCCAGTACGGTGCCCTCGGCGTGCGCGGACCGGACGGCGGGCTGAGTGAATTCGTRCACATCGGCATCACCGACGCGCAACGCGCCACCATGGGACATCTGCCGGTCGGCCGCGGGGTCCTCGGCCTGCTCATCGACGACCCCCGCCTGCACCGCATCCACGACCTCGGCGCTCATCCGACGTCGGTCGGGTTCCCGCCCAACCACCCGCCGATGCACACCTTCCTCGGTGCTCCGATCATGGTGCGCGGCGAGGTGTTCGGCAGTCTGTACCTGACCGAGAAGCGGTCCGCGGAGGACTTCTCCGAGGTCGACGAGACCGTCGTCGCGGTGCTGGCGGTGGCCGCCGGGATCGCCGTCGACAACGCGGGTCTCTTCGAACGGGCCCGCACCCGCCACCGCTGGATGCAGGTCCTGGCCCGGCGTGGGTCGGAGCCGCTGGCCGGAATCGCGCTGTCGGACACCATGTCCCGGATGTGCGCCGATGTCGCCGGTCTCGTCGGCGCGGTCGATGTCTACCTGCTCACCGAGATGGCGGGGGAGGTGGAACTACGCGGGCACACCGGCGATCCGGTGGAGATCGAGAACTTCATCCCGCCGGACGCCACGGCGCTGCGGGTGCAGCGTTCCGGCCAGATCGCCGAGTCGCTGATACGGGGCGGCGCCCGCTGGACCTCGGTGCAACCCCTCCAGCGCGCATCGGGGGCGTTCGGCTGGATGCTCATCACCCACCGTAACCGCCCCTACTGGGACGACGAGGAGATCGCCGGGCTCGCCGGTGTCGCCGAGGTCGCCTCGCTGGCGGTCGTCTACGCCGAGCAGCAACAGATCGCCCGCGATCTCGAGGTCCTCGAAGACCGGCACCGCATCGCCCGCGACCTGCACGATCATGTGATCCAGCGACTCTTCGCGGTCGGGATGTCGGTACAGACGTTGCTGGCCGGGACCACCGATCCGGCCGCCGCGGCCGCGCGCCTGGAGCAGATCATGACCGACCTCGACCGCACGATCGCGCAGATCCGCACCTCGATCTTCGACCTGCAGACGCCCTACGGAACCGACATCGGCCCGACGCTGCGGCGGCGGGTGCTCGACATTGTCTCCGAACTGTCCGGGCACGCGTCGATCTCGCCGAGCGTGGAGTTCGACGGCCCCGTCGACACGGTGGTCCCGGACTCCCTCGGACCACACATCGACGCCGTCCTGCGAGAGGGCTTGAGCAACGCGCTCCGGCACGCGCGGGCCGACCACATCGCGGTGTCGGTGACCGCCGACGACGTCCTGACCGTCGAGATCAGCGACGACGGGGTCGGCATCGGCGCCGACGTCACCTATCGGGGTCTCGAGAACCTGACGCGCCGCGCCGAGGACTGCGACGGGACGTTCAGCATCGTCACCCGCCCGCGGGGGACGAGTGGGGGCGGGACGAGCGAGGGCCGGACCAGCGGCGGCGGGACGACGCTCACCTGGTCGGTGCCGCTGGTGGGTTGACTCACTCCTTGCCGTCGCGGAGTCTGGTCGCCATCACGGCGACCTGGGTGCGTCGCTGCATGTCCAATTTGCCCAGGATGCGGGACACGTAGTTCTTGATCGTCTTCTCCGCCAGGAACATCCGGCCGGCGATCTGCCGATTGGTCAGGCCCTCGCCGATGAGGGCGAACACCTCGCGCTCCTGATGGGTGAGCTCGGCGAGCGGATCCTTCTCGGTCTGCTTCTCGTTGCGCAGCTTGGCGAGCAGGGCCGCCGTGGACCGATCGTCGAGCAGTGAACCGCCCCGACCGACGGTCCGGACCGCGGCGACCAGGTTGTGCCCCAGGATCTGTTTGAGCACGAAACCCGAGGCGCCGGCGAGGACCGCGGCGAGCAGTGCATCGTCGTCGGCGTAGCTCGTGAGCATCAGGCACTTGATCCCCGGTTCGGCCGCGCGGACGTCCCGGCACAGCTCGACCCCGTTGCCGTCGGGCAACCGGACGTCGAGCACGGCGACATCGGGCTTGGTCGCCAGGATGCCGACGAGGGCTTCGCCGACCGAGGCCGCCTCGCCCACCACCTCGATGTCGCCGGCGGTCCCGAGCAGGTCGCGCAGACCGCGCCGGACGAGTTCGTGGTCGTCGACGAGGTAGGCGCGGACCGGATTCGGGGACGGGGTCGGATCGGCGGTGGCCGAATCGGTCGTGGCAGGGGACATGGGTCTGAAAGTACCGGATGTGCGGCGCCGGGAAGTCGCGACGTCGGACCCCATACAGGCGGGACCTTCGCCTCACGAGCACCACCCGTCCCGCCGCGCAGAGTGGATGGTACGACCCCCGCTGTGATCAGGAGAGCACGTGACCACCCTCATCGGACCCCCCGACGCCGAACCCGCCGACCGCGGCATGACCGGTTCGGATCTACTGCGTGAACTGCTGCCCGTGTGCGAGACCGAGGTCGAGCGGCACATGAAGATGACGCGCGACTGGCACCCGCACGACTACGTGCCCTGGGACGACGGACGCAACTTCGCGGCTCTCGGCGGACTCGACTGGGATCCGGCACAGTCCCGGCTCTCCGACGTCGCCAAGGCCGCGATGATCACCAACCTGCTCACCGAGGACAACCTGCCGTCGTACCACCGGGTGATCGCCGACAACTTCACCCTCGACGATGCCTGGGGCTGGTGGGTGGGGCGCTGGACGGCCGAGGAGAACCGCCACTCGATCGTGATGCGCGACTACCTGGTGGTGACCCGCGGTGTCGACCCGGTCGAACTCGAAGAGATCCGCATGGCGCACATGACGTCGGGGTTCAACCCCCTGCCCGACGACGACGGGCAGCGCGACCACAGCTTCGACATGCTGTTCGCGGTCGCGTACGTCAGTTTCCAGGAACTGGCCACCCGGGTCTCGCACCGCAACACCGGGAAGGCATGCGGGGACCCGATCGCCGACCGCATGCTGCAGCGTGTCGCGGCCGACGAGAACCTGCACATGCTCTTCTACCGCAACATCGTCGCCGGCGCGCTCGACCTCGTTCCCGACGAGACCATGGCCGCCATCCACGCGATCGTGACCAACTTCCAGATGCCCGGCGCGACCATGCCGAACTTCCGGCGCAACGCCGTGTTGATCGCCAAGGGCGGCATCTACGATCTGCCGCAACACATGTCGGACGTCGTCATGCCCGTGCTGCGGAAGTGGCGCATCTTCGAGCGCGACGACTTCGGGCCGGTCGGCGAGCACTACCGCGAACGCCTCGCGGAGTTCCTGGAGGAGATGGACGTCAAGGTGCGCAAGTTCGAGGAGTCGCGGGAGCGGGCGCTGCAGCGCCAGCACGCACGAGAACTGCGGGCCCGGTGACCGACGTGACCGTGACCGAAGTGAGGGGGACCGGCGCTGGGAAGTCCGCCTCCGCCCCTGCCGGCTTCGCCACCGCGATCGCCATGGCCGAGGCCGCCGTGGATCGGAACCCGCTGTGGTGGAACCAGATCCGGATCAACGCCGACGACTCGCTGGATGCCGCGTTCTGCACGTCGAGCCTGCTCGGGGCGCTCCTGCAGTCCGCGGCCCACCGGCTCGGTGTCCCGGCTGCCGATGTGTGGGCCCACGTCCGCCGGACGGGTGAGTTGCCGCTCTAGATCAGCTGTCCCGGTAAGGTCAGCTCCCATGTCCGAGCCTGCCTCCGCCGTGTCTAATGTCCCGGGGTCGAATGTATCGGGGTCGAATGTCCCAGGACCCCCGAACGTCCCCGGGCCCGATGCTTTCCCCTCCGGCGAGGGGCACTACCTGGTCGGCCTCGACCTCCGCGGACGCAAGGTCGTCGTGGTGGGCGGCGGGTCGGTGGCGCAGCGGCGGCTGCCYAATCTGGTCGCTGCGGGTGCCCACGTGCACGTCATCGCGCTCGATCCCACCCCGGCCGTCGAATCCTTCACCGGCATCACCGTCACCCAGCGCCGCTACGCCGACGGTGATCTCGAAGGCGCCTGGTACGCGATGGCCTGCACCGACGATCCCGCCGTCAACGAGGCGGTGGTGGCCGAGGCCGAGCGCAGGCACACGTTCTGCGTCCGGGCCGACGACGCCCGCCACGGCACCGCCGTCACCCCGGCGTCCGGCCGTCACCGCGACGTCCAGTTTGGCGTCCTCGCCGGCGGCGACCACAAACTGTCGGCCGCACTCCGCGCCGCGATGAGCCGTGCCCTCGCCGAGGGGGCGCTGAGTGTCGACGACGCCGCCCCGCACGCCGCCGGCGTGGCCCTCGTCGGTGGCGGTCCCGGCGACCCCGACCTGATCACCGTCCGCGGCCAACGGCTCCTCGCCGAGGCCGACGTGGTGGTGGCCGATCGGCTCGCGCCCCCCGAACTGCTCGCCGAACTCGGCCCGCAGGTCGAGGTGATCGACGCCGCCAAAGTGCCCTACGGCCGCGCGATGAAGCAGGAAGCCATCAACGACGTCCTCGTGGAGAAGGCCAAGGAGGGCAAGTTCGTGGTCCGCCTCAAGGGCGGCGACCCCTATGTCTACGGGCGGGGTTTCGAGGAACTGCAGGCTTGTGTGGCCGCCGGGGTCCCGGTCACCGTGGTGCCGGGGATCAGCAGCTCGATCGCCGCACCGGCATCGGCGGGCATCCCGGTGACGCACCGCGGCGTCACCCACGAGGTCGTGATCGCCTCGGGCCACGTGCCGCCCGGCCACCCCGACTCGCTGATCGACTGGTCGGCCATGGGCAAGCTGCGCGGCACCCTGGTCCTGATGATGGCGGTCGAACGCGTCGAGGTCTTCGCCGACGCCTTGCTCGAGGGCGGCCGGCGGCCCGACACCCCGGTCGCGATGATCGAGAACGGATCCCTGCCGACCCAGCGTCTGCTGCGTACCGATCTCGCCCACGCCGGCGAGGTCGCGGAGGCCGAGGGGCTGCGTCCGCCCGCGATCGTCGTCATCGGCGACGTGGCCGCGTTCACCGAGGGCGCCTGACCGGATCAACCCAGACCGGATCAACGCAGATTGGCATGTCCCGGCGGTCGGCCGGTACGGTCGTTCTCTATGTCGACTCCCGGAGCTGCGAACACCGGAACCGTGAACACTGGAACGGTGAACACAGGAGCGGGGAACAGCGAGCAGTTCCGTCCGGTCTTCGGCCTGCCGATCCTGGTGCTGTCCGGGATGCAGTTGCTCGTCGTGCTCGACGGCACCGTGGCCGCGCTGGCGCTCCCGAGCATCCGCGACGCGCTCACGCTCTCGGAGTCCAGCGCCAATTGGGTCATCAGCAGCTACGTGCTGGCGTTCGGCGGTCTCATGCTCCTCGGCGGCCGACTCGGTGACACGTTCGGGCGCAAACGGATGTTCATCGTCGGCGTGGTCGCCTTCACCCTCACCTCGCTGCTGTGCGGACTGGCCTGGAACGAGGCGAGCCTCCTCGCCGGCCGGGCCCTGCAGGGCGCGTCGGCGGCGATCGCGGCGCCCACCGCCATGGCGCTGGTCGCCACCACCTTCGCGCCCGGCAAACCGCGCAGTCAGGCCTTCGCGGTCTACGCGGCCATGACCGGCGTGGGATCGGTGGCCGGGCTCATCCTCGGCGGGGTGCTGACCGAGCTGTCGTGGCGCCTGGTCTTCCTCATCAACGTGCCGATCGGTCTGATCGTCGTCGTCGGGGCGATCGTTGCGCTGCGGGAATCCCAGGGTGAGCGGCTGCCCCTCGACGTGCCCGGCGCGGTCCTCGGCACCCTCGGTTGCACCCTGCTGGTGCTCGCGGTGAACGAGGGGCCCAACGGTTGGACGGCGCCGGTCGTGGTCGGCTCGTTCATCCTCGGCGCCCTCGCCCTGGCCGCGTTCATCGTGGTCGAACGGCGCGCCCGGAACCCACTGCTGCCGTTCTCCCTCTTCGACAACAGCTCACGCGTCGCAGCCCTGCTCGCCATCCTGCTCGCCAGCATGATCATGATGTGCATGGCGGTGTTCATCTCGCTGTACCTGCAGGGCATCCTGCAGTACTCGCCGATCCAGAGCGGGCTCGCGGTCGTGCCGTTCGCGTTCGGGCTGGGCATCGCCGCGGCGATCGCGTCGAAGCTGGCGCTGATGATCCAGCCGCGCTGGCTCGTCCTGGTCGGCGGCGCGGTGATCCTCGTCGGCTGCCTCTACGCATCGTCGATCGCGACCGACTCACCGGACTACTTCCCGAGCATCTTCGTCCCCGTAGTCGTGATCGGCTTCGGCGTCGGTCTGGCAGTCATCCCGCTGACCTTGTCCGTGGTGGCCGGGGTGGGCACCACCGAGATCGGCCCCCTGACCGCGCTCGCGCAGGTCGCGCAGAACCTCGGCGGGGCCGTCGGCCTGGTTGCCGTCGGTGCGATGGTCACCTCGCGCGCGCTGTCGAAGGGCGGCACCACCGCGCCGGTCGAGACGATGAATCCCACCCAGCTCGCCGCGCAGGCCGAGGGTTACGGGCTGGCCTTCGCCGCCTGCGCGGGCATCGCCGTCCTCGCCGCGATCGTCGTGCTGTTCATGCGGTTCACGCCCGAGCAGGTCGCCGAGGGACAGGCCGCCCAGGAAGCCGCCGACGCCGGGCTCGACGCCGGGCTCGACGCCGAGCCGAACACCCCGGGGTCCGACACCCGGCGATGAATTCCGGGCGGACGCACGGTCGGTCCCGGTATGGACGCCAAGAATCTCGCTGAGCTCTACGACATCGGCACACTCGACTGGCAGCCCGTCGCGGCCCGATTGACCGCCGGGGTGTCCCAGGCGCCGGGGACCGGTGGTCCCGACCGGCACACGTGGTGGATCGCCACGATCAACGCCGACGGCAGCCCGCACGTCACCGGAATCGGGGCGCTGTGGCATCGGGACGCGATCTGGCTGGAGACCGGTCCGTCGACCCGGAAGGCGCGCAACCTCGCCCGCGACCCGCGCTGCACCCTGTCGGTGGCACTCGACGAGGCCGACCTGGTGGTCGAGGGCGACGCGAACCTGGTCACCGAGCCCGCCGTCGTCGCCGAGATGGCGGAGCTGTGGGCGGGCGACGGGTGGCCGTGCCGCGTCGACGAGTCGGGTGCCGCGCTGACCGCCGACTTCAGTGCGCCGTCGGCCGGCCCGCCGCCCTGGTATGTCTACCGGGTGACGCCGCGACGGGCGACCGTCCTGCAGACCGTGGAGCCCGGTGGCGCAACCCTCTTCGACTTCGACGCGCGGTAGCGTCGCGGACCTCGGTGCCGGGTCAGTCGGTCAGTACGACGATGCGGTCCGGCGCTTCGATCTCGACCCGCTGCCCGGCGTCGGCGAGGACCGCGGCCACACCGTTCACGTCGCGTACGGAACGCCGCGTGCGGACCAGCTCGCGGGCCATCAGACCTTTGTAGTGCTTGTTGAAATGGCTGACCACCTTGCGTGAGCCGTCCGGTTGTTCGGTCATCACGGTCGCCGTCACCGCGCCGCGCACCGGACCGAGCTGGTGGTAGACGCCCGAGCGCAGGTCCACGACGAAGTCGTCGACCGCGTCCAGCGCGGGGGACAGGTCCGGTTTCCACAGCGCCGCCAGGGTCGGCATCCCGGGCAGTTTGGACCCGCCCGAGAGTCGATACGCGGGAATCGGATCCGGTGCCCGCACGACACCGAACAGCGCCGACCCGATCGCCAGCCGGTCGGCGGCCTTGGTCTTGCCTGCCCGAGTCAGCGACCGGTGATCGAGGGCGTCGTAGAGGACGCCGGTGTAGCGCTCGAGAGCCGGCCGGGTGGGGGACAGCCACAGGTCGGCGTTGCGGTCGACCTCGTCGAGCTGGGTGGCGCCGAGCCCGAGCGCGGTACGACTGGCCTCGAGGTCGGCAGCCAGGGCGACGAGCGCGTCGGCGACCTGCTTGCGGACCGGGTTCAGCTCGGGGAAGGACAGCGTGTCGAGATCCAGGGGAGCGCCGCGCCCGCCGTCGGATTTCGTTTCGGAGGGAGGCAGGATGACGAGCACCGCAACACCATAACTAAGCTGGTTGGTCGTGATCACACGCATGTCGACCCTGTTCCTGCGGACCCTGCGCGACGACCCCGCCGACGCGGAGGTCCCCAGCCACAAGCTGCTGGTCAGAGCCGGCTACATCCGCCGAGTCGCGCCCGGTGTGTACTCGTGGCTGCCGCTCGGTCTACGCGTGCTGAAGGCGATCGAGAACGTCGTCCGCGAGGAGATGAACGCCATCGGCGGCCAGGAGATCCTGCTGCCCGCCCTGCTGCCCCGCGAGCCCTACGACACCACCAACCGCTGGACCGAATACGGCGACTCGCTCTTCCGCCTCAAGGACCGCAAGGGTGCCGACATGCTCCTCGGCCCGACCCATGAGGAACTGTTCGCGACGCTGGTCAAGGGCGAGTACTCGTCGTACAAGGACATGCCGGTCATCCTCTACCAGATCCAGACCAAATACCGCGACGAGGAACGGCCGCGCGCGGGCATCCTCCGCGGACGTGAGTTCGTGATGAAGGACGCCTACTCCTTCGACCTCGACGACGACGGACTCAAGACCGCCTACAACGCGCACCGTGAGGCGTATCAGAAGATCTTCGAGCGGTTGCGGATCGAGTACGTCATCGTCGCCGCGACCTCCGGCGCGATGGGTGGCAGCGCCTCCGAGGAGTTCCTGGCCGAGTCGGCGGTCGGCGAGGACACGTTCGTGCGCTGCGTCGAATCCGGCTACGCCGCCAACGTCGAAGCGGTCATCACCCGCGCGCCCGACCCGCTGCCCTACGACGACCTGCCCGCGGCGGTCGTCCACGACACGCCCGGTACCCCGACGATCGACAGCCTGGTCGACTGGGCGAACGCGACGCTCGACGGGCAGTACACCGGCGCCGACACCCTCAAGAACGTGCTCGTGAAACTCCGTGTGCCGGGCGGTGACTGGGAGATCACCGGCATCGGTGTCCCGGGCGATCGCGAGGTCGACTTCAAGCGTCTCGAGGCGTCCGTCGAACCCGCCGAGGTCGAATTGCTCACCGACGCCGACTTCGCCGCCAACCCGTTCCTGGTCAAGGGATACATCGGACCGAAGGCGCTGGCCGACAACGGCATCCGCTACCTCGTCGATCCGCGGGTGGTCGAGGGGACGTCCTGGATCACCGGCGCCGATGAGCCGGGCCGGCACTGCGTCGGTCTGGTCGCCGGCCGCGATTTCACGCCCGACGGGACGGTCGAGGCTGCCGAGATCCGCGACGGCGATCCGTCGCCGGACGGCGCCGGACCCCTGGTGAGTGCCAAGGGCATCGAGATCGGGCACATCTTCCAGCTCGGCCAGAAGTACACCGACGCCTTCGAGGTGGACGTCCTCGGCGAGAACGGCAAGCCGGTCCGCCTGACCCAGGGTTCCTACGGTGTCGGGGTGTCGCGTCTCGTCGCGGTCATTGCCGAGCAGTCCCACGACGACAAGGGTCTGCGCTGGCCGAAGTCGGTGGCGCCGTTCGCGGTTCACCTCGTCATCGCCAACAAGGACGAGGCCGCCGTCGCCGGCGCCGAGCAGCTCGCCGCCGACCTCGACGCGGCCGGTCTCGAGGTGCTCCTGGACGATCGGAAGGCGTCGCCCGGCGTGAAGTTCAAGGACGCCGAACTCCTCGGCATGCCGACCGTCGTGGTCGTCGGCCGCGGATATGCCAACGGCATGATCGAGATCCGCGACCGCTTCACCGGTGAGGCCGCCGAGGTCGCGGTCGACACCGCGGTCGACGCGGTGGTGGCGGCCGCCCGCGGCTGAGCCGGCTCAGCCGCCTGCGGGAGACCCGGGGAACGCCACCGTGACCGGGCTCTCCTGCAGAGCCACCCGCCAGCGCGCGGCGCGCACCGCGCTCYCCGACAGCCCATCGGCGCCGATCCGGCGTCCGGTCTCGTCGTCGGCCTGCTCCAGCAACGCACGATAGGCGCTCGCACAGTCGTTCTCGGCGCCGAGCGCGGCGCGGGCCGCCGTGGTCGGGTCGGTGACCTCGATCGGCAGCGTGTAGCCGGCGGCCGCCAGCGGCGGCGTGTTCCCCGCCGCCTCGATCGTCCGGTCGATCTCGTCGCGTCGGGCGCGATGGGCGTCGGCGTACTCGGCGACGGTGCGTCGACGGGAGGCGGCGACGAAGGCGGTGATGACGCCGTAGGTGAAGATCGCGGCGTTCTCGGTCTCGGCGGCGACGACCAGCGGGTCGTCGGGATCTGCTTGCGCGGCCGGTGAGTTCGACGCCGGTGTGTTCACGGGGGACGTCATGCCAGTTGCACCTCTCGCATCGAAGTGACGGCCGCGGCGACCGACCCGGTCAGCCCGGCTGCGTACCCGGCGGCGCCGAGCGCGACCCGGCGGGCCTGCCCGGCCGCGGCGTCGAGATCGACGCGCAGTCGAGCGAGGGACGGTGGGGCCGGTGGGGCACCCGCCGGGGAAGTCGAGGCGGTCGCCGAGGTGGCGGGACGGTCGAGTGTCGCCGCCACCTCCTGGTCGAGCCGGATGATCTCCTCGCGCAGTGCGCGAGCGTGCTGGGCGCGCTGATCGGCCACGACACCAAGTGCGGTGGCATAGGCGGGCTCGACGGCGACCAGGGCGCGCGCGGTGCTCTCGTCCGCGGACGCCGAGCGCACCAGGGGCACCAGGCTCTCGGCCAACAGGGTCTCCGCGGAGGGCGACGAATCGCAACCGGTCAGTCCGACGCCGGCCGCCCCGGCGCCGACGACGACGGCGCCCGCGAGGAGTCCGCCGCGCAAGGCGGTGCGCCGGTCGATCGGGTGCCGCAGGGTCCGTCGCTCGATCGGGGGCATGCTCACCCGGGACATCATGCCAGCAGTTCTCCGCGCGATCGATCCACTAGGATGTTCGGAGCAACGTCGTGCGAGACCCGGCACGGCCCGACAACTGAAGACGAGGGGAGTGGCATGCCGATCAGCCCGACGCAGGTGCGCGAACTCGTCGAAAAGCTCGTCGCCGAGCGGGGATTCGACCTCGAGGACATCACGGTGCGCAGCCGGGACGGCCAGGAGGAACTGTCGATCGTGGTCGACCGCGACGGTGGCAGCGACCTCGACGTCCTCGCCGGACTCAGCACCGAGATCTCCGACCTCCTCGACGCCACGCCCGACTTCGCCGACCTCGCCTATGTGCTCGAGGTCACCTCGCGCGGCGTCGACAGCCCGCTGACCCTGCCCCGGCACTGGCGTCGCAACACCGGTCGGCGCGTCGTCGTGGAGGTCGACGGCGGACCCGGATCGCAGCCGCGCACCGTCGCCGGACGCATCGGCAGGCTGCTCGACGACCCGGCGCCGGCGGTCGAGGTGGTCGCGAACCACAAGGGGCGGATCGCGGTGGAGACCGTCGACCTCGCCTCGGTGACCAAAGCCGTGGTGCAGGTGGATTTCTCTCAGCCGAGCGTCCGCGAGCTCGAACTGTGCGGCCTCGAACCCGACGAGATCGAAGCGCGCCGCGCCCCCGCCGCCGCGCGACAACTGAACACCACAAATGAACACGACAAGTGAATAGGAGACCGACGACATGAACATCGACATCGCCGCCCTGCGCATGATCGAGGCCGACAAGGGCATCTCGATCGAGACCGTCATCACCGCCATCGAGACCGCTCTGCTGACGGCCTACCGCCACACCGACGGTTTCGCGCCGCACGCCCGTGTCGACGTCAACCGCAAGTCCGGCGCCGTCCGCGTGATGGCGCAGGAGGTCGACCAGGACGGGAACGTCGTCCACGAATGGGACGACACCCCCGAGGGTTTCGGCCGCATCGCGGCGACGACCGCACGGCAGGTCATCCTCCAGCGCCTGCGCGACGCCGAGAACGAGAAGAACTTCGGCGACCTCGTCGCCCACGAGGGTGAGATCGTCGGCGGCGTCGTGCAGCAGGACTCGCGCGCAAACGCACGCGGGATGGTCGTCGTCCAGATCGGCAGCGACGCCAATTCCACCGAGGGCATCATCCCGCCGGCCGAGCAGGTGCCCGGCGAGGTCTACACCCACGGCGACCGGATCAAGTGCTACGTCGTCGGCGTGAGCCGCGGACCACGCGGTCCGCAGATCACCCTGTCCCGGACCCACCCGAACCTGGTGCGCAAACTGTTTTCCCTCGAAGTGCCCGAGATCGAGGACGGCAGCGTCGAGATCGTCGCCGTGGCGCGCGAGGCTGGCCACCGGTCGAAGATCGCGGTGCACACCGGCGTGGCCGGCCTCAACGCGAAGGGCGCGTGCATCGGTCCGATGGGCCAGCGCGTACGGAACGTGATGAGCGAACTCGCCGGCGAGAAGATCGACATCATCGACTTCGACACCGACCCGGCGGTCTTCGTCGGGAATGCGTTGTCGCCCGCGAAGGTTGTCTCGGTGACGGTCGTCGACGCTGCCGCCAAGGCCGCGCGGGTCATCGTGCCGGACTACCAGCTGTCGCTGGCCATCGGCAAAGAGGGCCAGAACGCCCGGCTCGCGGCCCGGCTCACCGGGTGGCGGATCGACATCCGGTCCGACGCCGCGCCGGCGGCCGAGGGCGGGCCGGAGTGACGCGCAGCGGCCGATTGTCCCCGCCGGGCCCGCTCGCGCTAGACTGATCGATGGTTCAGCGATCCGCCCCCCGTTCGCCTGCCGGCGGCACACCCATCCGGATGTGCATCGGTTGCCGGCAGCGGGCAGAGGCCGGCGAGTTGGTCCGTGTCGTCGCACAGCTGTGCGGTGACACCCCGACAGTCGTGGTCGATCCCGCGAAGACCATGCCGGGACGAGGCGCGTGGCTGCACGCGCGGTCGGAGTGCATCTCCACCGCGACGCGACGCCGGGCCTTCGCCGCGGCACTCCGGACCCCCGGTCTGACCGTGGACCCGGACGATCTCACCGAACAGCTCGGCGCGATCACCCACCAGAGGATGGCTCCCCGGAGCCGGAACAGGTAGCAGAAGACATGAGCACACCGTGAAGTCACGATGAGCATGTACCGGACTTAAATCGAGGCCGTAGCGGGTGAGCCGCTTGGCCTCCAAGTGAGGAGAGCAGTGGCAGGCAAAGCCCGCGTGCACGAACTGGCCAAAGAGCTCGGCGTCACGAGCAAGCAGGTGCTCGAGCGTCTGAAGGAGCAAGGCGAGTTCGTCAAATCGGCGTCGTCGACGGTAGAGGCCCCCGTGGCCCGTCGACTGCGTGAATCGTTCCCCGGCAAGGACGGGGGAGCCAAGGACTCCAAGTCGTCCCCGGCCCCCGGCCCGCGCCAGAGCGCCAAGCCCGGACCCAAGCCGTCCGGCAACACGAACGCACCGAAGCCCGGTGCACCCGCAACCCCGTCGGCGCCGGTCGCCGACCGTCCGAGCCCCGGCCCGCGCCCCAACGCGCCGAAGCCGGGCGCCCCCAAGCCCGCACCCGCACCGGCGGAGACCCCGGCCCCGGCGCCCGCCCCCGCGGCGGAACGTCCCAGCCCGCGTCCCGCTCCCGCGGCACCGGCGCCGCAGGCCCCGGCCGCGTCGGCAGCACCGTCTGCCCCCACGTCGAGCCCGGGTCCGCGTCCCGGCCCGAAGCCGGGTCCGCGTACGCCGCGGGTGGGCAACAACCCGTATTCGTCGGCACCGGCGCCCGCGCCGCGTCCGGCTGCCCGTCCCGGACCGGGTCAGGGCGGTCCGCGTCCCGGCGGTGGCCGTCCCGGCGCCGCCGGCCAGGGTGGTCCGCGTCCCGGTGGCGGTCGTCCCGCTCCCGGCCAGGGCGGTCCCCGTCCCAATCCCGGGAACATGCCCCCGCGGCCGAGTCCCGGCGCCATGCCGTCGCGTGCGGCCCGTCCCGACGCCCGTCCGGGTGGTCGCGGCGGTGCCGGCGGAGGCCGTGGTGGCCCCGGCGGCGGCGGTGGTTACCGCGGCGGTGGCGGCGGAGCCGGTGCACCGGGAGGACCTCCCGGTGGCGGTTTCCGCGGTCGTCCCGGCGGCGGTGGCGGTGGCGGCCGTGGACGCGGCGGCGCAGCAGGCGCCTTCGGTCGTCCCGGTGGTGCACCGCGCCGTGGTCGCAAGTCGAAGCGGGCGAAACGCGCCGAGTACGAGAACATGCAGGCACCGGCCGTCGGTGGCGTCCGACTGCCGCGCGGCAACGGCGAGATCATCCGTCTTGCCCGCGGTGCGTCGCTGTCCGACTTCGCCGACAAGATCGACGCCAACCCGGCTTCGCTGGTCCAGGCGCTGTTCAATCTCGGCGAGATGGTGACGGCGACCGAGTCGGTCAACGACGAGACGCTCGAGCTGCTCGGCTCGGAGATGAACTACCGCGTCCAGGTGGTCAGCCCCGAGGACGAGGACCGCGAGCTGCTCGACAGCTTCGACCTCACCTACGGCGAGGACGAGGGCGGCGAGGAAGACCTCGAACAGCGTCCGCCGGTGGTCACCGTCATGGGCCACGTCGATCACGGTAAGACCCGACTGCTCGACACGATCCGTAAGGCCAACGTCCGGGAGGGCGAGGCCGGCGGCATCACGCAGCACATCGGTGCCTACCAGGTGAACACCCACCTCAATGGTGAGGATCGCCTGATCACCTTCATCGACACCCCGGGTCACGAGGCGTTCACCGCCATGCGTGCCCGCGGCGCCAAGGCGACCGACATCGCGATCCTCGTGGTCGCGGCCGACGACGGCGTCATGCCGCAGACGGTGGAGGCGGTCAACCACGCCCAGGCGGCCGACGTGCCGATCGTGGTCGCGGTGAACAAGATCGACAAGGAAGGCGCCGACCCGCAGAAGATCCGCGGGCAGCTGACCGAATACGGTCTGGTCCCCGAGGAGTACGGCGGCGACGCCATGTTCGTCGACATCTCGGCCAAGCAGGGCGAGAACATCGACGCGCTGCTCGAGGCCGTCCTGCTCACCGCGGACGCGTCGCTGGACCTGCGTGCGAACCCGGACATGGACGCCCAGGGTGTCGCCATCGAGGCGCACCTCGACCGCGGCCGCGGCCCGGTGGCGACCGTGCTGGTCCAGCGCGGCACGCTCAAGGTCGGCGACTCGATCGTCGCCGGCGACGCCTACGGACGTGTCCGACGCATGGTCGACGAACACGGCGACGACGTCCCCGAGGCGCTGCCGTCGCGTCCGGTCCAGGTCATCGGCTTCACCTCGGTCCCCGGCGCAGGCGACAACCTGCTCGTGGTCGAGGAGGACCGCATCGCCCGGCAGATCGCCGACCGGCGCAACGCGCGCAAGCGCAACGCGCTGGCGGCACGCAGCCGCAAGCGGATCAGCCTGGAAGACCTGGATTCGGCTCTCAAGGAGACCAGCCAGCTCAACCTCATCCTCAAGGGTGACAACTCGGGTACGGTCGAGGCCCTCGAAGAGGCCCTGCTGAACATCGAGATGGGCGACGAGGTCTCGCTGCGGATCATCGACCGCGGTGTCGGTGGCGTCACCGAGACCAACGTCAACCTGGCCGCGGCCTCGGATGCGATCATCATCGGCTTCAACGTCCGGGCGGAGGGCAAGGCCACCGAGCTGGCCAACCGCGAGGGCGTCGACATCCGGTACTACTCGGTGATCTACCAGGCCATCGACGAGATCGAGAGCGCGCTCAAGGGCATGCTCAAGCCGATCTACGAAGAGGTGGAGCTCGGCCGCGCCGAGATCCGCGCGATCTTCAAGTCGTCGAAGGTCGGCAACATCGCCGGTTGCCTCGTGCAGTCGGGCATCATGCGGCGTAACGCCAAGGCCCGCCTGCTGCGCGACAACGTGGTGGTCGCCGAGAACCTCACCGTGTCGTCGCTCAAGCGTGAGAAGGACGATGCCACCGAGGTTCGCGAAGGCTACGAATGTGGTCTCACGCTGACCTACTCGGACATCAAGGTGGACGACGTGATCGAGACCTACGAGCTGCGGGAGAAGCCGCGCGACTGATCGCGGCGACGACCACCCTCGTACGACATCTCGACAGCTGTGGTGCGCGCCGACCGGTCTCCGGTCGGCGCGCACGCAGCGCTATGGAAGGAGTCCTGGAATGGCAGATCCGGCACGGGCTCAGCGCCTGGCCAAGCGGATCTCGTCGATCGTCGCGTCGGCGATCGCGCACGAGATCAAGGATCCGCGACTGGCGTATGTGACGGTCACCGATGCCCGGGTGACCAACGATCTCCACGATGCGACGATCTACTACACCGTGATGGGTGAATCCATCGACGCCGAACCCGACTTCGAGGCCGCGGCCGCGGGTCTGGCGAAGGCGACCGGCGTGCTGCGGTCGAAGGTCGGTGCGGGTACCGGGGTGCGCTTCACCCCGACCCTGCGCTTCGTACTCGACACGGTTCCCGATGCCGCGCGTCAGATGGAGGAGCTCGTCGCCCGCGCCCGCGCGAACGACGAACTCGTCGCCCGACGCGCTGCCGAGGCGAAGCCGGCGGGGGAGTCCGACCCGTACCGGTCGGCGGACGATGACACCACCGGTACCCGCGAGTGAGCAGTTCGTCGAGTGCGGCGATCGCCGCGACGCTGGCCTCCGCGACCGCGGTGACCATCTGCTGTCATGTCCGCCCCGATGCGGACACGATCGGCAGCGGTCTGGCGCTGGGGCTGGCACTCGACCGCCGGGGCGTCGACGTCGAGGTCTCCTACCCGGGGACCGAACAGCTCCCGGCGTCGCTCGCCGGGCTGCCCGGTGGCAAGTTGCTGTGCGCTCCCGCGCAGGTCGTCGGACACCCACTGGTGGTCGCGGTCGACGCCGCCAACCTCGAGCGGCTGGACTCGCTCGGTGAGACGTTCACCGCGGCGCAGACCTCGATCGTCATCGACCACCACGCGTCGAACCCCGGTTTCGGCGATCTCGACCTGGTGGACCCGGCCGCCGACTGCACCGCCGTGCTGGTGCTCGACGTCCTCGACGACCTGGGTGTCGAACTCGACGCCGACATCGCCACCTGCGTCTACGCCGGCCTCAGCACCGACACCGGCTCGTTCCGCTGGGCCCGTCCGGCGTCGTTCCGGGTCGCGGCCCGGCTCCTGGAGACCGGCGTCGACACACGGAAGTGGAGCCGGATCCTGTTCGACTCCCATCCGTTCGCCTGGTTCTCGATGATGTCGGGTGTCCTGGCGTCGGCGCAGCTCGTACCGACCGCCTGCGACGGTGAGGGTCTGGTGTACGCCGTGGTCGACCAGCAGGCGCTGGCCGGGATGAGCTGGGAGGAGTCCGAGAGCGTCGTGGACACCATCCGGACCGCCCGTGAGGCCGAGGTGGCAGCGGTGTTCAAGGAGGGCGAGCCGGGTGTCTGGACGGTCTCGCTGCGGTCCAAGGACATCGTCGATCTCGTACCGATCGCCCGGGCGCACGGCGGCGGCGGGCATCGTCAGGCCTCCGGGTACAGCGACACCGGTACCGCCGACGAGGTGGTCGCCAGGTTGCTGGAGTCGCTCTGAGCCTCGCGTCGGAGCCGGATGCCGGGGACGCCCCGGGCGTGGCACGCATCGCCACCCTCACCGTCTCGGCTCTCGCCGTCCTCATCGCGCCGCCGCTGTACCTCCTGCTGGACCTGGCGGTCGTCGGACGCCTCGGCGGCGAACAACTGGCCGCTCTCGGCGTCGGCACCCTGGTGCTCTCGATCGTCAGCACGCAGCTGACCTTCCTGTCCTACGGCACCACCGCCCGCTCCGCGCGTCGCTTCGGCTCCGGTGACCGGCCCGGCGCCGTCGTCGAAGGCGTGCAGGCGAGCTGGATAGCCGTGGCGGTCGGCGTCCTGATCGTCGCCGTCGCCTACCCGTGCGCCCCGGTCGTGATGCGTCTGCTGGTCGGGACGTCGTCGCCGGAGTCCGCCGCGGTGGCCGAGGATGCGGCGGGCTGGCTGCGGATCGCGATGTTCGGCGTTCCGCTGATCCTGCTGTCGATGGCCGGGAACGGGTGGATGCGCGGCGTTCAGGACACTCGCCGTCCCGTCGTCTACGTCGTGGTCGGGTTGTCCCTCGCCGCGGTTCTCGTCGTCGGACTGGTCCACGGCGTCGGCCCGTTCCCGCGTCTCGGTCTCGACGGCAGCGCGGTGGCCAACGTGATCGGACAGGGTGTGATGGGCGTGCTGTTCGCCGTGCGGGTGGTCCGCGAGGCACGGCGGGTCGCCGTGGGTGCCGGCCACGGGCCCGGCTCGCGCGCCTTCGCACCCGACTGGTCGATCATCCGCGCGCAACTGGTCATGGCGCGGGATCTCATCGTGCGCAGTCTGTCGTTCCAGATCTGCTTCGTCTCGGCGGCCGCGGTCGCGGCGCGATTCGGGGTCGCCCAGGTGGCGGCGCACCAGCTCGTGCTGCAGCTGTGGGAGTTCATGGCTCTGTTCCTCGACTCGGTGGCCATCGCCGCCCAGGCGCTGGTGGGCGCGGCGCTGGGAGCGGGACGACTCGGCGCAGCCGACTCCGTCGCCCGGCGCGTCACCGCGGTGTCCGTGTTCGCCGCCACCGCGATGGCTGCCCTCTTCGCGGCCGGTGCGACGCTGATCCCGCGTATCTTCACCTCCGACGCCGCCGTCCTCGACGCCGTCGGGGTGCCCTGGTGGTTCTTCGTCGGCATGTTGCCGATCGCCGGCGTGGTCTTCGCGCTCGACGGCGTGCTCCTCGGCAGCGGCGACGCCGCCTTCCTGCGCACCGCGACCCTCGCCGGCGCCCTCATCGGGTTCCTGCCGCTGATCTGGCTGTCGCTCGTGTTCGACTGGGGACTCGCGGGTGTGTGGTCCGGCCTGGTGGTGTTCATGCTCGTGCGTCTGGCCACCGTGGTGTGGCGGATCCGGTCCGGCCGGTGGCGCCGGGCAGGTGCGGTCCGCGCCTGATCGCGGTCCTCTGGCACGATGGATCCTCGTGGCTACTCTGTGGGCGATCAGCGATCTGCACATCGCACATCGGGGCAACGAGCACATCATCGACAGCATCCGGCCGACGTCGCCGGACGACTGGCTCATCGTCGCCGGTGACGTCGCCGAACGCACCGACGACATCGTCGACACCCTGCGTCGTCTGCGGGCGAGGTTCGCCACCGTCGTGTGGGTCCCGGGCAACCACGAGCTGTACACGACGGCGAAGGACCCGCTGCAGGTGTTCGGGGTCGCGCGGTACGACTACCTCGTCCAGGCCTGCCGCGATATCGGCGTGGTGACCCCGGAGGACATCTACCCGCTGTTCGATCCGGGCGATGGCTCCGATCCCGTCCGCGTGGTCCCGATGTTCCTGCTCTACGACTACACCTTCCGCCCGGAGGGCACGGCCAACAAACTGACCGCGCTCGCGCTCGCCCGGGAACGCAATGTGGTGGCCACCGACGAGTTCCTGCTGTCGCCCGAGCCGTTCCCAACCCGGGACGCCTGGGGCCGGGCGCGGATCGAGATCACCCGGCGTCGGCTGCAGGCCATCGACCCCGCCGAGAAGACGGTCCTCATCAATCACTGGCCGCTGCGCCGCGAACCGTGTGACGCGCTCATCTATCCGGAGTTCGCGCTGTGGTGCGGCAGCGAGCTGACCGCCGACTGGCATACCGAGTTCAACGCGGCCTGCTGCGTGTACGGACACCTGCACATCCCCCGGACCACCTGGTACGACGGCATCCGGTTCGAGGAGGTGTCGGTCGGCTACCCGCGGGAGTGGAAGCGCCGGGGACTCCCGAACCCCCTGATGCGCAACATCGTTCCCGGAGACGGCCTCGGCGCGTCCGATCTGCCCGAGCACGGCGTCCGGTTCGATCTGCCGCCCGACTACGCCGAACGCGCCGCCGAGTTCCGGCAGCGGGTCGAGCAGCGGCAGGCGGAACGACGAACACGGCAGGCCGAGCGGCAAGCCGAACGGCAAGCGCGAGAGGACAACCGATGATCGAACAACTCCTGCCGGCCGGCGTCGCCTCGGCGGAGGCGTTCGCCGATCCACCGGATCTCGTCCTGCTGCCGGCCGAGCAGAGCCTGATCTCGCGCGCGGTGGAGAAGCGTCGTCGCGAGTTCACCACCGTTCGGCACTGCGCCCGGCAGGCGCTGGGGGCGCTGGGTCACGAGCCCGTCCCGATCCTCAAGGGGGACAAGGGGGCACCCGTGTGGCCGGCCGGGATCGTGGGCAGCCTCACCCACTGCGACGGTTACCGCGCCGCGACGGTCGCCTACGCGATGTCGGTGCGTTCCCTCGGCATCGATGCCGAGCCGCACGACCGCCTGCCCGACGGTGTGCTCGAGCACACCAGCCTGCCCGCCGAGCGCGAGGTGCTCGCGACCCGGTCGGGTGACCTGCACTGGGACCGGCTGCTGTTCTGCGCCAAGGAGGCCACCTACAAGGCCTGGTTCCCGGTCGCCAAGCGCTGGTTGGGCTTCGAGGACGCCCACATCACCTTCGAACAGTCCACCCCGACGTCGGGGACGTTCACCTCCCGCATCCTCATCGACCCGGCCGCCGCCGACGGTGGGCCGCCGCTGCTGGAGTTCTCCGGACGCTGGCTGGTCGAGCGCGGCATCATCACCACCACGATCGCGCTGACCTGACGTGGCCGACGCAACCATCGAGAACGCCGGCCTACTCGTCGTCGACAAGCCGGCCGGGATGACCAGCCATGATGTCGTCTCCCGATGCCGGAAGATCTTCAACACCCGCCGCGTCGGGCACGCCGGCACCCTCGACCCGATGGCCACCGGGGTCCTGGTCGTCGGGATCGAGCGGGCCACAAAGCTTCTCGGACTGCTGTCGCTGACGACGAAGTCGTACACGGCGACGATCCGACTCGGCGCGTCCACCACGACCGACGACCGCGAAGGCGAGATCCTCGACACGGCAGACGCATCCGGGGTCCTCGACGCCGACATCGCCACGGCCATGGCCGATCTCACCGGTGACATCCAGCAGGTCCCGGCGAAGGTCAGCGCCATCAAGGTCGACGGCCGGCGAGCGCACGCACTGGTGCGGACGGGAGCCGACTTCGACCTCGCGCCGCGCCCGGTCACCGTGTCCCGCTTCGAGTTGCTCGACGCCCGGCGCGACGCGGCGTTCGTCGATCTCGATGTGGCCGTTGACTGTTCGTCGGGCACGTACATCCGGTCACTGGCGCGCGATCTCGGCGCCGCGCTCGGGGTCGGCGGGCACCTGACCGAACTCCGGCGGACGGCGGTCGGCCCGTTCACCCTCGACCACGCGCGAACACTCGACGACGTCCGCGACGAGCCGCGCGTCAGCCTCGACATCGACGAGGCGGTCAAGATCTCGTTCCCGCGTCGCGACATCGACGACGACGAGGCCGAGTCGATCAGTCAGGGTCGATGGCTGGAGCCGATCGGCCGCAAGGAGATCTATGTCGTCGTCGATCCGCGGGAACAGGCGATCGCGCTGATCCAGGAAAAGGGTCGCCGCGCGAGCTCGGTGATGGTGGTGCGGCCGGCGACTCTGCGCTGACGCGCCCTGCCGAAGAAACGGGTCAGCCGCGCGGGACGACGAAGATGGCGCGCGCGGCGATGTCGCCGAGGTCGATGGGATCGCCGTCGTCGAGCGACACCGAGATCGTGCCCGCGAACGGGCGCTTCTCGGCGACGGTCACCACACAGTCGAGGGCGACGCCCACCTGGTCGAAGTAGCGCAGCATCTCGGGATCGGTGTCGGAGATCCGGGCGATGGCGCCCGACGCCCCGACCTCCAGGTCAGCCAGGAGCGCCGCGTCCGGTGCGGGGATCGAGCCGTCGAGTGCGGGAATCGGGTCGCCGTGCGGATCCCGGTCGGGGAAGCCGAGTTTCGCATCGAGCCGGGCCATCAGCCGGTCGGACACCGCGTGTTCGAGGATCTCCGCCTCGTCGTGGACCTCATCCCAGCGGTAGCCCAGCTCGCGCACCAGGAAGGTCTCGATCAGCCGGTGGCGGCGCACCATCAGGACTGCGGCGGACCGGCCCGCGGCGGTGAGGGTGACCGCGCCGTACGGTTCGTGCGAGACGAAGCCCTGGTCGGCGAGTTTGCGGATCGCCTCCGACGCGGTCGATGCGGACACGCCGAGGGATTGAGCCAGCAGCTTGGTGGTGACCTTGACGTCTTCCCACTCCTGGCTGGTCCAGATCACTTTCAGATAGTCCTGGGTCACCTGTGACAGTTCTGTCACCGGACGATCCGTTCCCCGAGGCATGACCAAGAGCTTAACCCCACCGCAAACGCGAGTGGCGGTGGTGGTTTGGAACACCGGGTGCCCGTAGTCTGGTCGCGTGTTGCGTTGGCGAGGTCTGGACGACATCCCCGCGGGCTGGGGACGGTGCGTGGTCACCATAGGTGTCTTCGACGGTGTTCACCGGGGACATGCCGAGCTCATCAACGCCGCCACGAAGGCGGCGAAGGAGCACGGCGTCCCGGCGGTGCTGATGACGTTCGACCCGCACCCGTCCGAGGTGGTCCGCCCGGGATCCCATCCGCCGCAACTGACGACGCTGACACGACGCGCCGAGCTGGCCGAGGAGCTCGGCATCGACGTCTTCTGCGTCATGCCGTTCACACCCGAACTCGCCGCCCGGTCGCCCAAGGACTTCGCCCACGACATCCTCGTGGAGACGTTGCACGCGGCCGTCGTGGTCGTCGGCGACAACTTCACGTTCGGACGCAAGGCGGCCGGCGACGTGGCCAAGCTCGCCGAACTCGGTGGGAAGTTCGGCTTCTCGGTGGAATCGGTCTCGCTGTTCGGTGAACATGCGGTGACCTTCTCGTCGACCTACATCCGCTCGTGTGTCGCGGCCGGTGACGTCGACCGCGCGACCGAGGCGCTCGGCCGTCCGCATCGGGTCGAGGGAGTGGTGGTGCGCGGCGACGGCCGTGGCCGCGACCTCGGATACCCGACGGCCAACGTGGCCCCGCCGATGTACGCCGCCATCCCCGCCGACGGCGTCTACGCCGCCTGGTTCACGATCCTGGGCGCGGGTCCGGTCGTCGGCGAGGTCGAACCGGGGGAGCGCTACCAGGCCGCGGTGTCGGTCGGCACCAACCCCACCTTCTCCGGCCGCACCCGAACGGTCGAGGCGTTCGTCCTGGACAAGAGCGCCGACCTCTACGGGCAGCACGTCGCCGTCGACTTCGTGCACCGCATCCGCGGGATGGAACAGTTCGACGGGGTCGACGACCTGATCACCGCCATGGGCGACGACGTGACGAAGACGCGCGAGATCCTGGCGGCGGCCGAGGGCTGAGCCCGGTGGATTTGGGCCGGGTGCCACCCGGGCGGTAGCCTGATCAGTCGGTGTTGCTGCAGTCCGCGGTGGCGCACCGTGGTTGTTTCGGACGCGGTACTGAGAAACAGGAGTATCTCCATGGCTTTGACTGTCGAGCAGAAGAAGGAAATCCTCGCCGAGTACGGTCTGCACGAGACCGACACCGGCTCGCCCGAGGCCCAGGTCGCGATGCTGACCAAGCGCATCACCGACCTCACCGAGCACCTGAAGCAGCACAAGCACGATCACCACAGCCGCCGCGGTCTGCTGCTGCTGGTCGGCCGTCGCCGTCGTCTGTTGAAGTACGTCGCCAAGGTCGACATCAACCGCTACCGTTCGCTCATCGAGCGTCTCGGCCTCCGTCGCTGACTCCACCGTCGCTGATCTCCCGACTTCCACCGGCCGCCCCCGAAACGGGGGCGGCCGGTTTGTCGTATCGGGGGTCGTCGTATTGAGGTATCGACAGTCGGCGGTGATACGCTGACAGACGGATCGTGCCGGAACTCGAGGCAGTGCGGAACGACCAGCCAGATCGGTCCTCGGTAGTGGCCGCCGGAACCCTCGCCCGGGCAACCCTCGGGCGCGCAGGATTCCGGCCGCTTCGATCGAAGGCCGTCTGAGCACTCAGCCGGCGCAGACACGCTGCGCCATTCACCGTGCTGCCGCACATTCTCGGCGCGTTCTGGGTAGGTCCGATCCGCGCGTGCGCTGCTGTGCGAGCTCACTCGACGTGACACGTGAGTTCGTGCTGCGCACCTCCGCGAAGGCCACCCCCAACCGCACAAGCGGCCACCTTCTCGTGGCCGCGTCAGACGGCCGCCACCGGCAGCCGCTACGAAGGGATTCCGCCCCACATGACAGATGTGAACACCACCGAAGACTTCGCCGACGACTACGACGACGCGATCACCGAGGCGACCGCCGTCATCGACAACGGGAGCTTCGGCACCCGCACGATCCGGTTCGAGACCGGACGCCTCGCGCTGCAGGCCGCCGGTTCGGTGACCGCCTACCTCGACGACGAGAACATGCTGCTCTCGACCACCGCGGCGTCGAAGCACCCGAAGGAGCACTTCGACTTCTTCCCGCTGACCGTGGACGTCGAGGAGCGGATGTACGCCGCGGGCCGCATCCCCGGATCGTTCTTCCGTCGCGAGGGCCGCCCCTCGACCGACGCGATCCTGACCTGCCGTCTCATCGACCGTCCGCTGCGTCCGTCGTTCGTCGACGGTCTGCGCAACGAGATCCAGGTCGTCGTGACCGTCCTCTCGCTGAACCCGAACGACCTCTACGACGTCGTCGCGATCAACGCCGCGTCCGCCTCCACCCAGCTCGCGGGTCTCCCGTTCTCCGGTCCGGTCGGCGGCGTGCGTGTCGCGCTCATCCCGACCGAGGAGAACAAGGCCGGCCAGTGGGTGGCGTTCCCGACCGTCGAGCAGCTCGAGGGCGCCGTGTTCGACATGGTCGTCGCGGGCCGCATCGTCGCCGGCTCCGGTGACAGCGCCGATGTCGCGATCATGATGGTCGAGGCCGAGGCCACCGACAACGTCATCGACCTCATCGCCGGCGGCGCGCAGGCACCGACCGAGGCGATCGTCGCCGAGGGCCTCGAAGCCGCCAAGCCGTTCATCGCCCGCCTCTGCGAGGCGCAGAAGTCCCTGGCCGCCGCCGCGGCCAAGGAGACGGCCGAGTTCCCGCTGTACCCGGCGTACCAGTCGGATGCCTACGACGCGGTGGCGGCTGCCGCCACCGATCGCCTGTCGGAGATCCTGACGATCGCCGGCAAGCAGGAGCGCGACGACAAGACCGACGAGCTCAAGGCCGACGTCCTCGAGCAGCTCGGCGAGCAGTTCGCGGGCCGCGAGAAGGAGATCGGCGGGGCCTACCGGTCGCTGACCAAGAAGCTCGTCCGGCAGCGCATCTTGACCGACCACTTCCGCATCGACGGCCGCGGCATCACCGACATCCGTGCACTCTCGGCCGAGGTCGCGATCATCCCGCGCGCCCACGGCAGTGCGCTGTTCGAGCGCGGCGAGACCCAGATCATGGGTGTCACCACACTCGACATGGTCAAGATGGCGCAGCAGATCGACTCGCTCGGACCCGAGACGTCCAAGCGGTACATGCACCACTACAACTTCCCGCCGTACTCGACCGGTGAGACCGGTCGCGTCGGATCGCCCAAGCGTCGCGAGATCGGCCACGGTGCGCTCGCCGAGCGTGCCCTGATGCCGGTGCTGCCGAGCGTCGAGGACTTCCCGTACGCGATCCGCCAGGTGTCCGAGGCACTGAGCTCCAACGGTTCGACCTCGATGGGCTCGGTCTGTGCGTCGACCATGTCGCTGCTGAATGCCGGTGTGCCGCTGCGCGCCCCGGTCGCCGGCATCGCCATGGGCCTCGTCTCCGACACCGTCGACGGCGAAACCCGTTATGTCGCACTGACCGACATCCTCGGCGCCGAGGATGCCTTCGGCGACATGGACTTCAAGGTCGCGGGCACCAAGGACTTCGTCACCGCCCTGCAGCTCGACACCAAGCTCGACGGCATCCCGTCGCAGGTGCTCGCGGGTGCGCTCAGCCAGGCCAAGGACGCCCGACTGACCATCCTCGACGTCATGGCCGAGGCCATCGACGAGCCCGACGAGATGAGCCCGTTCGCGCCGCGGATCACCACCATCAAGATCCCGATGGACAAGATCGGCGAGCTGATCGGCCCGAAGGGCAAGACGATCAACGGCATCACCGAGGAGACCGGCGCCAACGTCTCCATCGAGGACGACGGCACCGTGTTCGTCGGCGCGGCCGACGGTCCGTCCGCGCAGGCGGCGATCGACCGCATCAACGCGATCGCCAACCCGCAGCTGCCCAAGGTCGGGGAGCGCTTCCTGGGCACCGTCGTCAAGACCACCGCATTCGGCGCCTTCGTGTCGCTGCTCCCGGGTCGCGACGGCCTCGTGCACATCTCGAAGCTCGGCAAGGGCAAGCGCATCAACAAGGTCGAGGACGTGGTCAACGTGGGCTCCAAGCTCCGCGTCGAGATCGCCGACATCGACGAGCGCGGCAAGATCAGCCTCGTCCCGGTCGACGACGACGCCGACAAGGCCGACGCGCCCGCCCCCGACGCGGTCAAGGATGACGCGGTGAAGGCCGACGCCTGATCTGAGAACGACCCACCGGGGCCCGCCGTCCATTGCGGACGGCGGGCCCCGGTGTCGTCTGGAAGCCGGCGTCAGGATCGGTCGGCGGTGTCGAAGCTGATCTCGAAGCCGTCGGTCCAGGCCGACCCGGATCCGGCGATCTGCTCGTAGAGGCCTTCGATGGTCTGGGCCGTCGAGATCGCCTGGTCGGGGTTCTGCGTGCCGAAGTTGCCGCTCGAGGAGATCCCGACGAGGACATACCGTCCGCCACGGGTCTCCTGGTACCACGGTGAACCCGAATCCCCGCCGAGGACGACGAGTTCGGCGTTGACGAGACGATGCTCGGGCGCGGCGTCCTGATGCAGCAGGGCGGTCACGGTGCCGACGGTCGTCCCGGTGCGTTCGCCGGTCTTGGCGACCGGTTCGCCGACCTCGGGGTCGGCCGCCGTAGCGAAGACGGGGTCCACCTCCCAGTCGTCCTCGATCGCGATGACGGTGTAACCGCGGGGATCGGCGAGCGTGATCGACCCGTCGGGGGTGCCGCCGTCGTCCTGCCAGTCCACGACCTCACCGATCGTCTCGCCGTCGGTGGTGGTGACCTCGTCGCCGACGCCCTCGGCGCAGTGCCCGGCCGTGACGGCGAGACGGTCACCGTCGGCGTTGGTCCCGAAGAACCCGATGGAACACAGGCCGTCGCCGATCAGGATGCCCTGGCCGGCGGTGAGTGTGTCGGCGTACTCGGGCGTGATGGCGGCTGCGGGGGCGGTCGTGCCCATTGCCACGGCCAGAGCGGCCAGCAGGGTGGTCGCGGCGGCGACGTGCGGCTTGATCATCGGGGGTCCTTTGCTCCGAGAGGGTGTCTGCTCCCTTCGAGCCGAACCCRGGCCCCGCGGTGTGCCGGCCGGACTCCGAATCATTCGACCGGCCGACGGTCTTCGCAGACCCCGGGCCCGCCTAGACTCTGCAGACATGGCCGGTGAGGAGAAGCCGCAGCTGACGGTGGCGCGGCGTCGGGACGCCGGCGGGATCTCGGCGGCGAGCGCCGTGGCCGAACTGCTCCGCACCGCACCGGTGATCGGCCGGGCCGACATGACCGTCCGCCAGGCGGCCGCGTTGATGACCGAGCGCGGACAGGACTACGTGGTGATCCCGCTGCCGGACCGGAGCTTCGGCGTGCTGACCGACGGCGACATCCGGGCCGAGGTGGTCGCGGCCGGCCGCAGCGTCGACACCTCGGTCGGGGAGATCGTCACGGAACCGGCGTTCGTCGTCGATGCCGGTGCGGCGTCGATGGACGTGCTGACCGAGCTCGTCGACCGCGATCTGGCGATCGTCCCCGTCCGTGGCGCCGACGGCGAGGTGATCGGTGTCGTCGGGGCGGGGGATTTCGTCGCCGACCCCGTCGGTGCGGGCATCCCGCTGCGCGAACAGATCCGACGTTCGATCGACGTCGAGGAGCTGCAGGGGCATGCGCGCAGGCTGCCGCAGTTCGTGGCCGACCAGGTTCGCCGGGACCGACCGCCGTACGAGATCTCGCGCGCGGCGTCCATGATCGTCGACGCGGTCGTCGGTCGCGCGCTCGATGTCGTCCTGACCGCACATCCCGAACTCGATCCCGCGGCGTTCACCTGGTTGTCGCTGGGCAGCAACGCCCGTCGGGAACCGGTGCTGAGCTCGGACGTGGATTCGGCTGTCTCCTTCGACGATTCGGCCGGCGGCGAGATCGAACGCTATCGGGCAGCCTTCGGTGAGGTCGACGAGGTGTTGCGGAACGCGGGACTGCGGGTCGACGACAACGGCGCCGTCGCGTCGAAGCCGCTGTTCGCGCGGACCCACACGCAGTGGCAGACGGCGGCGCGAGCGTGGATCGATGATCCGCTCGCCGGCAAGGGCATGATCTTCACATCGCTGATGCTCGACGGCCGGCCTGTCCGCGGGCGCGCCGCGGTGTCGGCGACGCCTGCGGTCGCGATGATCGCCGGGTTGCGGTGCGACCCGCGGACGATGAATCTGCTGCTGGCCGAAACCCTTTCGACGCGTGCCCGGTTGCGGTCCCGGCGGGATGTGTTGACCGGTCGGGGCAACATCGTCGACATCAAGGGGCATGCGGTGACACCGCTCGTCAACATCGCGCGGTGGGCCGCGGTCACTGTGGGTTCGACCGACGTCGACACCCGCGGCCGTCTGCGCGCGGCGTCCGGCAGCGAGATGTTGCCGACCGATCAGGCGTCGACGCTCATCGAGGTCTTCGAGGTGCTGCAGCGCGTTCGGCTGCGATATCAGGTCGCACAGTTCGACAACGGTGATCCGCCCGGCGATCGGTTCGATGTCAGGCAGTTGTCCCCGCTGGACCGCAGCCTGCTCGGGCAAGCGGTCCGCGAGATCGCCGGAGTGCAGCGCCGCATGTCGACCATGAGCCGACTTCTTCCCGGACCCGAGCAGGTGACCTGAATCCCGATGTGCCTGATCCTTTTTGCGTGGAACGCGCACCCCACTCAGCGGTTGATCGTGGCCGCCAATCGGGACGAGCAGCACCGTCGCCGCACCTTCGCGCTGTCGCACTGGGACGACCTGCCGATCCTCGGCGGTCGCGATGCCGTCGCCGGCGGTACGTGGATGGCTGTCTCGGCCGAGGTCCCCGACCGGGTGGCCATGGTCACGAACGTCCGGGTCGGGCCGGCTCGACGGGCCGGAATCCGTTCGCGCGGACAGCTTCCCGTGGACTATCTGGTCGGCGACGACGACCCGAAGGTGTACGCTCACCGGGTCCTCGACGATGCGGCGGCGTACGATCCGGTGAATCTGCTCGTCGCCGATCGGGACGAGCTGTGGTGGATGACCAACTGGCCGGAACCGCGCGCCGAGCGGGTGGCCGACGGCGTGCACGGTCTGTCCAACGGCGCCCTGGACAACGACTGGCCTAAGGTCGTCGACGGCGCGGCGGCGTTGAGTGGTCTGGTCGAGGCAGACGGCGGCGGGTCGGCTGGGTCTCCGGACGAGTCCTACTTCGCCATGCTGGCCGACCAGGATCGGCCGGACCCGACGCGTCTGCCCGACACCGGCGTCGGACCCGAGGCCGAGGCGGCGCTGTCGCCGATGTTCATCAACATCTCCGGGTACGGCACCCGGGCATCGACCCTGCTGCTCGTCGGGTACGACGGCCACGGATCGATGACCGAGCGCCGCTACGGCTGGCGGGGCCGACGCCGCGGAACCACCACGCTGACGTTCTGATCAGTTGTGCGCGAAGGGGTTCGGCGACACGTCCAGGTCGAGTGCGGCGCCGACCTCGGCGGTGAACAGTTGACCTTGCCGCGTGCTCAGTCCCGAGGCGAGTGCCGGGTCGGCTGCGCACGCCTGCTCCGTTCCCGAGTCGGCCAGCCGGAGGACGTAGGGGAGGGTCGCACCGGTGAGCGCCTGTGTCGACGTACGCGCGACGTTGCCAGGCATGTTCGCGACGCAGTAGAAGACGGTGTCGTGGACGGCGAAGGTCGGGTCGTCGTGGGTGGTGGGTCGAGAGTCCTCGAAGCAGCCGCCCTGGTCGATCGCGACGTCGACGAGCACCGCGCCCGGCTTCATCTGGGCGACCGTGCCGTTCGAGACGAGGACCGGTGCCTTGGCGCCCGGCACGAGGACGGCTCCGATGACGAGGTCGGCACCGACGACCGCCTCCTCGACCGCCAGGGCCGTGCTGTACCGGGTGTGGACGCGGCCGCCGAAGCGGGCGTCGATCGATCGGAGTTTGGCGATGTCGATGTCGAAGACGGTGACCTGGGCGCCCATGCCGAGCGCGATCTGCGCCGCGTTCACGCCGCTGACGCCACCGCCGAGAACGACCACGTCGGCGGGCTCGGTTCCCGGCACGCCACCCATGAGTACGCCCCGACCGCCCGCCGAACGCATCAGGTGATAGGCACCCACCTGCGGTGCGAGGCGTCCGGCGACCTCGCTCATCGGGGCCAGCAACGGGAGCGCGCCGTCGGCGGTCCGGACCATCTCGTAGGCGATGGAGGTGATGCCCGACGCCAGCAACGCGTCGGTGCAGGCCCTGCCGGCGGCCAGGTGCAGGTAGGTGAACAGCGTCTGATCCCGGCGCATCAGCGCGAACTCCGAGGCGATCGGTTCCTTGACCTTCAGCAGTAGTTCGGCCTGCTCCCAGACCGCGGCGGCGGTTCCCAGGATCTGTGCACCGGCGGCCTTGAAGTCGTTGTCGGCAATGGCGGATCCCTCGCCCGCGCCGGCCTGGACGATCACGTCGTGGCCGCGCTGGTGGAGTTCGGCGACGCCGGCGGGGGTGATGGCCACGCGGTATTCGTGATTCTTGATCTCGGTAGGGATGCCGATGCGCATGATGACTCCGTCGGGTTGTGGTCTCCTGAACGTTCCTCGATGAACTGGTTTTCAGCGTGAAGGAACATCGGCCATGGCACAATCGTGCGGAAGAATATTCTCGTGCAGCTCGGTCTGCCGACGATCGTGTGAGGACGGAGGGCGCGATGGCCACCACACCGAAGGATGTTCGGGCCGGTGAACTCGACGCGACGGACCGGGAGCTGCTCCGCCTGCTGCAGTCCGATGCGCGGATGCCGAACAGCGAACTGGCGCAGCGCGTCGGCATCGCCGCGTCGACCTGCCACGGCCGCCTGCGTCGGCTCGTCGACCTCGGCATCATCCGCGGCTTCTTCGCCGACGTGGACCCGGCGGCGCTGGGGCGCCCGCTGCGTGCCATGGTCGCCGTCAGTCTGCAGTCCGACGCGCGCGGTCAGATCCGGCGCTTCGTCGGCGAGATCGCCACCCACGACGAGGTGATCGACGTGTTCTTCCTCGCCGGCACCGACGACTACCTGCTGCATGTCGCCGCCGCCGACACCGAGGCGCTGCGCCAGTTCGTCGAACGACTCAACGGCCGGCCGGAGGTCGCCGGAACCACCACGTCGCTGGTGTTCGAACACCGCCGCGGCGGTGCCCCGATCTTCTGAGGCGAGACGCCACTAGACTGGCCCGGCAGCGACTCGGCCGGCAGGACACGACACGAAGAGGTGGACATGAGCGGTATCAAGGTGGGCGTCCTGGGCAGCCAGGGCAAGGTCGGGCAGGCGATCGTCGCGGCGGTCGAGAATGCCGACGACCTCACCTACACCGTGGGCGTCGACAAAGGTGACTCACTCGAGTTCTTCACCGACACCGAGACCCAGGTCGTCGTCGACTTCACCCATCCCGATGTGGTCATGGACAACCTGAAGTTCCTCATCGCCAACGGAATTCACGCCGTCGTCGGGACCACCGGATTCACCGAGGAACGCCTCGACACCGTCCGCGGCTGGTTGTCGGAGAACCCCGGCGTCGGCGTCCTCATCGCACCCAACTTCGCGATCGGCGCAGTGCTGTCCATGCGTTTCGCCGCCCAGGCCGCCAAGTACTACGACTCGGTCGAGGTCATCGAGTTGCATCACCCGCACAAGGCCGACGCGCCGTCGGGAACCGCCTATCGGACGGCAGAGCTGATCGGGCGCGCGCGGGCCGAGGCCGGTGTCGGACGCAGTCCCGATGCCACGACCGAGGAACTCGACGGCGCCCGCGGCGCGGTCGTCGACGACGTACGTGTCCACTCGGTGCGCCTCGCGGGACTCGTGGCACATCAGGAGGTGCTGCTCGGCACCGAAGGCGAGACGCTGACCATCCGGCACGACTCCCTCGACCGGGCGTCGTTCGCACCCGGAGTGCTCCTGGGCGTGCGGAGCATCGCCGGCCGTCCCGGGCTCACGATCGGGCTCGAAGAACTGATGGACCTCTGACGATGACCTCCTCCGGCCCGCCGAACGAACCAGCCCACGACGACGACACCGAGGGCGGCGCACCCCGACTCGGCCCGCGCAAGAAGGACTCCCGTCCGATCGTCTGGATGATCGCATTCCTCGTCGTGGCGCTCATCGTGTACTT
Organism: Gordonia sp. UCD-TK1; assembly: GCF_001691435.1. Taxonomy (NCBI): domain Bacteria; kingdom Bacillati; phylum Actinomycetota; class Actinomycetes; order Mycobacteriales; family Gordoniaceae; genus Gordonia; species Gordonia sp. UCD-TK1. The sequence continues at coordinate 91,032 of NZ_LZMP01000001.1, read as the reverse complement.
CGTTCTGCTCGGATGGCGTGGCTTCCAGCTGATCGCCTCTGGGTCGGCCGCCGGGATCGGTCTCGGTCTGGGCGTGATCGCGCTGCCGCTGATCGGGGCGTGGCTGGTCTACGCGACGCTGCGGGCGGGCCTCGAGCACCAGAAACTCGCCGCCATCATGGCCGACGAGGGACGTGAACTCGACATCTCGAACCTGCCGCACCGCGCATCGGGCCGGATGGAGCGCGACGCGGCCGACGAGCTCTTCGCCCAGGTGAAGGCCGAATGGGAGGCCGACCCGAGCGACTGGCGCAACACCTACCGCATCGCCCGTGCCTACGACTACGCCGGCGACCGCACCCGTGCCCGCTCGATGATGAAACGGGCTGTCGCCCAGTACCACGGCCGGGAGCAGTAGTCCGATGAGCCGGCTGCTCATCGTCCACCACACCCCGTCACCGGCATGCCAGGAGATGTTCGAGGCCGTCGTGTCCGGCGCGACCGACCCCGAGATCGAAGGCGTCGAGGTGATCCGACGCGCGGCGCTCGCCGTCACCGCCTCCGACTTCCTCGACGCCGACGGATACCTCCTCGGCACGCCCGCCAACCTCGGATACATCAGCGGCGCAATGAAACACGCCTTCGACGTCAGCTACTACCAGATCCTCGACTCGACTCAGGGTCGGCCGTTCGGGCTCTACCTGCACGGCAACCAGGGCACCGAAGGGGCTGTGCGAGCGGTCGATTCGATCACCTCCGGCCTCGGGTGGACGAAGGCCGCCGAGCATGTCATCGTCTCCGGCGCCCCGGGCAAGGACGACCGCGAAGCGTGCTGGGAGTTGGGTGCGACGGTGGCAGCGGGGTTGATGGAGGGGTGAGCGAGTGGGGAGCGGCCGCTGGTGCGCTTATTGTGTCGACTAAGAGCGCCTGGATCTCCCTCGAGCGGCCTGAATGACAACGCATTCTTCGATAGGATTGATTGTGGCGCAGCATCATTCATTCGGTCCGTGTCGATCGACCCCGGTGCACTGTTCTCGGCGTGCTCGGTGTCGGCGTTGATGACATGCCCAATCTCGTCGGAGTCGATCAACCCTGCGTCGATGAGTGCCTGGTGAATTGATTGCCACTGGGTGGAGTCGAGATCCTGTGACGGGTCGCTGGGCATCGGCGGTGGTTTTCCGTCCTCGCCCGCGGGAGCCGTGTAGACCTTTGCTTCACGGTCCACGCTTGTCTTAGTGACCACCACCTTTTCGGCGAACACTTGCGGATCGACCGCGAGTTTCCCTGTCGATCAAGCTCATGATCATGAGGTGGGTGGTAATAACCAGATGACAGATCCGCGCGATCCCGGGGCGGCTGCGTGGTAGCGGTCGTCGATGCTGAGCTCTTTGATCACTGGGATCGCGGCGTGGTGGCGTGAACCAAGTCGCCGTAGATCCAGGCGTACATGAGCTTGCGGTCGGTGATTTGGCCGCTGGCGGTGCCGACTAGGTACGCCTGTGCCTCGCCGCTGCCGTCGATGATCGTTCTCCAGCTGTCGCGCCACCAGTCTGGGTCGATCTCCTCATCGAGCGCGTCGGTGCCCACCACTTCCTCGAGGGCGTCGAGCACCTTGACGCAATAGATCGGCTCCCTGGCTAGAACCAGCGGACGTACCCGGCTCGCCAGGGATTCCATCGCCTCCTCGGGGGGATACTCGATCTTGATCCGGTGGGATTCGTCCCCCGTCTTCACATTCCGGGTGACCGAAATCTGCACAGTGCCGTCATGAAGTCGGGCCATGAGGTCAGCCTGTTCACGGATCAGCGAGTGGGCCATGATGCGACGCACCCTCAGCAAGAACCCCTCGATGACCGCCTGAGGCGTTGATTGTGGCATGGCTCGAACTCTGGGACCAAGGTCCGACACCCGCCGTAGGTAAGGTTGCCTCGAACCCGCGACCTCCGTGGCTTGATAGTGGACGACTCCGGCGCGCTGCCGGATTGGATGACTGCGAGGGCGTGATGGCGTGAGTCTTGGTCGTCTCGGATGAGCCGAAGAGCGCGGTCTAGGTCGGCGTTGGTTGCCGCTCGTCGATCAGCGCTCTCTCGGCCACCTGTGAAAGTACAGAGATGCGGCGGAGATGGACACGGGATCGACGTCATCGCGACGATTCGTTTGAGCTTCTGGAGTAGCTCGCGAGTGTTCCGCGGAACACTCTGAACCTTGGGTTGAGGCTCGAGGAATTGTCGGTGCCTGGCGATACCTTGTTGCTGTACTTCTCGTTCGGTTCTGGGGGTTGCGGTGCGGGTCAGTGCTTTTCGTTCCGGTGGAGATGTGTCGTCGATGTTCGACGGTGCGGATCCGGAGTCGCTGTCGGATGAGGTGCTCGAGGCTCGGGTGCTGGGTTATGCCGCTCAGATCACGGCTCTGACAGCGAACTTCCTTGACCTGGTGGCGGAATTGGATGAGCGGGAGTCGTGGCGGGGGCCGGGGATTCACTCGCTGGCGCACTGGTTGTCGTGGAAGGCCGGCATCGCACCGCGAACGGCGCATGAGCAGTTGAGGGTCGCCAAGGCGCTACGAGAATTGCCGGTGATCCGCAAGGCTTTTCGCGAAGGTCGGCTGACGTATTCGAAGGTCCGCGCGTTGACACGGGTAGCTACACCGGAGCGTGAGGCGGAGTTGGTGAATCTGGCGTTGTCGTGCACGGCGAGTCAGTTGGATCGGGCGGTGCGGGCGATGGCCCAGATCGACCGCAACCGTGGCGTCGAGGAGAACAGCCGGCCACCGGTGGAGTCGACCGGCCGGTGGAAGTGGAACGATGACGGGTCGTTGTCGGTGTCGCTGCGGTTGAGTCCGTTGGATGGGGCGCGGTTCCTTGCTGGGACGGTGCGGGCGGAATATGAACGCACCCGGACGTGTGATGACCCGGATCTGCCGTCGGTCGAGCGTGTTCCGCGGAACACTGAATCCGGTTCAGAATCAGAGGATTCGGAGGTGGTTCCGTCTCGGCGTCGGGATCTGTGGCGGCAGGTGCCGTCGAATGTGGCGCCGGCGGTGGTGGCGATGGCCGACATGGTGCATGACGGGATATCGATGCCTGATCTTGCTCCGGGTGCGGAGATCCTGATCCATGCGGGTGAGGGGGTGGAGTCGGCTCATCTCGATGATGGACCCGGGTTGTCGGAGGCTGAGGTGGACGAGGCCCGGTGTGGGGCGTCGACGCGGGAGGTGGTGAGCCGCCGGGTTCCCGGTCAGCCGGGGAAGTTGGCGTTGTTGGGGGTGGGTCGTCGGAAGCGGGCGCCGAACAAGGCGTTGGTGCGGGCGTTGTTCGTGCGGGATCGGTGTTGTCAGGTGCCGGGGTGTGGTCGGACGCGTCATCTGCATGCCCATCATGTGGTGTTCTGGTCGGCGGGTGGGCGGACGGATCCGGACAATCTGATCTTGTTGTGTGGGTCGTGTCATCGGTCGTTGCATCGGGGCGAGTTTGCGATCACCGCGCATGGGTTGCAGCGGTTCACGTTTCATCGCCCGGACGGCACTGAGATCGAGGCGGCGCCACCTACGTCGAAACCGGGCGGGTGGCGACCCGATCAACGGATCGGCGTAGATGCGACGGTGCCGGTCGGCGGTGGTCGAATGGACCTGGGATACACCACCGAGGTGCTCTTCGCGGTGTGGGAATGGAAGCAGCGCAACACAACTCACCTAGAGCCCGCCGTGCACAGGGCCGCGTAGGCGCCTAGCTGTTAGACTGACACGCGGTGTGCCGGGAAGTCTGGTCGGCTGCGCGTTGACGGTGAGCCCCGCACGAGGGGGCGGCCACGACGCGTACGTAGCCCACCCGACGAAGGACTCCGTACGCACCATGACTGACACCGACTCCCGTCGGGCCACCCCGACGCTCTTCTCGCGCGGCTCCTGGCCCGAAGCTTCCCGCATCGCCGACATCTTCCGGCGCGAAACCATCGGCGGCATGCTGCTGCTCGTCGCCGCGGTCGTAGCCCTTCTATGGGCCAACTCGCCATGGTCGGCCGCCTACTTCGGCCTCGGCGACATCCATGTGGGGTCCGACGCGCTCGGTCTGCACCTCGATCTCTCCCTGGCCACCTGGGCGGCGGACGGTCTGCTCGCCATTTTCTTCTTCGTCGTCGGTCTGGAGCTGAAACGCGAGTTCGTCGCCGGCGACCTCCGCGACCCCGCGCGGGCCGCGCTGCCCATCGCCGCGGCGGTCGGTGGAATGGCTGTTCCCGCACTCATCTTCGTTGCGGTCACCATGCGGGCGGGCGACGGAGCGGTGCAGGGCTGGGCCATTCCCACCGCCACCGACATCGCGTTCGCGGTCGCCGTGCTGGCCGTGCTCTCCACGCACCTGCCCGTCGCGCTGCGCACCTTCCTGCTCACCCTGGCCGTCGTGGACGACCTGCTGGCCATCACGGTGATCGCGGTGTTCTACACCGAAACCATCAACGGCACCGCGCTGGCCCTGGCCCTGATCCCACTCGCAGCGTTCGCCGTTCTCGTGCAGCGGCGGATCACCGCGTGGTGGCTCCTGCTCCCGCTGGCGGCCCTCACGTGGGCATTCGTCCACGAGTCCGGCGTTCACGCCACCGTCGCCGGCGTCGTCCTCGGCTTCACGGTCCCGGTGCTCCGGCGGGTCGGGAGCGATGAGACGGATACCCGGCATTGCCTGGCAGAGCATTTCGAACACCGGGTCCGGCCCATCTCGGCCGGCTTCGCCATCCCGGTGTTCGCCTTCTTCGCCGCCGGCGTCACGATCGGCGGTCTCAGCGGACTCCGCGAGGCGCTCACGAACCCCGTTGCGCTGGGCATCATCTTCGGTCTGGTGGTCGGCAAGACGGTGGGCATCGTCGGCACCACCGCACTTCTCGCCAGGTTCACGCGCGCCACCCTCGACGCCAGCATCCGGTGGATCGACGTCACCGGTGTCGCGATGCTCGCCGGCATCGGTTTCACCGTGTCGCTGCTCATCGGCGACCTGGCGTACGACCCGGAATCCGACCGCGCGGAGTACGTCAAGATCGGTGTGCTGGTCGGTTCACTGGCGGCCGCCTCGGCCGCGGCGGTCATCTTGCGGATGCGCAACCGCCACTATCGCCGGGTCGCCGAAGAGGAGATGCGCGACGACGACCACGACGGCATTCCGGATGTCTATCAGCGGGACAGCTGATCGGTGGGACTCGAAGTCGTCGCCATCGCGGCTGCCGCCAGGCCGGTGGCGTAGTCGTCGATGGTCGTCGGCCCGGTGAGCACCGTGGTCCCCGGACGTCGGCCGACGACCCGGCCGTCGTTGATGGCCCGTGTCATGCCCACATGATGGCCTGCGACATCGGGACTGAATCCGGCCTCGTCGACGAGCGTCGCGACCATGTCGTCGTCGGACAAGCGCTCATACCGCAGCTTCGGAAGGCCGAAGGCACGTCCCAACGCGGCCGTCACGGTGGCCTGGTCGACGTTCACCGGACCCAGGATTTCCCGGCTCAGATGTTTACCGCCCCAGCCTGTTCCGACCAGCGCATCCACCGCTGCCGCGGCGATGTCCCGCGTGGCGACCATCGGAACCGCCACATGCGGATCCAGCGAGTCCGCGACGATGCCCGCATTCTGCATCAGCGGGAGGTACGAGCGGGCGTTGTCGTAGAACCAGCCGGCACGCAGAGCGAGCACCTCGACGCCGGACAACTCCGCCAGCCGCTGCTCCAGGATGTGCAGACCGACCAGAAATCCGGTGCCGGAGCTGATCTCGGCGCCGACGCTGCTGAGCGCGACCACACGCGGCACACCCGACTCGCGGAGGGCGCGGACGATCGCGTCGGTCATCGTCCGCTGCGAGGCGAGGTGGTCGGCGGCAGTGTGATCCACGGGTTGCATCACGAACACCGCGTCCGAGTCGCGCATGGCGGTGGCGAGCGCGGACGAATCGGTGGTGTCGGCTACCGCGGTGTCGGCACCGAGCCGAGCGAGGGCGTCGAGCCGCTCAGAAGAACGCCCGACCGCCCGAACCCGGTGTCCGGCGTCGAGCAGGCGGGTGGTGACCTGTGCGCCGACGGTGCCTGTTGCCCCGAGGATTGTGTACATGAGGACCTCCTGAATCGTTCGATGTCGTATGTCCAGAGTGAAGCGGAGTTGCCGGACGAAACAGCGCTCACAGTCCGCAATGCATGCTCAATCGTCCGAAACGGCAGACGATCGGATCACGATGACCGATCATGGACGGGTGCGCAGACCCGACGGCAGTCACCCGGACCCGTTCCACAGCCCCGACCCGCTCGGGGAGGCCCTGCACTTCTTCCGGTTGAACGGCGCCTTCTACTGCCGGTCGGAGCTCACCGAGCCCTGGGCGCTGACCATGCCGGTCTGGGAGGACTGTCTGTGCGTGCACCTCGTCGTGTCGGGGTCGCTGCGGTTGTCCGCGCCGGACGGTGAGTCGCTGCGATTCGCACCGGGAGATCTCGTCGTCGTGCCGCACGGCCGGTCGCACGTCATCCGCGGAGACGGCGAGGCGACGTTCGCCCCGGTCGTCACCGATCTGCCGCACGACTACCTGAGCGATCGGTATGCCGTCCTGCGCCACGGCGGCGACGGGCCCGAACGCTCGGTCCTGATCTGTGCCGTCGTCCGGTTCGACCATCCCTCGGCACGGTCGCTGACCTCGATGCTGCCGCCGATCCTCGCCATCCGCGCCACCGATTCCCGTGCGGGTGCGAGCAACTCGTGGCTGCGGGACCTCATGCGCATCGTGATCGACGAGGCCGGCGAACTCCGGCCCGGCGGGGAGGCGGTCATCACCCGGTTGTCCGACATCATCGTCATCCACGCCATCCGATCGTGGTTGCAGGACGCGGAGGGCACCCGCACCGGCTGGCTCGGGGCTCTCGCCGATCCACAACTCGGGCGTGCGGTCGCCGCGGTCCATCGCGATCCGGCGGGGGAGTGGAGCGTCGAACGACTGGCCCGTGAGTGCGCGATGTCGCGGTCGACGTTCGCGGCCCGGTTCACCGCCGTCGTCGGCGAGCCGGCGATGCAGTACGTCACCCGGTGGCGGATGTGTGTGGCGGCGGATCGTCTTCGTGACCCGAACGCGTCTGTCGCGTCGGTGGCGGGCGGACTCGGCTACTCGTCCGAGGCGGCGTTCAGCCGGGCGTTCAAGCGGGTCAACGGGTCCTCGCCCGGGCGAGTACGACGCGCGGCGCGGGCCGGCTGATCACTCGTCCTGGCCGGCGGCCGGGTCGACGGCGGCGGCGAGCGCGCGGCTCACCTCGAATTGCCGGACCAGGAACGCCTTCTCGTCCAGCTTCTTCCGCCGCATCCACGTCGTGACCTCGGAATTGCACTTGCTCGCATTGCACGAACCGCAGCACGGCACGACGTTGGCGACGGTGTACCGGCCGCCGCGGGAGATGGCCAGCATGCAGTCGCGCTGCAGCGCGACGCCCACCGCACCGCAGTACGCGCACCCACCCCAGGCCTCCTGCAGCGCGAGCCACTGGGCGTCGGTGAGGTCGTTGTCGCGGGCGGCGACACGCTTGCGACGACGCTTCGCGTACCGATTGGCGCGGGTGGTGCTGCGGGTGGCCACGGGAGGAGCCTACCGCTCGGATCACACGTGTCACAGCCGTCACAGGCCGAGTCGGGGCCGTGTCGTGCGCCCGGCGGTGCGACTACTGCTTTGCCTAGACTGGCACCCGTGAGCACGGCCATCCGCGACATGTCATCGACCGGGACCATCCCGACTCCGTACGAGGACCTGCTGAGCCTCGTCATGGAGACAGGGACGCCGAAGGCCGACCGCACCGGGACCGGGACGCGCAGCCTCTTCGGCAGGCAATTGCGCTACGACCTCGCCGAGGGTTTCCCGCTGATCACCACCAAGAAGGTGCATCTGAAGTCGATCGTCTACGAGTTGCTGTGGTTCCTGCGCGGCGACTCCAACGTCCGATGGCTGCAGGAGCGCGGGGTCTCGATCTGGGACGAGTGGGCCGACGAGAACGGTGAACTCGGACCCGTCTACGGCGTGCAATGGCGGAGCTGGCCGACACCGTCCGGTGAGCACATCGACCAGATCGCGGCCGCCCTCGACCTGCTCAAGACCAACCCCGATTCGCGCCGGAACATCGTGTCCGCATGGAACGTGGGGGAGATCCCGCAGATGGCACTGCCGCCCTGCCACGCGTTCTTCCAGTTCTACGTCGCCGACGGCAAACTGTCGTGCCAGCTGTACCAGCGCAGCGCCGACCTGTTCCTCGGCGTGCCGTTCAACATCGCATCGTATGCGCTGCTGACGCACATGATGGCCCAGCAGGCGGGCCTCGAGGTCGGCGAGTTCGTGTGGACCGGCGGCGACTGCCACATCTACGACAACCACGTCGAGCAGGTGACGTTGCAGCTGTCACGCGACCCGTATCCGTACCCGAAACTCGAACTGCGCAAGCGGGATTCGATCTTCGACTACGAGTACGACGACATCGCCATCATCGACTACCGGTCCCATCCCGGGATCAAAGCCCCGGTGGCGGTGTGACGTCCGACCTCGCGGGGGAGGGCTCGCGTGAGGTGCGCCTGGTCTGGGCGCAGGGACGCGGCGGGGCGATCGGCCGGGACAACACGATCCCGTGGCGGGTCCCCGAAGATGTGGCGCGGTTCAAGGAACTGACGGTCGGGCACCCGGTTGTCATGGGCCGCAAGACATGGGATTCGCTGCCGCCGCGATTTCGGCCGCTGCCCGGTCGCGCCAATGTGGTCGTCACCCGCGACGCGAGCTGGTCGGCCGACGGCGCGTCGGTCGCGGGATCGGTCGCCGAGGCGCTCGAGCTGGCCGGTGGCGAACGGGTCGGAATCATCGGCGGCGGCGAGATCTACCGCTTGGCAATGGAATTCGCGACCGAACTGTGTGTCACGGAGATCGACGTCGAGGTCGACGGCGCCGACGCGTTCGCTCCGGAGATCACCGACGAGTGGGCTTTGGCACATCGCGGTGAGTGGCAGACCTCGACGAGCGGCATCGGGTATCGCTTCGTCGACTATCGGCGCGCTCGGCAGGGCTGATGGCGCCGGATCGTCTCTCGATCGCGCAGGCGCGTCGAATCGCGCTCGCCGCACAGGGTTTCACCGACCGCCGGCCCGCTGCCGCGCCCACCATGGCACACCTGAAGCGCGTCGTCGGCCGGACGCGGCTGCTGCAGATGGACTCGGTCAACATTGCCGCGCGTGCGCACTTCATGCCGCTGTTCTCTCGCCTGGGTGCCTACGATCCCGACCTGTTGCACCGCGCCGCGTGGCAGCCGGGGCGCGGTCGACGGCTGCTCGTCGAGTACTGGGCCCACGAAGCCGCGCTGATCCCGGTGCCCGACTGGCCCCTCTTCCGATGGCGGATGGACGACTTCGCCGACGGTCGGTATCGGCACACGCGAGACGTGATGCGTCGCAACCGTTCTCTGGTCGGCGACATCCGGGCCGTGATCGAGGCGGTCGGCGCGACCACGCCCCGTGCCATCGAAGCGGAACTGGGCATCGAACGTGAACCCGGTGCAGCCGGGAGCTGGTGGCAGCGCGGTGAGGTCAAGCACCTGTGCGAGGCCATGTTCGCCGCCGGTGACCTGTCGGCGGTCCGCAACGGGAACTTCGTGCGGCACTACGACCTCACCGAACGGATCGTCGGCGCGGACATCGTCGCGCTGCGACCCGACCGTGGGCAGGCGCACCGTGAACTCGTCAGCCGTGCCGCCCAGGCGCTCGGTGTCGCCACCGTGGCCGATCTGGCCGACTACTACCGGCTCCGGCCGGCCGACGCGCGGCCTGCGGTCGCCGAACTCGTCGAGGACGGTGTGCTGCAGGAGATCTTCGTGGACGGCTGGCGCGACCCGGCCTACCTGGCCGCCGGCGCGGTGATTCCGCGGCGCGTCGACGCCTCGGCGATCCTGTCGCCGTTCGACCCGCTCGTGTTCTTCCGCCCCCGCGCCGAACGACTCTTCGACTTCCACTACCGCATCGAGATCTATGTGCCCGAACACAAACGCGTGCACGGCTATTACGTGCTGCCGTATCTGCTGGGCACCGACATCGCCGCGCGCGTGGACCTGAAGGCCGACCGCAAGAACCGCACCCTGCAGGTGCTCGGGGCCTACTGCGAGCCGGGTCGTTCCCGAGGCCTCGTCGCCGAACGGCTGTCCGCGGATCTGCGGAGCTTCGCCGGCTGGCAAGACCTCGACGATGTCGTCGTGTCCGGACGCGGCGACCTGGCGCCCGACCTGCAACGGGTGCTGCACGGCGCGTGACCCACACCGGGTGATGCAATGCTGAGGATCGAAAGTTCACGACAGCGATGGGAGACGAAGCGATGACCGTGTCGTATGAGGGTAACGACTACCGATTGGTGATGTTCGATCTCGACGACACCCTGGCCCCGTCGAAGAGCCCGCTCGACGACCAGATGGTCGATCTGCTGCGTCGGATGCTCGACGTGAGCCTGGGCTGCATCATCTCCGGCGGCAACTTCACCCAGTTCGAGAAGCAGGTTCTCGCGCGGCTCGGCAACTTCGACAGCGTCGCCAACCTCCACCTCATGCCGACGTGCGGAACGCAGTACGTGCGGTGGTCCGGGAACGACTGGGAGACGGTCTACGCGGAGTTCCTCACCGACGACGAGAAGCAGCGCACGCTCGACGTGCTGGAGGCCGGCGCGAAAGAGCTCGGCCTTTGGGAGAGCGAGACGTGGGGTGACATCCTCGAGGACCGCGGCAGCCAGATCACCTTCAGCGCGCTGGGGCAGAAGGCGCCCGTCGACGCGAAGGCGGCCTGGGACCCCGACGGAGCGAAGAAGGAGTCCCTGCGGGCCTACGCCGCCGAGCGACTTCCCGACCTCGAGGTGCGCAGCGGCGGTTCGACGTCGGTGGACGTCACCAAGAAGGGCATCGACAAGGCTTACGGCGCACTGAAGTTGATGGACATCCTCGGCCTCAGCACCAGCGACATCCTGTTCTTCGGCGACCGGCTCGACGAGGGCGGCAACGACTATCCGGTCAAGGCCCTCGGGATCACCTCGATCGCCGTCCACGGCTGGCCCGACACCCACGCGAAGTTGTCGGCGCTGCTGGATCAGGTTGAGACGGGCAGCTAGTCGACCGGCCCACCCGCCGGGACGACCCGCTGGGTGCCGTTCGCGACCCGGTAGGACTTCGCGTAATACTGGCCGGAGCGCGGATTCGTCTTGTCGTGCACGAAGTACCAGTCCATCTGCGTCGCCGCCGGCGTCACGGTCAGGACCGAATACCCGTGCGCGTCGAACTCGCTCCAGCGCACGTGGTGGTTCGTGGCAGCGAAGGCCGAGGACACCGCGACCCCGGCGGTGTTGGCGGGCACGTTCAGCATGTCGTCGATGTTGGTCGACGTGATCGAGGTGCCGACCAATTCCGTTGCGACACTCCCGCCGCCGGGATAGTTCGCCGGGTCGGCCGGGATGTCGCACGCCCACGACGAGTGGATGTCACCGGTGATGAAGACGACGTTGTCGACGCGATTGCGGCGCAGCGATTCGAGGAGACGTCGACGATCGGCGGCGTAACCGTCCCACTGGTCGGCGTTGTACGGGATGCCCTCGCGCGGGATGCCGAGCAGTGCGGTGACCGCGCCGGTTGTCTGCGGATCCAGCGGGGGGATCAGCACCGGGGCGATCATCACCGGGTTGCCGACGATCTTCCAGCGGGTCTCCGACGACGTGAGTCCATTGGTCAGCCAGGACATCTGTGCCCGGCCGAGGATCGTGCGGGCGGGATCGTCGATGGCCGCCGACCGGGCGCTGACCTGCAGGTCGCGGTAGGAGCGCAGATCCAGCATGGACAACTCGAGCAGACGGCCGAAGCGGAGCCTGCGGAACAGGTGCCGGCCCGCGGTGTCGACGGCGGGGCGGATCGGCATCCACTCGGCGTACGCGCGAAGCGCGGCGGTGCGCCGCGCGGCCCAGGAGCCCTCGCCCGCCTGATGGTTCTCCGCCCCGCCCGACCACGAGTCGTTCGACGACTCGTGGTCGTCCCAGATGCAGATGAACGGCAGGTCCCGGTGCAGCCGGGCGAGGTCGGGGTCGGTCTTGTACTGCGCGTGGCGTGTCCGGTAGTCGCGCAGGGTGACGATCTCGTGGCGGGGGTCGTGCGGCCGGACGGTTCCGGTCTTGCCGGTGTATCGCCCGGTCTCGTACTCGTAGAAATAGTCGCCCAGGTGGACCACCGCGTCGAGTGCCGGCTGCGCGGCCAGATGCCGGTAGGCGGCGAAGTATCCGGCCTCCCAGTTGGCACACGACACGACGCCGAATCGGATCTTCGCGACGTCGGCACCGGTCGCGGGGGCGGTGYACGTGCGACCGACGGGCGACACCGCGCCGGTGGCGGGTCCGGACAGCACCGTGAAGCGGTAGTGGTACCAGGTGCGCGGCGCCAGACCCGACGCGTCGATCTTCACCGTATGGTCGGAGTCGGCGGACGTCCGCACCTCGCCCGCGGCCACGACGGCGCCGAAGCCGGGGTCCCGGGCGATCTCCCAGCGGACGAGGCTCTGCGGCCCCAGGCCGGAACCGGGTGTCGCAGCCGGGGTCGGGGTGATGCGGGTCCAGAGGACGACGGCGTCGGGGAGCGGGTCGCCGGACGCGACGCCGTGGCGGAACACTGCCGCCGACGGGGGCCCGGGCGACCGCGGCGCGCCCTGGGCGACGACGGCGGGGGAGGCGAGCGCCGCACCGGTCACGACCGCACCCGTGCGCAGGAAGTCGCGTCGCGTCGTCATCGCATCCACCCCCGGGTACTCGCCCACGCCTGCAGGGACTCTACCGCGGGCGGAGCCCGACGGTGCGGTACTCACGTGGTGGGGGAGAATCGGATACCGCGCGGCACGCGGACGTGTGGCCGCGACGGACGACAGGAGACATGCGTGTCCGAATTGGTGCCGCTGAAGGTGCAGATGGTGGCGATGACCCAGTTCACCCCGCCGGGAGACGTGCCGTGGAGCACCGACGCCGAGGGCGGTGAGGCGTTGGTCGAGTTCGCCGGCCGGGCGTGCTACCAGAGCTGGGACAAGCCGAACCCGCGTACCGCCACCAATGCCGGCTACCTGCGGCACATCCTCGAGGTCGGGCACCTGTCGCTGCTCGAACACGCATCGGTGACGTTCTACATCAGCGGCATCTCCCGCTCGTGCACCCACGAACTGATCCGGCACCGCCACTTCTCGTACTCGCAACTGTCCCAGCGGTTCGTGCCCGAGCACGACTCCAACGTCGTGGCGCCGCCGGCGATCGTGGGCGACCCGGAGCTCGAGGACCTCTTCACCGCGGCGACCGACGCGAGCCGGGCGGCCTACACCGAGCTCCTCGCGGCGCTGGAGGCGAAGTTCGCCGACGTCCCCAACGCCATCCTGCGTCGGAAACAGGCACGTCAGGCCGCTCGCTCCGTACTGCCCAACGCCACCGAGACAAAGATCGTCGTCACCGGCAACCATCGCGCCTGGCGGCACTTCGTCGGCATGCGCGCCACCGAGCACGCCGACGTCGAGATCCGCCAGCTCGCGGTGGAGTGTCTACGCCAGTTGATGCGGGTGGCGCCCACCGTGTTCGGCGATTTCGAGATCGGCACCCTGGCCGACGGGACCGAGGTCGCCACCTCACCATTCGTGCTGGAAGGGTGAGGATCGTCACCAACAGGGAGGCGGTAGCCTTGAGCACCATGAACGCAGTCCAGGAACCGCTGCACGAGCATCCCTTCGGGACGAACGTGGTTGCGATGGTCACCCCCTTCCGCCCGGACGGAAGCCTCGATCTGGACAAGGCCGCCGTCCTCGCCGACCATCTGGTTGCCAAGGGATGTGACGGGCTGGTCGTGTCCGGCACCACCGGTGAATCGCCGACCACCACCGTGCCGGAGAAGCTCGAGTTGCTGCGGGTGGTCCTCGACGCGGTGGGCGACCGGGCCCGGATCACCCAGGGCGCAGGCAGTTACGACACCGCCGAGAGCGTCCGGTTCGCGATCGAGTCCGAGAAGATCGGTGCGCACGCGCTCCTCGTGGTGACCCCGTACTACTCGAAGCCGCCGCAGGCCGGGCTCCTCGCGCACTTCCGGACCGTCGCCGACGCCACCGCGCTGCCGGTGCTGCTCTACGACATCCCGCCGCGATCGGTGGTCCCGATCATGAACGAGACGATGCTCGCCCTGGCCGAACACCCCAACATCCGCGGGGTGAAGGACGCCAAGGGCGACCTGCACTCGGCGGCCGGCCTGATCGCCAGCACCTGCCTGGAGTACCTGTCCGGCGAGGACGCACTCAACCTGCCGTGGCTGTCGATCGGCGCGACCGGTTATGTCAGCGTCATCGGCCACCTCGTCCCGGATCGCCTGCGCGACATGCAGATCGCTGTCGAGAAGGGCGATCTGCCGACCGCCCGCGCGATCAACACCTCGATGCTGCCGCTGGTCAACGCCATGGGGCGCCTCGGCGGGGTCACGATGGTGAAGGCGGCACTGCGCATCCTCGGGCTGGAGGTCGGCGACCCGCGCCTGCCGCAGGTGCCCGCGAACCCGGCGCAGATCGAGGAACTGATCGTGGATCTGCGCGCGGCGGGTGTGCTGATCTGATGACCGACAACGACACCACCGGCAACGACACCGCCGGCACCGTCCGCCCCCGGACCCGACGCCGGGCTGCCGCCCGCAAGGCCGGCCCGCCGAGTCCGCCCCCCGCCGAGCCGACCCCGCCCGCCGAGCCCACCCCGTCCGCCGAGCCCGTCGAGGTGACCTCGAAGGCACGGCAACCCCGGCGCGCGCGAGCCGAGCGGACCGGATCATCGGAACCGAAGTCCGACGCGAACTCGCCGAAGCACGCGGCCAAGCGTCCGGCGAGTCCCGCGTCGAACACCCGTCGCCCCCGCCACGAGCGCGGCGACGCCCGCGGCGGCCGCCGGCCCGAACCGGCAACCCCGGCCCCTGTCGACCGACTGGGCACACCCCGCCGACTGCCCAAGGGTGGTCTGCGCGTGGTGGCGCTCGGCGGGATCGGCGAGATCGGCCGCAACATGACCGTCTTCGAATACAACGGCCGTCTGCTGATCGTCGACTGCGGTGTGCTCTTCCCCGAGGACGCCCAGCCGGGCGTCGACCTGATCCTGCCGGACTTCCGCTACATCGAAGACCGCATGGACGACGTCGACGCGGTGATCCTGACCCACGGCCACGAGGACCACATCGGCGCTCTGCCGTTCCTGCTCCGGCTACGCAGCGACATCCCGGTGATCGGCGCGAAGTTCACGCTCGCCCTGGTCGAGGCCAAGTGTCGCGAGCATCGCCTGCGACCCAAGCTCGTCGAGGTCGTCGAAGGTCAGAAGACCTCGCACGGCCCGTTCGAGTGCGAGTACTTCGCCGTCAACCACTCGATCCCGGACGCCCTGGCCGTCGCGATCCGGACCCCCGCCGGCGTCGTGCTGCACACCGGCGACATCAAGCTCGACCAGCTGCCCCTCGACGGCCGGCTCACCGACCTCGCCGGGTTCAGCCGCCTCGGCGATGAGGGCGTCGACCTGTTCCTGGTGGACTCGACCAACGCCGAGGTGCCCGGTTTCGTGACCCCGGAACGTCAGATCGGCGGGGTGCTCGACCAGGTCATCGGCAAGGCCACACAGAGGGTCATCGTGGCGTCGTTCGCGAGCCACGTCCATCGCATCCAGCAGATCATCGACGTGGCGCACACCCACAATCGGCGGGTCACCTTCGTCGGCCGTTCGATGGTGCGCAACATGCAGATCGCGCAGGATCTCGGCTACCTCTCGGTACCCGACGGCGTCGTCGTCGATCTCGACACCGCGGCAACCCTGCCCGACCACCGCGTCGTGCTGATCTCCACCGGCTCGCAGGGCGAGCCGCTGTCCGCGCTCTCCCGGATGGCGCGCGGAGAGCACCGGCAGATCAACATCCGGGCCGACGACCTCGTCGTGCTGGCGTCCTCGCTCATCCCCGGCAACGAGAACTCGGTGTTCGCCGTCGTCAACGGGCTGGCCAAGCGCGGCGCGACCGTCATCACCCAGCAGAGTGCGAAGGTCCATGTCTCGGGCCACGCCTCGGCCGGTGAGCTGCTCTACCTCTACAACGCGGTGCGCCCCTCGAATGCGATGCCCGTGCACGGCGAATGGCGGCACCTGCGCGCCAACGCCGCGCTCGCGGTAGCGACCGGTGTGCCCGAGGACCGGGTCGTCCTCGCCGAGGACGGCGTGGTGGTCGACCTCGTCGACGGTCGCGCCGACATCGTCGGACGGGTTCCGGTCGGGCACGTCTACGTCGACGGCCTCTCGGTCGGCGACGTGGGGGAGTCGACGCTCTCCGAACGGCTCGTGCTGGGGGAGGGTGGCTTCATCGCCATCACCGTCGCCGTGGACGTGACGACGGGCCGTGCGGTGAGCACACCCGAGGTCTCCGGACGCGGTTTCTCCGACGACCCGGACGCGCTCAAGGAGGCGGCGGACATCGTCAACCAGACGCTGGATTCGCTGGCGGCCGAGGGTGTCTCCGACACGCACCGGATCGCCCAGGGGATTCGCCGTGCGGTCGGGCGCTGGGTGTCGACCGCCTATCGTCGCCGTCCGATGATCGTGCCGACGGTCATCGCGGTCGGGGACTGACCGGCGTCGAGGAACGAGACCACGGCGTTGTCGCTACCGTGGTCGTGTGACCGGAGCGCAGAAGGAAAGAGCAGCCCTCGTCGAGACCCTTCGAAAGGTGGGCCCCGACGCGCCCACCTTGTGTGAGGGCTGGACCACCCGCGATCTGTTGGCGCATCTCGTGGTCCGGGAACGACGCCCGGACACCGGGCCGGGCATCCTCATCCCGGCTTTCGCCGGCCACACCGAGAAGGTGCGGGCCCAGGCGACGTCGAAGGACTGGGATGCCCAACTGGCGTTGCTCGCCTCGGGGCCGCCGGTCTACTCGCCGTTCAAGCTGGTCGACCGATTCGCCAACCTGGCCGAGATGTTCGTCCACCACGAAGACGTCCTGCGTGGCGGCGCCGACCCCGACGGGCCGTGGACGCCCCGGTCGCTGGCCCCCGAACTCGAGGCGGAGTTGCGCACGCCGGCCAAGTCGATGGGCCGGATGACGCTCAAGAAGGTCCCGGCCCGCGTGACCCTGCGCACCCCGGACGGCGAGGATCTGGTGACGGCGGGATCGGGTGACGACGTCATCGTGACCGGTCGTGTCGGTGAGCTGGTGCTGTTCGCGTTCGGCCGTACACCGGTCGACGTCACATTCGCCGGTGACGCCGCCGCGATCACGGGCGTCCGCGAGAGTTCGCGCGGCCTCTGAGCGATCACAACTTCGACACGCATTCGTTGTCTGTGTTGCCCGTGTGACTGATGTGACCGCTGCCCACTAGTCTGTCGGTATGGCTTCGAAAGCAAGCACGGGTACACGCGCGTCCTCCGCGCGCGGCGCTGCTGGTTCCACGCGCGGTGGATCCGCTCGCGGTGGTTCGGGGCGGGCGAGTTCGGCTCGAGGGAGTTCGACCGCCGCTCGCCGCTCGACGGGTGACGGTTCGAAGAGCGGCGGTTCGAAGAGCGGTGGTTCGCGTCGTCAGACGGGCGCCGGTGCCTCGACGAGGTCGAAGGCCGGGGCATCGCGGAAGAGTTCCCGGTCCGCTGCACCAGCGGAGTCGGTGGACCTGCATCGTCGTTCCGTCGCCGCGGCAGGGGCGTCCGCGGTGGGCAAGGGCATCGGTGCCGGATGGTCGTTGTTCGCGCGGGGCGTCGGCAGCGCCGCCCGGGCGGGCTCGGGCGTCGGCCGCGGACCGCGCACCGAAGTCGTCGGAGAGTTCGACGACATCGACGACACCGACCCGGACTTCGAGGAGTTCGACGACGGGTCCGACGGCAACGGTCGACCCCGGCCCGGCGGTCACAGCCATCGGCGGGACGGGACAGCACTCGGTCTCCTCGCCTTCGGTCTGCTCGTCGGCGCCAGTGTGTGGTTCGGTGCGGCGGGTCCGGTGGGCGCCTTCATCGAGGCCCTCATCCGCGCGGTCATCGGGTCGGCGGCCGTGCTCGTGCCGGTCGGTCTCCTCGCGCTGGCAGTGGTCCTGATGCGACGGCCGGCCGCCCCGGAGCGACGCGGCCGCTACCTGTCGGGTGGGTTCCTGGTGATCCTTCCGCTGCTCGGTCTGATGCACCTCGTCGCCGGCGCGCCGGTCGACCTCCCCGGACGGTCCGGCGCGGCCGGGTTCGTCGGCTTCGCGGTGGGCACACCGTTGACCGCGGGCGTCACCGCGTGGGTCTCGGTGCCGATCCTGTTGTTGTGCATGGCATTCGGCGTACTCATCCTCAGCGGCCGAACCGTCCGCGAGGTCGTGGACGCCGCCGCCGGTTACCTCGGGCTGGGTGTCGGACGAGGCGACGACGCGCCCTGGGACGACGACGAGTGGGATGCCGACGCCGAGAACTACGACGATCCGGATTTCGACGACCCCGATACCGAGACCGACAGCGCCGAGTCGGATCCCTGGGACTCCGGTGCGCTCGAGTCGCGGTCCCGGCGTCGGCCGTACTCGTCGAACCCGTACGACAACTACCCGCCGGATTCGGCGCCGGCGCGGACCTCGGGACGGACGTCGCGGCGCAAGCCCGCCGACGTCGCCGACGTCGCCCCGCTCGAGGAGGCCGTCACCGAGAACTTCGCGGATGCCGACCAGCAGGTCACCGAGGTGATCGCGCCGAGCTCCCGTACCCGCGCCACCCCGGCCCGGCGGGCCACCGCGCGATCCGCGCCGCGTCCCGCACCCGAACCGGAGCCCCGGCACGAACCCGATCTCGACGATGAGATGACGGACGAGGGGATGTCGGACGACGAGGCGTTCATCCCGTCCGATCCCACCGCGGACGGGGACTATCGCCTGCCGCCCGCCGACCTTCTCCTCGAGGGCGATCCGCCGAAGATGGGCAGCAGCGCCAACGACGACATGATCGACCGGATGACCGGCGTGCTGGAGCAGTTCAAGATCGACGCCGCGGTCACCGGATACACCCGCGGGCCGACCGTCACGCGATACGAGATCGAACTCGGCCCGGGCGTGAAGGTCGAGAAGATCACCGCGCTGCAACGCAACATCGCCTACGCCGCGGCAACGGACAACGTGCGCCTGCTCGCGCCGATCCCCGGCAAGTCCGCGGTCGGTATCGAGGTCCCCAATTCCGACCGTGAGATGGTTCGCCTGGCCGACGTGCTGAATTCGCCGTCGACCCGGAAGGACAAGCATCCGTTGGTGATCGGGCTCGGCAAGGACATCGAGGGAGATTTCGTCAGCGCCAACCTGGCGAAGATGCCGCACCTGCTGGTCGCGGGGTCGACCGGCTCGGGCAAGTCGAGCTTCGTCAACTCGATGCTCGTGTCGCTGCTCAGCCGTGCGACACCGGAGCAGGTGCGGATGATCCTGATCGACCCGAAGATGGTCGAGCTCACCCCGTACGAGGGGATCCCGCACCTCATCACGCCGATCATCACGCAACCGAAGAAGGCCGCCGCCGCACTCGCCTGGCTCGTCGAGGAGATGGAGCAGCGCTATCAGGACATGAAGGCGTCGCGGGTGCGCCACATCGACGACTTCAACTCGAAGGTCCGGTCGGGAGACATCACCGCCCCGCTGGGCAGCGAACGCGTCTACAAGCCGTATCCGTACATCTTGGCCATCGTCGACGAGCTCGCCGACCTGATGATGACCGCGCCCCGCGACGTCGAGGACGCGATCGTGCGGATCACCCAGAAGGCGCGCGCCGCCGGCATCCATCTGGTGCTCGCGACGCAGCGTCCGTCGGTCGATGTCGTCACCGGTCTGATCAAGACCAACGTGCCGTCGCGGCTGGCGTTCGCGACGTCGTCGCTGACCGACTCACGCGTCATCCTGGATCAGCCGGGTGCCGAGAAGCTGATCGGCATGGGCGACGGCCTGTTCCTCCCGATGGGCGCCAACAAGCCGATCCGCATGCAGGGTGCCTACATCACCGACGAGGAGATCGCCGCGGTCGTCGATTTCTCCAAGGAGCAGGCCGAGCCGGAGTACACAGAGGGTGTCACCGCGGCGAAGGCGGGCGACAAGAAGGACATCGACAGCGACATCGGCAACGACCTCGACGATCTCCTGCAGGCGATCGAACTGGTCGTGTCGAGCCAGTTCGGGTCGACGTCGATGCTGCAGCGCAAGCTGCGGGTCGGGTTCGCCAAGGCCGGCCGTCTCATGGACCTGATGGAGACGCGCGGAGTGGTCGGCCCCAGCGAGGGCTCCAAGGCGCGTGAGGTGCTCGTGAAGCCCGACGATCTGGCGGGGGTGATCGCCTCGATCACCGGCGGCGGCGACGAAACGGACAGTTCCGGCACCTGACTCGGGTCGCTGACCTGCGGTTTCTGCAGATTTCCTGCAGTTTGTATAAGGTAGCCGGAGATCCATGAGGGGAGTATCCCCAAAGCGGCGTCTCCGTCAATACGGTCACGATTCGCAACGATGCCGATCATCGTCGCGGCCCTGACCCGGAGCGTCGGCCCCCGTTCGGTGGGAGAGACCTCTGGCTCGTCAGCTCATGCTGCCTGCTGGAGGTTACAAGTGGATGTTTCGCTGTCCGTATGGCTGATCACCTGTGCGGTGATCCTCGCCCTGTTCGCGTTCGACTTCTTCACCCACGTGCGCGTGCCCCACGCGCCGTCGCTCAAAGAGTCGGGCATCTGGTCGGCGATCTACATCGGATTCGCCGTCATCTTCGGTCTGTTCGTCTGGTGGAACTGGGGTTCGACCTTCGGCGGTGAGTACTTCGCCGGTTACGTCACCGAGAAGGCGCTGTCGGTGGACAACCTGTTCGTCTTCGTCATCATCATGGCGAAGTTCGCGGTGCCCAAGGAGTACCAGCAGAAGGTCCTGCTGCTCGGCATCCTGATGGCCCTCATCATGCGCGGCATCTTCATCGCCGTCGGTGCGGCCGCGATCAACGCCTACAGCTGGGTCTTCTACTTGTTCGGCGCGTTCCTGATCTTCACCGCCGTCAAGCTGCTCCGCGAGAGCGACGACCCGGTCGAGCACGAGGAGGAGCGCGAGACGCGCCTCGAGCGCTTCGTCAAGCGCTACCTGCGCACGCACGACTCCTACGACCGCGACAAGCTGTTCACCCGCGTCAACGGCAAGCGCCTCGCGACCCCGATGCTGATGGTTCTCATCGTCATCGGCTTCACCGACGTACTGTTCGCGCTCGACTCGATCCCGGCCATCTACGGCCTCACGTCCGAGCCCTACCTGGTCTTCACCGCCAACGCGTTCGCCCTGATGGGTCTGCGTCAGCTGTTCTTCCTCATCGGCGGACTGCTCGACCGCCTGGTGTACCTGTCCATCGGCCTGTCGATCATCTTGGCCTTCATCGGCGTCAAGCTGGTCCTCCACGCCCTGCACGAGAACACCCTGGCGTTCATCAACGGTGGCGAGCACGTCGCCGTCCCCGAGATCTCCACCGGACTGTCGCTGTCGGTGATCCTCGGTGTCCTGGTGATCACCACGGTGGCCAGCCTGATCAAGAGTCGCGGGATGGCGAAGTCGCCGGAGGTCGAATCCGCCGGCGACACGACCGACGCCCCGGCGCCGAAGTCCGAGGATTCCTGACCCGTCCACGTCCACCCGTCGCCGACGGGTGGACGTGGCATCAGCCAGGGAACGGCCCGAACACCTGCGTCCACTCGTCGATGCGGATGGCGTCGACGGCCTGATGCGCCTGGAACGGGTCGTCGGCGAGGAATGCCTCGGCCGCCTCGAGGTCGGCTGCGCGAATGACGATGAGCGCGCCCGACCCGTCGGGATAGGGGCCGGCGATCAGCACGTTGCCCGCCGAATGTTCTTCCGCGAGCCACTCCCGGTGCAATGGCCGGTGCTGATCCCGCAGGGCGGCCTTGGCGGGGCGGTAGGTGTACTGCACGGCGAAGAACGGCATGGTCACTCCTGCTCGATGGTTGCCAGCATCCGGGTGTTGCCCAGGGTGTTGGGTTTGACGTAACTGAGGTCGAGAAACTCTGCGACGCCGGTGTCATAGGACCGGCACATCTCCTCGAACACCTCGCGCGTGACCGGGGTGCCCTGGATCTCGGCGAAACCGTGCCGCGCGAAGAAGGCCGTCTCGAACGTGAGCACGAAGACGCGCGAGAGCTGCAGTTCGCGGGCGACCGCCATGAGCCGGTCGACGAGGAGGTGGCCGATGCCGCGCCCGGCGTGGGCGTTGTCGACGGCGACCGTGCGGACCTCGCCGAGATCGGCCCAGAGCACATGCAGCGCACCACAACCGACGACCAGGCCGTCGACGTCGGCGACCCAGAACTCCTGGACGGACTCGTAGAGCGTGACGAGGTTCTTCTCGAGGAGGATTTTCCCGGCGTACTGGTCGATCAGTTCTTTGATCCGCGGGACGTCGGAGGTGCGCGCACGACGGATGACGACGTGATCGGCGGGGGACATGGGAATTCAGCTTAGTCTCTGCGATGGGGCGACCTGTGCACGTCGTTCGCCGGGACTGCCGATACCCTGATGGGCGTGTACTTGAGGACTGCCCTGAACTGCGGCACGACGCCGCGGTCAGGAGCGAGCTCATGACCGACCGGATCCGGCGCGCCGTCGAAGAGAACGGCATCGCCAATGTGGGCCGCGGGCCCGACCACATCACCGACCCGGTGGACCCGGTGCCGGTGGTCAACATCGCCAATGCGCTCACGGTGTTCCGGATCGTCCTGGTGCCGGTGTTCCTGGTCGCGCTGTTCATGGAGTCGGGCGAGTCGACGCTGTGGCGCACGATCGCCACGATCGTCTTCGGGGTCGCGGCGCTGACCGACCGGTACGACGGGATGATCGCCCGGCAGCGCGGCCTGATCACCGACTTCGGGAAGCTGGCCGACCCCATCGCGGACAAGGCCCTCATCGGCGGTGCCCTCGTCGGGCTGTCGATCCTCGGCATCCTGCCGTGGTGGGTCACCGTGGTGATCGTCGCCCGCGAGGTGTGGGTGACGGCGCTGCGTTTCTGGGTGTTGCGGCACAAGGTCATCCCGGCCAGCCGCGGCGGCAAGCTCAAGACGCTGCTGCAGGCGCTCGCCATCGGTCTGTACCTCCTCCCGCTCGGCGGACCGTGGCAGCTCGCCGCCGACATCCTGATGGGACTGGCGGTGGTGGTGACGATCTACACGGGTCTGGACTACACCTGGCAGGCGGTCAAGGTCCGGTCCGATCGCGATGAGACCGCACCCCGGCCGGTGGCACCGCGCGGACGTGCTGTGGGAGGAACCGGCGGCGGTCACTGACTTCGACTATCGTCGATCAGACGGTGCTGCCCCGACCGTGGGTGCCGACGCCGCCGGTGCCGCGGGGAACCCGTCGGGACCGCGAAGCGTTGGGTAGGGCAGCAGGCGCGCCGCCGGTTCGGTGGGCGCCGAGCAGTTCAGTTGGGCCGAGACGTTCAGTAGGGAGGAGACTCGATGGCGATGCTCTTACGCGAGGCGCTCGGCGACAGCCTGCGTCGGGTCCGGACGCAGCAGGGCCGGACCCTGCGCGAGGTGTCCACCGGTGCGCGGGTGAGTCTGGGCTACCTCTCGGAAGTCGAACGCGGTCAGAAGGAGGCGTCGAGCGAACTGCTCGCCGCGATCTGCGACGCGCTCGACGTCGAGATCGCCGACCTGCTCCTCGAAGTCGGCAGCGCAATGCGTCCGGCCGGTGCCGAACCCGTCGTGGTCGGCGCCGAGCCGATGGGCGACGGCGTGGAGGCCACCGAGGCCGGACTGACCGCGACCAAGGTCGTGATCCCGGCTCCCGCCGGCCGCCGGGAGGCCACGGCTCTCGCGGCTGCCTGACCCGCACCGTCTGAACGACACCGACTCAACACCGGACTCGCAGACGCTAGATTGGTCACCAGAGTTCTCAGACCCCTGAATGGAGTACGACGAGCATGGCGAACCCGTTCGTGAAGTTGTGGCGCTACCTCACAGCACTCGGCAACGCGAAGATCGACGAGCACGCTGACCCGAAGGTCCAGATCCAGCAGGCGATCGAGGACGCCCAGCGCCAGCACCAGGCGCTCTCGCAGCAGGCGGCCTCGGTGATCGGCAACCAGCGTCAGCTCGAGATGAAGCTGAACCGGCAACTCGAGGACGTCGAGCGGCTGCAGGCGAACACCCGCCAGGCGCTGACGCTGGCCGATCAGGCCGCCGCGGCCGGTGACACCCAGAAGGCGACCGAATACACCAACGCTGCCGAGGCGTTCGCGGCCCAGCTGGTGACCGCCGAGCAGAGCGTGGAGGACCTCAAGTCCTTGCACGACCAGTCGCTCCAGGCGGCCGATCAGGCCAAGAAGGCCGTCGAGCGCAACGCGATGATCCTGCAGCAGAAGCTGTCCGAGCGTTCGAAGCTGCTCAGTCAACTCGAGCAGGCGAAGATGCAGGAGCAGGTCTCGGCGTCGCTCAACCAGATGAGCGAGCTGTCGGTGCCCGGCAACACGCCGAGCCTCGACCAGGTCCGCGACAAGATCGAACGACGCTACGCGAACGCGCTCGGTTCGGCGGAGCTGGCCAAGAACTCCGTGCAGGGCCGCATGCAGGAGGTCGAGCAGGCCGGCGTGCAGATGGCCGGACATTCTCGTCTCGAACAGATCCGCGCGAGCATGCGCGGTGACGCGCTGCCCGCCGCCGGGACGACCGCACCGGGTCTGCAGAAGCCGGCGACCCAGTCCGCGCCGCCGACCACCGAGCCGCCCCAGCAGAACTGACAGATCGCGCACGCGTGCACGACGAACCCGTGCGCGTCGCGATCGTCGCGGGCTCCGACGCCGGGCATGCCTTCCCGGCATTCGCGCTGGCCGAGCGGTTCCGCTCCGCCGGTGACACACCGGTCGTGTTCACCTCTCTCGCATGGTCGGRGGCCGCGCGTCGCCGGGGGATCGACATCGCCGATCTCCCGGGGCTTCGCGCCGAGGACTCCGACGACGATTCCGACGCCGGAGYCAAGCTGAGTGCCCGCGCCGCGCGCATGGCCCAGCAGCTCGTCGGGCCGCTGCGTGCGGCCGGGACCCAACTCGTCATCTCCGACGTCATCACGGTGGGCGGCGGCTGGGCGGCTCAACTGTGTGGGCTGCCCTGGATCGAGCTGTCGCCGCATCCGCTGTACCGGCCGTCCCGGGGACTACCGCCGATCGGGTCCGGGCTCGAACCGGGTCGCGGCGTCGGGGGTCGGCTGCGCGACACGCTGATGCGCGCCGCCACCGCGTCGTCGATCCGCCAGGGCGTGCGGCAGCGGGACGCTGCGCGGCGGACGATCGGGCTGGGTGACGTCGACGCGGAACCGGCGGCGCGACTCATCGCCACCCTTCCCGGCCTCGAGGTCCCGCGCCCCGACTGGCCGACCGACGCGCATCTCGTCGGACCTCTGGGGTGGGAGCCCACCGACGATCACTTCACCGTGCCTACCGGCGATCACCCCCTCGCCGTCGTCGCCCCGTCGACCGCGCAGACCGGCGCCGCCGACATGCTCGGCGCGGCTCTCGAAGCCCTGTCGCCGGACACACTGGGCCGGACCGTGCGGGTGGTGGTCTCGGGGCTCCGCGACCCCGACGGGGCTGATCTCGCCCGCTTCCGCGGGGAACTGATCACGGCGGGGCCGGGCCGGCAGGACGAGGTGCTCGCGCACGCCGACCTGCTGATCTGTGGCTCGGGGCACGGGATCCTCGCCAAGGCGATGCTCGCGTCGGTGCCGGTCGTCGCGGTGCCCGGCGGGGGTGACCAGTGGGAGCTCGCCGCCCGGATCCGACGAGCCGGCGCGGGGCAGGTGGTGCGTCCGGTCACCGCGGACGCCGTTGCCGACGCCGTGCGGGCCGTCCTGGACAATCCGGCACATGCACGCGCGGCGGGTGCGATCGGGGAGTCGGTGGCCGACGTCGTCGACCCGGTGGCGGTCGCGCGTCGCGTCCTGGCGTCGTCACCTAGGCTGGACCCGTGCGTCTGACCGAGTTCACCGAGTTGATGACCACCGAATTCGGTGTGCCCTCGGCGGATTCGATCCTGTCCGATCACATCCTGATCGAGGTCGGCGGTCGCACGGGTGCCCAGGCGATCGACGACGGGGTCGACCCGCGCGATGTCTGGATCGCGATCTGTCGCGACTTCGACGTACCGCGCCATCGCTGGTGACACGCCACCGCGTGTCACACTTGCCATCGAACAGGTGTTCGTTCATCCTGGTGCCCAGAGGTGAAATCAGACGGAACCACACGGGCCGAGTCTGCGTCTGAAGAGTTGTCGGACCCACCGGCTACTTTCATCACATGAACGCCCGGACCGCACAGACCGCCCGCCGGAAATCCGGCTCACAACCGAGGAGAACTCCCATGGCACCTGCGCCCCAAGACCGCGAGAAGGCTCTCGACCTCGCCCTCGCGCAGATCGACAAGAACTTCGGCAAGGGTTCGGTGATGCGGCTCGGCGAGGAGACCCGTCAGCCGATCGAGATCATCCCCACCGGGTCCATCGCGCTCGACGTCGCCCTCGGTATCGGCGGACTGCCCCGCGGCCGCGTCGTGGAGATCTACGGTCCGGAGTCCTCGGGTAAGACGACCGTCGCCCTGCACGCCGTCGCCAACGCCCAGGCGCAGGGCGGCATCGCCGCGTTCATCGACGCCGAGCACGCACTCGATCCCGACTACGCCGCCAAACTCGGCGTCGACACCGACGCGCTGCTGGTGTCCCAGCCCGACACCGGTGAGCAGGCGCTCGAGATCGCGGACATGCTGATCCGATCGGGCGCGCTCGACATCCTGGTCATCGACTCGGTGGCCGCGCTGGTCCCCAAGGCCGAGATCGAGGGCGAGATGGGCGACAGCCACGTCGGTCTGCAGGCCCGCCTGATGAGCCAGGCCCTGCGGAAGATGACCTCCGCGCTGAACCAGTCGAAGACCACCGCGATCTTCATCAACCAGCTGCGCGAGAAGATCGGCGTCATGTTCGGATCGCCCGAGACCACCACGGGCGGAAAGGCGCTGAAGTTCTACTCGTCGGTGCGCCTCGACGTCCGCCGGATCGAGACCCTCAAGGACGGGACCGACGCGGTCGGTAACCGCACACGCGTCAAGGTCGTCAAGAACAAGGTCGCACCGCCGTTCAAGCAGGCCGAGTTCGACATCCTCTACGGCCAGGGCATCAGCAAGGAGGGCTCGCTGATCGACATGGGTGTCGCGGAGGGCTTCATCCGCAAGTCCGGTTCGTGGTTCACCTACGAGGGCGATCAACTCGGCCAGGGCAAGGAGAACGCGCGCAAGTTCCTGCTCGAGAACGTCGACATCCGCGACGAGATCGAGAAGAAGATCAAAGAGAAGCTGGGCATCGGCGCCACCGTCGACGCCGACGACATCGCCCCCGCCCCAGTCGAATTCTGACATCGAAGGCGAGTTCAGGTAGACCGTGAGCGAGGCAACGGACCCCGGGCAGACGCGCACACGGCGGGACAACGATCCCGACCGTAAGGGACCCAGTGCATGGGACTCGGCGCTCCGACTGCTCGGGGTTCGTGCGCGTTCACGCCAGGAGATGCGAGAGCGATTGACGCGCAAGGGTTTCGAACCCGACGCGGTCGACGACGTGATGGCGCGCCTGGAGCAACACAACCTCCTCGACGACGAGGAGTTCGCCTCCGAGTGGGTACGCTCCCGCCACCTCAACTCCGGTAAGGGACGCGTCGCGTTACGACACGAGCTCCGCACCAAGGGCATCGACGAGTCGATCATCGCCGAGGCCCTCGCCGTCATCGACCCCGACGACGAACGTGAGATCGCGTCGGGTCTGGTCGTGCGCAAACTCACGCCCTCGGTCGTCGACCGGATAGCCGAGGATCGCGCCGAACGTGACAAGGCGATGCGACGTCTCGTCGGAATGCTGGTGCGGCGCGGCTATTCCCAGTCCCTGGCGTTCGACGTCGTGGGGGAGGCGCTCAGCGAGCTGCGTAGCGGCTGAGCGCCCCGCACGACGATCGTGCGGGTGTCACCTGCCGGTCGGTAGGTTCTCCGACGCGGCGAGTTCGGTCTCTTCCGGATCCGCGGGCGGTGCGGACGACCGGCGCCCCTGCCGGAGTCGGCGTTCGAGGGTGGTGGCGAAGGTCGAGAGCCCGAAGTTGATCAGGATCATGATGATGGCCACGACGATCAGCGCCGGGATGTAGTTGCCGTAGCGCGACGCCGAGAGCAGGCCGCTGCGGACCACCTCGGAGTAACCGATGATGTAGCCCAGCGCACTGTCCTTCAGTGCCACGACCATCTGCGAGATCAACGCGGGCATCATCGCCGTGATCGCCTGTGGCAGAAGGATGATGCGCATCATCTGGCTCTTGCGCAGACCCAGTGCCATCGACGCCTCGGTCTGTCCCTTGGGCAGTGAGTTGATACCGGATCGCAGGATCTCGGCCATGACCGACCCGTTGTACAGGGTGAGTCCGGTGACCACCGCCGCGAACGCCAGGAAGGACGACGGGAAGATCCCGTAGATCGCGAACAGGAACCAGGTGAACACCATCAGGATCAGCACCGGGATGGCGCGGAACACCTCGACGAACAGGCCCGCGATGGTGCGTACCCACAGGTGATCGGAGAGTCGGCCGATACCGAGGACCGCACCGAGCAACAGCGACAGCACGATCGAGACCGCCGCGGCCGCGAGGGTCCGCCACAGGCCCGGCAGGATGTAGCCGGTCCACGTGCTCCACGTGACGAACGGCGACCACTTCTCGGCGGTGAACTGTTCGTTGGCGGCGAGGACGGCGATCACGTAGATCGCGATCGCGGCCAGGACCGCGATGAACGCGATCGCCAGCAAGCGGTTCCGGGTGCGGGCGCGTGGTCCCGGGGCGTCGTAGAGGACGGTCGAGTCAGCGCTCATCGTTTCACCGCCAGTCGCTTGGCGAGGTAGCCGAAGACGGCACCCTCGCTGAGTGTGATGATCATGAATCCCGCCGCGATGACGCCGAAGATGACGAACAGCTGGTCGGAGTAGGTCTCGATCTCGGTCTTCATCAGAGCCGCCGCCTCGGCGACGCCGATCACCGAGGCGACCGTCGTGTTCTTGGTGAGCGCGATCAGGACGCTGCCCAGCGGACCGATCACCGACCGGATCGCCTGCGGCAGCACGATGACCCCGAAGACCTGCGTGAACGAGAGGCCGAGGGAGCGAGCGGCTTCGGCCTGCCCGAGCGGGACCGTGTTGAAGCCGGAGCGCAGCGTCTCACAGACGAACGTCGAGGTGTACAGCACGAAGGCGAGGACGGCGAGCCAGAAGTTGTTCGACTCGATCGTCGGCGCGAAGGTCAGGCCCAGGTTCTGGTACAGGCCGATCGCACAGAACAGCACCACGAGTGTCAGCGGCGTGTTGCGGACGATGTTCACGTAGACCTCGGCGAAGCCGCGCATCACCGGCACCGGGGAGACCCGCATGGCCGCGAGGATCGTGCCCCACACCAGCGAGCCGATCGCCGAGTAGAAGGTCAGCTGGATGGTCACCCAGAAGGCGGGCCACAGCTCTGGACCCATGCTCTCCCACAGAGAGACGTCATTCATCGGTAGCTCCGTCGCTCACTGCAGCCCGGGCGGGCACGGTGTGGAGGGCGAGTCGAGGAAGTCGAGGTCGCCGGGATCGGGCAGGTAGGGGAACTTCGAGTCCGGACGGTCGGCGCGGGCGATGATCTCGTCCACGTAGGGATTGCCGAGCGCCTCGCGCAGCGCGGCGTTCCAGGCCGACTCGCCGTCGACGGAAGGCGCGAGCATCGCGTCGAGTGCCGTGTTGACGGCGTTCTGCGACGCCGTGTCGTCCAGAGCCAGCCCCACGCCGTAGCGCTCGGTGGAGAACGGACTGCCCGCGGTCTTCAGGGCATCCTTCACGCAGGCGTCCTTGAGGTAGGTCATCTCGACGAGCTTGAACTCGCCCTCCCAGAAGTTGGAGTAGCCGGCGAGGATCGCCTCGTCGGTGGTCACCGCGTCGACCTTGTCGCGACGCAGCGCCTCGACGCAGGCCGAGTAGGAGTCGTACTCCTGCAACTGGACCGCGGGCAGCTGTGCCTTGACGTTCTGCGCCGGTGTCGAGCCGGTCACCGAGCAGAGCTTCTTGCCCTTGTCGAGGTCGGCGAGTTCGTCGATCGTGTTGTCGTCGGCACGCACCATCAGACCCTGGTACGTGACGAGATAGGGACCGCCGAAGGACACCTTCTTCGAGCGCGCCGCGTTGATCGAGTACGTGGCCGCGATCAGGTCGACCTCACCGTTGTCGATCATCGCCTCGCGGCGCGCCGAGGGGGTCTCGCGCCAGGTGACCTCGGGATGGGGGACACCGAGGTCGTCGGCGATGTGGTTGACGACATAGCGCGACACCGAGGCGTCGAAACCCTCGACATTGCCGTCGGGTTCGTACAGACCGAGACCCGGCTGGTCGAACTTGACGCCCAGCACGACCGATCCCTCGCGGATGGAGTCGAGCAGATTGCGCGGTTCGGTGCTGCCGCAGGCGGACAACACGGTGGCGAGCAGGGCGCCGACCGCGAGGACCAGGCCCGCGGTCCGCATCGGGCGGGTGGTTCGCTGTGTCATGTCAGTGCCCCAGGACCTTGCCGAGGAAGTCCCGGGCGCGATCGGTCGACGGGTTGCTGAAGAACGTCTCCGGATCGGAGTCCTCGATGATCGCCCCGTCGGCCATGAAGATGATGCGGTCGGCGGCCTTGCGCGCGAAGCCCATCTCGTGGGTGACGACCACCATCGTCATGCCCTCTTTCGCGAGGGACACCATCACGTCGAGCACCTCGTTGACCATCTCCGGGTCGAGGGCCGAGGTCGGTTCGTCGAACAACATGATCTTCGGGTTCATCGCCAGCGACCGGGCGATGGCCACGCGCTGCTGCTGGCCGCCGGAGAGCTGGGCGGGGTACTTGTCCTTCTGGCTGGCGATGCCGACGCGCTCGAGCAGTTCGAGGGCGCGCTTGCCGGCCTCGTCCTTGCTCTTCTTGCGCACCTTGATCGGCGCGAGCGTGACATTCTCGAGGATCGTCTTGTGCGAGAACAGGTTGAAGGACTGGAAGACCATTCCGACGTCGGCGCGGAGCCGGGCGAGGTCCTTGCCCTCGGCGGGCAGCACCTGCCCCTCGACCAGGATCTCGCCGCCGTCGATCGGCTCGAGGCGATTGATCGTGCGGCAGAGGGTGGACTTGCCCGAGCCCGACGGTCCGAGGACCACCACGACCTGACCGGCGGGGACCTCGAGATCGATGTCCTTGAGGACGTGCAACGACCCGAAGTGTTTCTGCACCCCGCGCATCGCGATCATCGGCTGGGACCCTGGGTCCGCGGACTTACTCGGCGAAACGGTCATTGGGGCACCCTATCGGCCGACGTGGAACACGGTGTCCTGTGGGAGTCGATTTGCGTGCGCCCCGTACCCTCGTAGGGGTGAGTATCGAGTTGTCGGATCGGCCTGAGCAGGCAGCACCCGCCGCGCGCAGTTATCAGGTCCGTACCTACGGCTGCCAGATGAACGTCCACGATTCCGAGCGCATCGCCGGTCTGCTCGAGGACGCCGGGTACGTGCGCGCGGGTGATGACGACCCCGCCGATCTCGTCGTCTTCAACACTTGCGCGATCCGGGAGAACGCCGACAACAAGCTGTACGGCAACCTGTCGCACCTCGCCCCGGTCAAGTCCGATCGGCCCGGCATGCAGATCGCCGTCGGCGGCTGCCTCGCGCAGAAGGACAAGGACACGGTGCTGTCCCGAGCACCGTGGGTCGACGTCGTCTTCGGCACACACAACATAGGGTCGCTGCCCGCGTTGCTCGATCGTGCCCGCCACAACGACGCCGCCCAGGTGGAGATCCTCGACGCGCTCGAGCGGTTCCCGTCGACCCTGCCGGCCAAGCGCGACTCCGCCTACTCGGGCTGGGTGTCGGTGTCGGTGGGGTGCAACAACACCTGCACGTTCTGCATCGTGCCGTCGCTGCGCGGCAAGGAGGTCGACCGCCGGCCGGGCGAGGTGCTCGCCGAGGTACAGGCCCTCGTCGACCAGGGTGTCGTCGAGGTGACTCTGCTGGGCCAGAACGTGAACGCCTACGGGATGTCCTTCGCCGATCCCGATCAGCCCCGCAACCGGGGCGCCTTCGCCGAACTGCTGCGCGCCTGCGGTGACATCGAGGGGCTCGAACGCGTCCGGTTCACCTCACCGCACCCCGCCGAGTTCACCGACGACGTGATCGAGGCGATGGCCCAGACGCCGAATGTGTGTCCGCAACTGCACATGCCGCTGCAGTCGGGGTCCGATCGCATCCTGCGCGCGATGCGCCGCAGCTACCGGCAGACCAAGTTCCTGGGCATCCTCGACAAGGTCCGCGAGGCCATGCCGCATGCGGCGATCACCACCGACATCATCGTCGGCTTCCCCGGCGAGACCGAGGAGGACTTCCAGGCCACCCTGGACGTCGTCGAGCGCGCCCGCTTCTCGAGCGCGTTCACCTTCCAGTATTCGCCCCGCCCCGGCACGCCCGCCGCGACGATGGCCGATCAGGTGCCGCCCGAGGTCGTGGCCGATCGCTACCGGCGTCTCATCGCGCTGCAGGAGCGGATCTGCCTGGCCGAGAACGAGGCGCTGGTCGGGACCGAGGTGGAGTTGCTCGTGGTCGCCGACGAGGGGCGCAAGTCGGCGAAGACCAAGCGCATGACCGGCCGCGCCCGGGACGGCCGCCTGGTGCACTTCGCGCCCGGAACGGCGTCGGGGATCCGCCCGGGTGACGTCGTGCACACGCAGCTCACCGCAGCTGCACCACACCATCTGATCGCCGATTCCGGCGTTCTCGCGCACCGTCGCACCCGCGCCGGCGACGCGCACGAACAGAGCCGTACCCCCACCACCGCGCCCGTCGGCGTCGGGCTCGGGCTGCCGGGGTTCGGTGCCCCCGCCGCCGTCCCGGCCGACGCCGGCTGCGGCAGTGGCTGCGGCAGCTGACCACCATCACGAAGTGAGGCGATGACCATGTCCGAGAATTCGGCGTCCGACAACGAGGCGTCCGGCAGCTCTGCGTCCGAGAAGGCCGCCCTCGAGCAGTACGAGAACGACCTGCGCAAGGCGGAACGGCGGGTGGCCGGCGAGATCGACCCGGGTGCGCGCGCGGTCGTCGTCGCCGTGGCCGTCGTCCTTGCCATGGTGTCGATGGTGTTGCCGCACACGGGATCCGTCACCGGGCTCGAGGTCCTCACCTTCACGCCCGAGGCGGCCGCCGAGCGCGTCACGATCGTGTCGAGGATCTTCGTCTACCTGGTGACGATCTTCGGCATCGTCGTCTCCATGCTCGCGCTGCTCACCCGCCGGTGGTTCCTGGCGTGGATCGCGCTGTGCGGGTGCGCCATCGCGTGCGTCGCCGGGATGCTGGCGTGGTGGTCGCGGAACACGCCGGGCGTCGGTGGCGTCGAGCCGCCGTCGGGCGTTGGCATCGGCCTCGTGCTGGGCTGGATCGCGGTCTTCGTGCTCACGTTCCACTGGTCCCGCGTCGTGTGGGCGCGGAGCTCCTATCAGCTCGCGCTCGAGGACGAGCGGCGCCGGCAGGCCGCCGAGCAGGAGGCCTACGCCGCAGCGCTGTACCGCAAGAACCCGCACGAGGACTGATCCGGCCGGCCCCGACCGGACTCAGCGGTCGGTGACGGCACTCTCCGCGGCGGCGGCCCACTCGCGCCACTGCGCAGCCTGATCGCGCAACTTCGCGGCGTCGCGGTCCTTTCCGCGTTCGGCCGCCTTGCGTGCCTGGTCCTCGAGTTGCGCTGCGCGACCGGCGAATTGCGCCGCCCGCGCCAGTGCCTCGGGATCGGTCCGTTGCCACTGAGCGTCCTCGGCGTCGCGGATGCGCTTCTCCAGGGCCCGCGCGCGGGCCTCCAGGCTGTGCATCTGATCGCGCGGGACCTTGCCCAGCTCGTCCCACTGATCGCGGAACGACCGGAACTCGCGGCGGGCCGCGTCGAGATCGGCGGCCGGGTCGATGGCCTTCTCGGCGGCATCGAGCAGGGCGACCTTGGCGGTCGCGTTCGCGGAGAATTCCGCGTCGCGCTCCGACGACGCCGCGTTGCGGGCGCCGAAGAAGACGTCCTGTGCGGCCTTGAACCGCTGCCAGAGGGCCTCGTCGGTGTCCCGCGGGGCGCGGCCGGCCGCCTTCCACTCACCGAGCAGTTCCCGGAACTTGGCCGACGTCGGACCCCAGTCGGTGGAGCCGGACAGCTCCTCGGCGCGGGCGATGAGTGCTTCCTTGCGTTCCTTCGCACCGGCGCGCTCGCGGTCGAGTTCGGCGAAGTGCGCACCTCGCCGGCGATTGAAGGCGTCGCGCGCTTTGGCGTACCGCTTCCACAGCGCGTCGTCGGTCTTGCGGTCGACGCCCTTGATGGACTTCCACTCGTCGAGGATCTCGCGCAGCCGGTCGCCCGCGCTCTTCCAGTTGGTCGCGTCGGCGCCGATCTGCTCGGCCTCGGCGGCGAGGACCTCCTTGCGCGCGATGGCCTCCGACCGGGTCTTCTCGCGCTCGGCGCGGATGGTCTCGGCGACCTCGTCGGCGCTGCCGACGATCGCCTCGAGGCGGCGCTGCAGCGCGGCGACGTCACCGATCACATGCGCGTTGGGCAACTCGTCGAGCAGGTGCTTGGCGGCTTGCTGGGCCTTACGCGGGTCTCCCGAGCGGGCGGTGAGCCGTTCCTCGAGGATCTCGACCTCGGTGGCGAGGTCGTCGAACCGGCGTCCGAAGTGCGCAAGCCCCTCCTCGACCGTGCCGGCCTGCCACGAACCGATCTCGCGTTCGCCCTCGTCGGTCTTGAGCCACACGACACCCGACTCGTCGATACGACCGAAGCGGTGCGGATCGCCGGTGACGAGATGCGTGACGACCGGTTCGGACGCGATGCCGGGGCGGGGTCCGGGCTTGGGCCGGGGTCCCGGCTTGGGTCCCGGCTTCGGTGTGTCCGGCCCGGCGGGTGCCTGCTGGGGTTCGGAAGCCGATTCGGTCGGGTTGCTCATGTGCACGTGTCCTGCCGCTCAGTGGTGCCGCGCGTCACGGCTGCCGGTCGCTGGAGTCGGTTCTCGCCGGGCATCCTACGCCCGCGATCGCCGACAAGTACCGTTCCATTCAAGCAGTTCAGGCCCGTCGATGTGGCGTCCGTGCCGAGTTGGTGGGTCGCGGCGCGGGGTAACCGGCGCCGGGAGCGGAGCGAGCGGGCCGAATGTGACCGGCGCCGGGAGCGGAGCGAGCGGGGCGGATCCTGTCGACTAGCGTCGTGGTGTGCTTGCGGCCGTCGTCTTCGTTCCGAGTGCCCCGCTGCTCGTCCCCGAGTTGGCCGGACCGGCCGCCTTCGACACCGAGCCGGTGCGGCGGGCAGCTCTCGAGGCGGTCGCGGGCGCGCTCGGCATCGACCGCTGGGTGGCGATCGGAACCGCCGACGAGGCGATCGCGGGCCTGGTGGGCGAGCCCCTGCGCGGAACCTTCGCGCGCTTCGGCGTGGATGTCCCGGTCACGATCGACTCAGCGATCACCGATGTCGCCGCCACCGATGTCGCCGCCACCGATGTCGCGGTCACCGACCCGCTGCCCCGGATGAGTCTGTCGGCGCTGATCGCCGGGTGGATCGCCGAGCGGATGGCGCTGGGTCCGCTGAGCGTGTGCAGCGTCGGTTCCGCCACGCCGCCCGCGGAGTGCGTCGCGGTGGGTACCCGGCTGGCCGCCCGTCTCGACGAGGGCTCGGACGCCGTCGGGGTCCTGGTGGTGGGCGACGGGTCGACGGCGCTGACCGACAAGGCCCCCGGCGGGGGGCGTCGGGAATCGGCGGTGGCGCTGAACGACGCGATCGTGGCTGCGCTCGGATCGGCGGACACGGACACGCTGATGGCACTCGACCCTGCGAAGTGCGATGCCGAGGGCGTCGGCGGCCGGGTCGCGTGGCAGGTGGCGGCCGGTCTCGTCGGCGACCGGTCGGTCCGGGCGGTACCCGACTTCGCCGACGCGCCCTTCGGCGTGGGTTACGTGGTCGTGACCTGGACCGTCGACGACGGCGAGCACGCCCGATGACCGCGCCGCCCACCCCGATCGCTGTTGTCGGACCCACTGCCGGCGGCAAGTCCGATCTGGCCCTCGACCTCGCCGAACGGCTCGGCGGCGAGATCGTCAACATCGACGCGATGCAGCAGTACCGCGGCATGGACGTCGGGACGGCCAAGCTCCCGCCCGACGAACGCCGTGGCATCCCGCACCACCAGTTGGACGTGCTCGACGTGACCGAGGTGGCGACCGTCGCGCGCTATCAGCAGGCCGCGCGGGCCGACGTCGATCGGTTGCGCGCCGCGGGTCGGGTCCCGGTGATCGTCGGCGGATCGATGATGTACGTCCAGGGACTCCTCGACGACTGGCAGTTCCCGGCCACCGACCCGGAGGTCCGCCGGCGTTACGAGGACCTGCTCGACGAGCGCGGAGTGGGCGAGATGCACCGGTTGCTCGCGGAGGTCGACCCGGCCGCGGCGTCGACCATCCTGGCCACCGACGGTCGCCGCATCGTGCGGGCGCTGGAGGTGGTCGAGCTGACCGGTGCACCCTTCGCCGCGTCGCAGCCCACCATCGGCGAACCGCGCTGGGGCACGATCATCCTCGCCCTCGACCGGGACACCGATGAACTCGACGATCGGATCCGCCGTCGTACGAGAGCGATGTTCGAGCAGGGCCTCGTCGAGGAGGTGGAGGACCTCTGTTCCCGCGGCCTGCGAGAGGGACGCACCGCGTCGCAGGCGATCGGTTACAAACAGGTCCTCGCGGCCCTCGACGACGAGTACGACCTCGCGCAGGCCGAGGAGCTGACCTTCATCGGCACCCGGCGTTATGTGCGTCGGCAGCGCTCGTGGTTCCGCCGCGATCACCGGGCGCAGTGGCTCGACGCCGCCGCACCCGATCTGCTCGACCGAGCGCTGCGCATCGTCGACGCGCCTTCCCCGTAGGCTGTGATCCGTGACTTCCGCCCCGCAGAGCAGTGCGAGCGACGGCCTGCACTTCGTCAAGGGTCATGGCACCCAGAACGACTTCGTGGTCCTCGCCGACCCCGACGCCGAGATCGCGCTCGACGCCGCGACGGTCGCGGCGCTGTGCGACCGGCAACGGGGGATCGGCGCCGACGGATTGCTGCGCGTCGCCCGCTCGGGTGCCCTCGTCTCGGCCGGTGTCCTCGACGCCCTGCCCGACGGGGTGTCGGCCGACGACTGGTTCATGGACTACCGCAACGGCGACGGTTCGGTCGCGGAGATGTGCGGCAACGGGGTACGCGTCTTCGCCCACTACGTCCGGGATTCGGGACTCGTCGACACCGACACGTTCTCCGTCGGTTCCCGCGCGGGTGCCCGCGGCGTCACCATCCACTCCTTCGACGCCGTGCACGCCGAGGTCACGGTGGAGATGGGTCCGGCGCGGCTCGACGGGTCGTCGGTGGTCCGCATCGGTGACGACATCTACCCCGGTGCGATGGTCGACGTGGGAAACCCCCACCTGGCGTGCGTCGTCGCGGACATGACCGCGGCCGACCTCGACGCGGTCGACTTCTCCGCCGGCGTGATCATCGAGGCCGCCGACTTCCCGCACGGCGCGAACGTCGAGCTGCTGACCCCACCCGTGGAAGGCCCCGACGGCGGCCTGACCGCGCGGATGCGGGTGTTCGAGCGGGGCGTCGGGGAGACGCGCAGCTGCGGAACCGGCCTGGTCGCGGCGGCGCGCGCCGCTCTCGACGCCCGCGGCGCGGACACCGGCGAGCTGCGCATCGGCATCCCCGGCGGTGAGGTCACCGTGACGATCCGTCCCGACGGCTCGACCCTGCGCGGGCCGTCGATGCTGGTCGCCGACGGGGTGCTGCGGCCCGGCTGGGAGCGCTGAGCTCGATATTCGCGTGCTCGGCCCGGGCCGGTCGTGAGACCATGGTTCCCGTATGACCGAATCAGAAGCACAGATCATGTCCGCGGCCGATCTCGGGATCCGCGACACCGCGGATCCCACCACCGGCGAACTCCAACTGTCCGAGCGCGCCTCACTGCAGCGCATCGTGGGACTCTCCACCGAACTCACCGACGTCACCGAGGTCGAGTACCGGCAGCTACGACTCGAACGCGTGGTCCTGGTCGGCGTGTGGACCGAGGGCAGCGCGGCTGCCGCGAAGGCCAACATGACCGAGCTGGCCGCCCTCGCCGAGACGGCCGGTTCACAGATCCTGGACGCGGTGATCCAGCGTCGCTCCAAACCCGATCCCGCCACCTACATCGGCAGTGGCAAGGCCGAGGAATTGCGCGAGATCGTCCTCGCGACCGGCGCCGACACCGTCGTGTGCGACGGTGAGCTCACCCCCGCCCAGCTCAATGCGCTGGAGAAGGTGGTGAAGGTGAAGGTCATCGACCGCACCGCGCTGATCCTCGACATCTTCGCCCAGCACGCGACCTCGCGGGAGGGCAAGGCGCAGGTGTCCCTCGCCCAGATGGAGTACATGCTCCCGCGTCTGCGCGGTTGGGGTGAATCGATGTCCCGTCAGGCCGGTGGCCGGGCGGGCAGCAACGGCGGTGTGGGCCTGCGCGGTCCCGGTGAGACCAAGATCGAGACCGACCGTCGCCGCATTCGGGAGCGGATGGCCAAGCTGCGGCGCGAGATCCGTGGCATGAAGAAGGCGCGGAACACCAAACGTGCTGCGCGCAAGAGCGGTTCGATCCCGACGATCACCGTCGCCGGCTACACCAACGCGGGCAAGTCCAGCCTGGTCAACGCGATGACCGGCGCCGGTGTCCTCGTGCAGGACGCGTTGTTCGCGACCCTGGATCCCACCACGAGACGGGCGACGCTCGACGACGGCCGCGCGGTCGTCTTCACCGACACGGTCGGGTTCGTCCGGCATCTGCCGACCCAACTCGTCGAGGCGTTC
Source organism: Gordonia sp. UCD-TK1 (assembly GCF_001691435.1). Lineage (NCBI taxonomy): Bacteria > Bacillati > Actinomycetota > Actinomycetes > Mycobacteriales > Gordoniaceae > Gordonia > Gordonia sp. UCD-TK1. The sequence continues at coordinate 52,068 of NZ_LZMP01000001.1, read as the reverse complement.
CGCTCGACGCTCGAGGAGGTCGTCGACGCCGATCTGCTGCTGCACGTCGTGGACGGTGCGGACGCCTTCCCGATGGAACAGATCTCGGCCGTCCGTCAGGTCATCAACGAGATCGTCGCCGAAGAGGGCGTCACCGCGCCGCCGGAGTTGTTGGTCATCAACAAGATCGACGCCATCGACGGCAACCGACTCACCGAGTTGCGCGGCGCGCTCGGTCCGGATGCGGTGTTCATCTCCGCCCGGACCGGCGAGGGACTGCCCGAACTCTTCGGGCGGGTGCGCGAGTTCGTCGGCCGCGAGGACGTCGAGATGACCATCGAGGTGCCGTTCGACCGGGGTGATGTCGTGTCTCGCGTCCACAGCGAGGGCGAGGTCATCTCGTCGGAGCACACCGAGACCGGTACCACGATGAAGGTCCGCGTCCCGGCCGCTTTCGCGGGCGAGATCGCGGACCTCCGGATCTGAGCGCCACGCCGGCTGTACGGACCCAGTCGGCTGTACGGACCTAGTCGGCGTCGAGATCCTTCTCGACGAGACCGACGATGGTGTCGAGCGCAGCCTGGTCGTCGGCCGTCACGACCACGCGGGTGCCCTTCTCGGCCCCGAGCGTCATGATCATCAGCGCCGACCCCGCGTCCACCGGGTCACCGCCCTCGAGGCCCAGCGTCACCGGGCTGCCGGTCTCGGCGACCGCCTCGGCGATGATCGTGGCGGGGCGGGCGTGCAGTCCGACTGCGGAGCCGACGGTGGCGGTGGTGCTGGGCATGGGAACTCCTTCGAGTGTTGTCGTGTGTTCTGTGGTGGTTGTCGGGCGATTCGGTGCCGGGGAGCGCCCCGGATGTCAGGTGGTCGTGTGATCGGGTGTCAGACGGCGACCGCCTCGAGCTCGTCGAAGGCGACGGCGTCGCGACTGCGGTGCACCTGCTTGGCCGCGACCACCAGGACGGCGGACAGCACCGTACCGGCGACCAGCGCGACGAGGAACAGGACCCAGTTGTTCATGGCGAAGAAGACGAAGATGCCGCCGTGCGGGGCGCGCAGTTCGACACCGAAGGCCATGATCAGCGCACCGCTCAGGGCACCACCGGCCATCATCGACGGGATGACCCGGAAGGGGTCGACCGCGGCGAACGGGATGGCACCTTCGGAGATGAACGACGCGCCGAGGAGCCATGCGGCCTTGCCGTTCTCGCGCTCCGGTTCGGTGAACAGGCCCGGTCGGACGACGGTGGCGAGAGCCAGGGCGAGCGGGGGCACCATGCCGGCACACATGACCGCCGCCATGATCTGGAACTGCGCGGGTCCGGCAGTCGCCGCGTCGGCGATCCCGGCGGTGGCGAACAGGTACGCGCTCTTGTTGACCGGTCCGCCGAGGTCGAAGCACATCATCAGGCCGAGCACGATGCCGAGGGCGATGGCCGATCCGCCGGACATGCTCTCGAGGCCGCTGTTCATCTGCTCGGTCAGCCAGGCTAGCGGTTTGCCGAGGACCATGTAGAGCAGTCCGCCGACGATCATGCTGCCGAACAGCGGGATGACCACGACCGGCATGAGACCACGAGCCCACTGGGGCACCGGGGTCCGCGCGATCCACAGGCACACCACGCCGGCGATGAGACCGCCGATCAGTGCGCCGATGAAGCTGGCGCCCACGGCGAGCGAGACGATGCCGGCCACGAAACCGGGTGCGATACCGGGGCGGTCGGCGATCGCGAACGAGATGTAGCCCGCGAGGACCGGTACGGCCAAGCCCATCACGCCCGAGCCGATCGCGAAGCTCACCGCGCCCAGGTACTGCAACAACCCGCCCGCCGGCAGATCCCAGAGGCTGTTGTTCAGGGCGATGAACGCGCCGTCGCTGAGGGTGCCGCCGTCGTCGAGGTTCGTGTTGGCGACTTCGTAGCCGGCGAGCAGGAAGCCGAGCGCGATGAGCAGTCCGCCCGCCGCGACGAACGGGATCATGTAGCTCACACCGGTCATGAGTGCCTGGCGGGTACGGCCGGCGAGACCGATGCCCGACTTCGACGAGTCGGCCGCGTCCGCGTCCGCGCCGTCGCCGGTGACGCGCGCCGCGTTCGGGTCGCGCCCCGCCGCGACCGCCTCGGCGATCATGGCGTCGGGTTCGTTGATGGCGCGCTTCACCCCGGATGCGATGACGGGTTTGCCGCGGAACCGGTTGCGGTCCTTGACCCCGACGTCCGTGGCGAAGATGACGGCGTCGGCCGACGCGATCACATCCGGATCGAAGGCCGTGGTCGCCGAGGACCCCTGGGTCTCCACCGCGAACTCGACGCCGGCCCGCTCGGCGGCGTACTTCAGGGCGTCGGCCGCCATGTAGGTGTGGGCGATGCCGGTCGGGCATGCGGTGATCGCGACGATGCGCGGCGTGGCCGGTCCCGGGTCCGGGGTCCGGTCCGAGTCCGGGCGGGCCGGCGCACCTTCGGGTTCCGTGGTCGACGTCGCTGGTGCTGCCGCGGCGGCCGGGGCAGTGGTCGACGGGGCAGTGGTCGACGGGGTGGCGGTCGGCGCGGTGGCGGGGGCCGGGGGTGCGGGGTCGATGGCCTCGTTGACCAATTCGATGACCCGCTCCTCGTTCTCGGCCGCGCGGAGCGAGGCCACGAAGTCGGGCCGGACGAGTGAGCGGGCCAGCGAGCTGAGGAGCTTCATGTGCGCACTGGCACCCCCCTCGGGCGCGGCGATGAGGAAGACCAGGTCGGCCGGCCCGTCCGGTGCGCCGAAGTCGACCTTGCGGGACAGCCGCGCCATGGCGAGACTGGCCGCGGTCACCGACGCGGTACGGGCGTGCGGGATGGCGATGCCGCCGGGAAGTCCGGTGGCGGACTTGGCTTCTCGGTCCAGTGCGGCCCGCGCGAGGTCGGCGGGATCGGTGGTCCGGCCGGCCGCGGCGAGGGCGTCGGCGAGCGTGGTGATGACGGCGGCGGGATCGCCGCCGGCGTCGACGTCGAGACTCACCGTCTGCGCGGTGATGATCTGCTCGGTCATGGGATGTCCTTCGGTGGAAAGAGTGGGGTCGGTGCTGGGTGGGTCGATGGTGGATGGAGTCGGTGCTGGATGGGTGCGGTGTTGGATGGATGTGGAGACTCGCCGGGACGGTGCCGTCAGGTCATGCGCGCGGCTCCCGACAGTTCGGTCACCCGCACGCCGGGGAGGTCGAGGTGGTCGGGCGTGGGGGCCTGGGTGCCGGCGAGCGATGCGGCCGCCGCGCCGTACGCCACGGCCGACCGGAGGCAGTCGGCGGGCGCGGCCCCGGTGCTCTGCGCGATGAGGTAGCCGGCCAGTGACGAGTCGCCGGCGCCGACGGTGCTGCGCGGGACGATCGGCGGCGGGGTCGCCGACCACACGCCGGATGCGGTGACCAACACGGCCCCGACGGCGCCGAGGGTGGCGAGGACGTTGCCCCCGATCTGTTCGGCGATGGTCGCAGCGGCGTCGATGACCGGTCCGAGATCGTTGCGCGCGAGTGCTTCTCGGAGCTGTCCGGGGTCGGCGCCGGTCAGTTCGGCGAGCTCGTCCTCGTTGGGCTTGATCAGGTCGACGCGACCGGTGACGCTGGCACGGAGGGGAGCGCCCGAGGTGTCCACCGCGACCCGGCAGCCGGCGAGGACGAGGTCGTCGGCGATCGAGCGGTACCAGTCGTCGGGGACGCCGGGAGGCAGCGACCCGCAGAGGGTGACCCACTGCGCGGAGCCGGCGTGCTCACGGATCAGCCCGACGAGCGCCTCGCGGTCCGGGCCCGTCAAGGTGACGCCCGGTGCGTTGATCTTGGTGGTCGTCCCGTCGGATTCGGCGATGGTGATGTTGGACCGGACCTCGCCGTCGACCGGCACGGCGTCGTAGGGGAGTGCGAGGTCGTCGAGTGCGGCCCGCAGCGGGTCGCCCGGCCGCGCCGGGAGCAGTGCGCGGGTGGCCAGGCCCGCGGCCGCGACGACCCGGGCCACGTTGACGCCCTTGCCGCCCGGCTCGGTGCGGACCACGCCGGCGCGCTGCACCTCGCCGCGGGCGAGCGGTGCGCCGAGTTCGAGGGTGCGGTCGAGACTCGGGTTGGCGGTGACGGTGACGATCATGCGATCACGACCTCGACGCCACGCGCGGACAGGGCCGCCGAATAGGCCGGGTCGATCCCGGAGTCGGTGATGAGGACGTCGACGTCGTCGAGTCCGGCGAAGGAGGTGAGGTCCTCGCGGTCCATCTTCGAGCTGTCGGCAAGGACCACGACCCGTTGCGCGGCTGCGACCATCGCCGCCTTGACCGCGGCCTCGTCGGGGTCGGGTGTCGACAACCCGTGGGCCTCGCTCAGGCCGTTCGTCCCGATGAAGGCGGTGGTCACGCGCAGTCGGCGAAGCGCGTCCACGGTGTCGACGCCCACGGTCGCCTGGGTGAGACCGCGTACGCGTCCGCCGAGGGCATGGAGACCGTCGGGATGGGTTCCCGCGAGCAGGCCGGCGATGGGCAGGCTGTTGGTGAACAGGGTGAGCCTCCGATCGGGAGCGGTCGCCTCGGCCGCGCGGTAGGTGGTGGTGCCGGCGTCGAAGAGCACCGAGCCGCCGTCGGGCGGCAGGAACCGGATGGCCGCCCGGCCGATCGCGGTCTTCTGCTCGATCTGGCTCGACTCCCGTTCGTCGATCCCGAGCTCGCCGAGGGTGCGCATGATCTCGGCGCGCACGGCGCCGCCGTGGACCCGCTGGAGATGTCCGGCGCGTTCCAGTACCGCGAGATCGCGTCGGACGGTCTCGCTGGTGACGTCGAATTTCTCGGCGAGCGCGGCCACGGATGCCCGCCCCGCGAGTCGCACCTCGTCGACGATCGCCTGTTGTCTCTCCTCGGCGTACACACCGCTCCGATCTCCGGTTTCGACCAACCCGCTTGTTGAGGCGTGTGGGATTGGATGTTGTAGTAATTGTGTTTACGCCTGTTTGTGTTGACAAGTCAAGCACTTTTTGTAACGGTGGTCACATCGGTAGTCGAGTGAGAGGCAAGACGATGGCGCAGATCCTGACGGGAACCCCGGTGGTCGGCGGGTTGGCCCACGGTCCCGCGCTGTGGCCGGGCGAGCGACCCGACCACTCGCCGGAGAAGCTCGGCGTCGGTGTGGAGATCGCCGAGGAACGGCGCGCCGACGAGGTCACGCGCTTCGCCACCGCGGCCGGCGCCGTCGCCGCGCGGCTGCGCACGCGCGCGTCGCAGAACACCGGGGTGACGGCCGAGGTGCTCGCCGCGACGGCGGGCCTGGCCGAGGACCGCGGCTGGATCGGTGCCGCGACCGCGCTCATCGGCAAGGGCGCCCCCGCCGAGGCCGMTGCCGTCGCGGCCACCGAACAGTTCGCGGCGGTGTTCACCAAGCTCGGCGGACTGATGGCCGAGCGGGTCACCGATCTCAACGACGTGCGCGACCGGGTCCTCGCCGAACTGCTCGGCCTACCCGAACCCGGTGTGCCCACTCCGGAGGTGCCGTCGGTCCTGCTCGCCGACGACCTCGCGCCCGCCGACACCGCGGGCCTCGACCCCACGAGCACCATCGCCCTCGTCACCCGCCTCGGCGGACCGACCAGCCACACCGCGATCATCGCGCGCCAGCTGGGGATCCCGTGCGTGGTGGCGGTGGCCGACCTGGACGAGATCGAGCCCGGCACAACCGTTCTCGTCGACGGCAGCACCGGGCGGATCGAGGTGGAGCCCGATGCGGAGGCGGCCCGGGCTCGCGTCGACGAGGATCGGCGGCATGCCGCACTCGTCGCCGGCTGGACCGGTCCGGGGCAGACCGCCGACGGGGTCGCCGTGGCGGTGCTCGCCAACGTCGCCGACGGATCGTCGGCACGCGCCGCGGCCGGGTACCCCGTCGAGGGCGTCGGGCTCTTCCGCACCGAACTCGCGTTCCTCGAGCGTGCCGACGAACCGTCGGTGGACGAGCAGGCCGCGATCTACCGGGAGGTGCTCGATGCGTTCGACGGGCAGAAGGTGGTCATCCGCACCCTCGACGCCGGGTCCGACAAACCGCTCCGGTTCGTGACCCATCCCGACGAATCGAACCCAGCGCTCGGCGTGCGGGGCGATCGGATCGCGCTGGCGCACCCCGAGATCCGCGCGCATCAGCTCGACGCGATCGCGCAGGCCGCGTCGGGGTCGGCCGTCGCGCCGTGGGTCATGGCGCCGATGATCGCCTCGCCGGCGGAGGCGCGCACCTTCGCCGCCGAGGTCCGCGGCCGTGGTCTGGTCGCCGGGGTGATGATCGAGGTGCCCGCGGCGGCGATCCTGGCCGAAGCCGTCCTCGCCGAGGTGGACTTCGTGTCCATCGGCACCAACGATCTGACCCAGTACACGATGGCGGCCGACCGGATGTCGGCCGATCTCGCCGGACTGACCGACCCGTGGCAACCGGCCGTGTTGAGCCTCATCGCGGGTGTCGCGGCAGCGGGTGCACGTCAGGGAAAGCCGGTCGGGGTGTGCGGCGAGGCCGCCGCCGATCCGAACCTCGCCTGCGTGCTCGTCGGTCTCGGGGTCACCTCGCTGTCCAGCGCGCCGGCTGCTGCGGCGGCCGTGGGGGCCCGGCTCGGCGAGGTGTCCGCACCGGACTGCCGGGCCGCCGCCGAGGCTGCCCTGTCCACCTCGGATCCCGCCGCGGCGCGCGAGGCGGCCGCGGCGGTGCTCGACGGTTCGGTCGGTGGAGAGGTCAGACTCGCCGCATCACGGTGACGACCTTGCCGAGGATGACGGCATCGTTGCCCGGGATCGGATCGAACAGTTCGTTGTGCGGCATGAGCCAGACGTTCGGGCCCTGACGCTTGAAGGTCTTCACGGTGGCCTCGCCGTCGATCATGGCCGCGACGATGTCGCCGTTGTCGGCGACGTTCTGCTGCCGGACCACGACCCAGTCGCCGTCGCAGATCGCGGCGTCGATCATCGACTCGCCGACGACGCGCAACAGGAAGAGCGATCCCTCGCCGACGAGCTCACGGGGCAGTGGGAAGACGTCCTCGACGGCCTCCTCGGCCAGGATCGGACCGCCGGCCGCGATACGGCCGAGAACCGGCACGAAGGTCGGCTCGGGAAGCTGGCCGGCCGTCGGGGTGTCCGGCGACGGGGTGTCACTCGGGGCGATGTTGACCGCACGGGGACGGTTCGCGTCGCGCTTGAGCAGCCCCTTGCGTTCCAGCGTCCGCAACTGATGGGCCACCGATGACGTCGAGGCCAGGCCGACCTCGTCGCCGATCTCCCGGATGCTCGGCGGATAACCGCGCTCGCGCACCGAGCGGCGGATCACCTCCAGGACCCCGGCCTGTCGCGGGGTGAGTGAGGCCTCGGCGGCGGCGGCGTCGAACGGGGCCTCGTCGTCGGCGCCCCGCGCTCGGCCGCGCCTATCGCCGGTGTCACTCATGTTCGGTTCCTCTCGTCTTCGGAACGTGCTGGTAGATGGCTTGCGCCGGGTCCGAGCCTAGCGGAGTGCGACCGGCACCTCAAACATTTGTTCGATGTGTCGCGAGACTTTGTCGGGACGTCGTGCTACAAATTCGAACATCAGTGCATCGAACATCTGATCGATGTTCGAACACCGACCACCACACCCGCACGATCCCAGACACCCGAACACCGGAGGGCACCATGCGCACCGCCACTCTCGTCGCTCCCGTCCGCACCGACCGTCCCGACGCCGTCCGGCCGCGCACCGACCGCGCCGATCGCGTCCGGACCCGCGCCCCGCTGTCCGACGGCGGCCGACCGGTCGACAACCGGCCGGCCGGCACCCGGCCGCGGGGGGCATCGCCGGTGACCCCGCGGGTGGGCGGTACCCACTGTGGCTCTCCGGTCGGGGTCCGGGGACGTGGCCCGGTCGGGCCCGACGCGGCGGTGTTCCGTCGCCGCCGCCGCACCGCGGTCGCGCTCCTCGCCGGTGTCGGGCTGGCGTTCGTCGTGTGGGTGTTCGGTGTCGTCGGCCAGAATTACTCGGACTCGCTGACACCGTCCGCCGTGAGTTCCGAGGTCGTCCATGTGCGCTCGGGGGACTCGCTCAGCTCGATCGCCGGCCGGGTGGCACCCGAGATGCCGCGCGAGGTCGTGATCGACGAGATCGTCGCGATGAACGATCTGGGGTCGAGCGCGCTGCAGGTGGGCCAGCCCCTGCTCACCCCCCGGTACCGCTGAGGCCGGGCGGTATCCTCGATGTCACAGGGGCCGGCCGACAAGCGGCGGGGCGCACGCTTCGGGTGCGTTCCAGCGTCCCGCGACCTGCGTGAGGACACGATGCGCTGCCCCTTCTGCAAGAACGACGACACCAAGGTCATCGACTCGCGTGTCGCAGATGAAGGGCAGGCCATCCGCCGCCGTCGCTCCTGTGTGGAGTGCGGTCGCCGGTTCTCGACCGTGGAGAGCGCCGTGCTCGCGGTGGTCAAACGCAACGGCGTGACCGAGCCGTTCAGCCGGGAGAAGGTCATGCGTGGCGTGCGGCGAGCCTGTCAGGGCCGCCACGTCGCCGAGGACGCGCTCGCGCAGCTCGCCCAGCAGGTCGAGGACACGGTGCGCGCCAGTGGATCGGCCGAGATCCCCAGCAACGAGGTCGGACTCGCCATCCTGGGCCCGCTCCGCGATCTCGACGAGGTGGCGTATCTGCGCTTCGCCTCGGTGTACCGGTCGTTCGACTCGGTGGAGGACTTCCAGCGCGAGATCGACGACCTGAAGGCGGCATCGGGATCCGGGAGCGCGCTCGCCGAACCCGTGTCAGCCGAGTCGGTCCAGAGCTCGTAGGACCCGTTTCTCCGACACCGGGAACGCGGTGCCGAGACGCTGGGCGAACAGCCCCACGCGCAACTCCTCGACGAGCCACTGCGCTTCGTCGTCGACCACCGCCCGCCGGTGCTCGGGTACCTGTTCGAGGCGTTGGGCCCACCGTTCGACGACGCGATCGACGGCGGCCACCCCGGCCTGGTCGCGTGCTGCGGACGCGGGTAGTGCCTCCAGACGTGCTTGCGCGCCGTCGAGATAGCGCGGCAGATTCTCCAGGTGGCGTCGCGCGGTAGCCGCCACGAATCCGTCGAACACGAGGTGGGCGACCTGTTCGGCGACGTCGTCGGCAGCCAGCGAACCGGCGTGCCGGTCGATCGCCGCCCGCAGCGGGGACATCCGTTCGAGGGCTGCGACGGCCAGCGAGAAGTAGTCCGGTGCGGCCGCGGCGACCCGTGGCCGGATCCGTTCGAGCAGCGCCGAGAAGGATTGTGGTGAGCGAACCGCGGCGAGCTCTGCGTCGTCGATGTCGGCGACCGTGTCCCGAATGGCCCGTCGGGTGCAGTCGGCGAGCAGTGCCTCGGTGGTCGAGTACGGGCTCTGGCTCAGGGCGAGTCGTTCGACCGGACTCAGCGAGCCGGCGATCCGCTTGTGCAGCGGAGGTATCGCGAGGTCGAGGAGGGCGACGATCCCGCGTCGCAGGAGGCGGTCCCGTGTCTCCGGGCTAGCCGCATCGACGACGACAACGCCGCGCGCGTGGCCCTTCGCGTCGGAGACCACGTCGATCGTCGGGTACCGGGTCAGCCGCTGCCCCGCGACATCGACCGTCGTCTGCTCGGCGAGCGAGCCGATCCCATCGGCGGTCCAGGTCTTATACAGGTTGCGCGACACCGTCTTCGGCGCCGCGGGCGTTCCGGTCTGCTGGAGTTCGGGCAACGAGTCGGCGCGGGCGACGATCCGTCCGGAGTCGTCGGCCACCGCGAAATGCATGCGCAGGTGCGGCGGTACCCGGTCGGTGTCGAAATCGCCCGCGGTCACCCGCATCCCGGTGATCGCCGAGAGCTCGCGGGCCAGCCCGGTGGTGAGCGGCTCCTTGCGCGGGGTGAGCCGGCCGAGCGCGAGTTCGGCGAATCGCTGCGCGGGCGACATGCTCTTGCGGAGCTGTTTCGGCAGCGACTTGACCAGTGCGGTGGCCAGTTCGGCGCGCATGCCCGGGACCGACCAGTCGAAGCCGGCCGGTCGGACATGGGGGAGCAGTGCCTGCGGGATCACGACGGTGACGCCGTCGTCGGGTGCGCCCGGTTCGAACCGGTAGCGCAGTTCGAGTCGGGTGTCGCCCTGCTGCCAGGCGCCGGGATAGTCCGTGGGGGCGACGTCGGTGCCTCCCGTGACGTCCTCGGGGCGCAGATCCAGCAGATCCGGTTCGGCCCGGCGGGCCTTCTTCCACCAGGTGTCGAAGTGCCGGGCCGAGGTGACGTCGGACGGTAGCCGCTGGTCGTAGAACTCGAAGAGCTGGTCCTCGGTGATCACGAGACCCCGGGTGCGCGTGCGGTTCTCGACGTCCGAGGCGGCCTCGAGAAGCGTGCGATTGCGGTCGAAGAAGGCGTGCTGCGTCCGCCAATCGCCCTCGACGAGAGCGTGCCGGATGAACAGCTCCCGGGAGACCACCGGGTCGATGGGGCCGTAGTCGACGCGCCGGCGGGCGACGAGCGGGACCCCGTAGAGGGTCACGCGTTCGTAGGCCATCGCCGCTCCGCGTTTCGCCGACCAATGCGGCTCGCTGTGGGTGCGCTTCACGAGATCCCCGGCGAGTTTCTCGGCCCACAGCGGATCGATCCCGGCGACGGTGTGGGCGAACAGGCGCGACGTCTCGAGGACCTCGGCCGCCATGATGAAGGCGGGCGGCTTCTTGGCGAGCGGAGAAGCGGGGAAGATCATCAGCGTGGTGTTGCGCGCACCGGTGAACTCGCGGCCCTCGGTGTTGCGGGCGGCGATGTTGCTGAGCAACCCGGACAGGATGGATCGGTGGACGGCGTCGGCGTCGAGTTCGGTGGGCGCGACCGACCAGTCGAGGTTCTTGACGATCTCGGTCAGCTGCCGGTGGAGGTCCTGCCACTCCCGGATGCGCAGGAAGTGGAGGTACTCGCGCTCACACATGCGCCGAAAGCGGCTGCCGGACAACTCCTTGCGCTGTTCGCCGAGGTACCGCCACAGCTCCACGTAGGACAGGAAGTCCGACTGCGGGACGACGAAGCGCCGGTGCTGGGCGTCGGCGGCCTCCCGGTGCTCGGCCGGCCGTTCCCGTGGATCGGGGAGCGACATCGCGGCGGCGATCACGAGAAGGTGGTCGAGACAACCCAGTTCGTGTCCGGCGATGAGCATCCGGGCGACCCGGGGATCGACCGGGATCCGCGACATCGACCGGCCGATCGGGGTCAGTCGCGGGGGCCCGCCCTCGCGCGGGACGGTGATGGCGCCGAGTTCGGTGAGAACACCCATACCGTCGCGGATCGCGCGGTCGTCGGGCGGCTGGACGAACGGGAACTCGGCGATCTCACCCAGTTTCAGCGAGGTCATCTGGAGGATGACCGCCGCGAGGTTGGTGCGCAGGATCTCCGGGTCGGTGAAGGCCGGCCGGGAGTCGAAGTCGTTCTCGCTGTAGAGACGGATGCAGACGCCCGGGGCGACACGACCGCATCGACCGGCCCGCTGCCGGGCACTGGCCTGTGAGACCGGTTCGATGGGAAGACGATTGACCTTGGTCCTGGTCGAGTACCGACTGATACGGGCGGTGCCGGTGTCGATGACGTAGCGGATGCCGGGCACGGTCACCGACGTTTCGGCGACGTTGGTCGCCAGCACGATCCGGCGTCCGTCGGAGGGGGAGAACACCTTCTGCTGCTCGGCGATCGAAAGTCGCGCATAGAGCGGCACGATCTCGGCACCGGGACCCTTGCTGCCGCCGGTTCGTCGACGGAGCGCCTCGGCGGTCTCTCGGATGTCCCGTTCGGTGGGCAGGAACACGAGGATGTCGCCGCGGCCACCGGCCCACAGTTCGTCGACGGCGGCGTCGATGCCCTGGATCTGGTCGAGATCCGCATGTTCGCCGCCGCCGGCGTCGTCCCCGTCGTCGGGGCGTTCCTGCAGGCTCAGCGGTCGATACCGGATCTCGACCGGATAGGTGCGTCCGGATACCTCGATGACCGGGACCGAGGTCTTCGGCGTGCTGAAATGCCGTGCGAAGCGCGCCGGTTCGATCGTCGCCGAGGTGATGATCACCTTCAGATCGGGGCGTCGGGGCAGCAGGCGGCGCAGATAGCCGAGGATGAAATCGATGTTGAGGCTGCGCTCGTGGGCCTCGTCGATGATGAGGGTGTCGTAGCGGCGCAGCATGGGGTCGGTGGCGATCTCGCGGAGCAGGATGCCGTCGGTCATGACCCGGACGAGGGTGTCGGCGCCCGACCGGTCGGTGAACCGGACGGAGTAGCCCACCGCGTCGCCGAGTTCGGTGTCGGTCTCGTCGGCGATGCGCTTGGCGACCGAGCTCGCGGCGATGCGCCGGGGCTGGGTGTGCCCGATCGACCCGCGGATGCCACGCCCGAGTTCGAGGCAGATCTTGGGGAGCTGGGTGGTCTTGCCCGAGCCGGTCTCGCCCGCGACGACCACGACCTGGTGGTTGCGGATCGCCTCGGCGATCTCGTCGCGTGCGGCGGAGACCGGTAGTTCGTCGGGGAAGCGCATAATCGGCACGGTCGCGCGCCGCCGGTCGAGACGGGCGCGTGCCTTGTCGACATCGGCGACCAACTGTCGCCACTTCGCGGCATCCGGGCGCGCGGCGAGCCGATCGATGCGACGACGCAACCGGTCGGCGTCGACGAGGCCCACGTCGTCGAGTGCGCGGAGCAGATCCGAGCGGGGGATGTCCGATGCAGCGGTGTCCGGTGGAGACGGGGACGGGTCAGGTGACGAGGACGGGGCCGACATGATCACTCCAGGATATGGGGAAGCGCCGAGGCCGGTTCACCCCAGTGGCCGCGTGGGCCGCGTGGACCGGCATCATGGGGCCATGGCTGATGGTTCGAGCACTGGTACTGGATCGTTGTGGCACGGTTTCGCCGACATGGGTGCGGTGACCGCGAGCGGGCCGTTCGTCGTGACCAGGGGAGAGGGTGCGCGGATCTTCGACCGCGACGGCAACTCCTACCTGGATGCGACCGCCGGACTGTGGTTCACCAACGTCGGGCACGGCCGGACCGAGATCGCCGATGCCGTCGCGCGCCAGCTCGGCACCCTCGCGCACTACTCCAACTTCGGTGACTTCGCGAGCGACGTCACCCTGCAGCTCGCCGAGGAGCTCGGCGCCATCGCGCCGGTACCCGGATCGAAGATCTTCTTCACCTCCGGCGGCAGCGACTCCATCGACACCGCGGTCAAACTCGCCCGCCGCTACTGGGTGGAGCAGGGCCGCGAATCCAAGCGGGTCGTCGTCAGCCGCACCAAGGCCTATCACGGGATGCATGCCGCGGGTACCTCGCTGGCGGGCATCCCGCTCAACCACGACGGCTACGGCGAACTCATGCACGACGTCCAGAACGTCGAATGGGACGACGCGAAGAGCCTGCTCGGTCTCATCGAGCGCGTGGGCGCCGACAACATCGCCGCGTTCTTCTGCGAGCCCATCATCGGGGCCGGCGGCATCTATCTCCCGCCGGAGGGCTACCTCGCCGAGGTGCGGGACATCTGCCGCGACCACGACATCCTCTTCGTCGTCGACGAGGTCGTCACCGGCTTCGGCCGCATCGGCGGCGAATCCTGGTTCGCCTCCGCACGATTCGGCCTCGAACCGGACATGATCACCACTGCCAAGGGGCTCACCTCGGGGTATGTCCCGATGGGCGCGGTGTTCATCGCACCGCGGATCGCCGAGCCGTTCTTCGCCGGTGGCGTCTGGTGGCGGCACGGGTACACCTACGGCGGCCACGCGGGCGCGGCGGCGGCGGCCCTCGCGAACCTCGAGATCATCCGGCGAGAGAACCTGCTCGCCGAGGCGACACGGCTCGAGGGCGACCTCGCCGCCGCGCTGTCGCCGCTCGCCGACCTCGACACGGTCGCCGAGGTCCGGACCGGACTCGGCGCGGTCACCGCGGTACAGCTGGCTGACCCCGCGACGGCCCCGGCGACGGTGGTCAAGCTGCGCGAACACGGGGTGAGCACCCGCGCCGCAGGTCAAGGGGCGCTGCAGATCTCGCCCGCGTTCGTGATGACGACCGCCGAGGTCGGCGAACTCGCCGACCGGATGCGCGCGGCGCTGAGCTGACCCTGGGGCGCCCGTTCGTGCTGCTCCCTGAGGAGCGCCTGGAGCTTGCGGAGGGCGCGTCTCGTTCTGCTCCCTGAGGAGCGCATGGAGCTTGCGGAGGGCGCGTCACGAAGGGGCCCGGCTGCGTAGCGCAGCCGGGCCCCGTCGTCGTCTCACATGCGACGGATCAGGCGTTGGCGAGCACCTCGGTGGTCGCGATTGCCTGGGCGACACCGCTGACGATCGACGCGACCTTGAGCGCCTCGAGGATCGCCTCACGGTCGACGCCGGCCTCGCGCAGGGTGTTCTCGTGCGCGGCGACGCAATGACCGCAGCCATTGATCGAGGACACCGCGAACGACCACAGCTCGAAAGCGGCCTTGTCGACGCCGGGGTTGCCGATGATGTTCATCCGCAGGCCCGGACGCAGGTCGTCGTACTTGCCGTCGAGGAAGCCGCGACCCCGGTAGAACACGTTGTTCATACCCATGATCGACGCGGCGCCGAGCGCGGCGTTGTAGGCCTCGGCGGACAGTGTGTCGGCGGCCTCGTCGGCGATCTCGCTGAGCACCTTCGCATTTCGCGTGGCGGCAGCGGTCGACAGCAGGGTGCCCCACAGCTGCTCCTCGGTCAGCGCGGTGGTGCGGCTGATCGAACCCAGGTTGAGCTTGAGGTCCTTGGCGTACTCGGGAAGTGCTTCCTTCAGATTGTCGATGCTCATCTGCTCTCCTCTCAGACGCCGGCCGTCATGAGCTCGCCGGCGTCGATCGTCGGGTCACCCTTCTTCCAGTTGCAGGCGCACAGTTCGTCGGACTGCAGTGCGTCGAGGACGCGCAGGACCTCGTCGACGTTGCGGCCCACGGAGCCCGCGGTGACCGACACGAACTGGATCTCGTTGTTCGGGTCGATGATGAAGGTGGCGCGGTCGGCGACGCCGTCCGCATTGAGAACGCCTGCCGCGGTGGCGAGTTCGCGCTTGAGGTCGCTCAGCATCGGGAACGGGAGGGTCTTGAGGTCCTCGTGCTGTGCGCGCCACTGAAAGTGGACGAACTCGTTGTCCACCGAGGCGCCGAGCACCTGGGTGTCGCGGTCGGCGAACTCGTCGTTCAGCTTGCCGAACGCGGCGATCTCGGTCGGGCAGACGAAGGTGAAGTCCTTCGGCCAGAAGAACACGACGCGCCACTGACCGGGGTGATCGTCGGACGACACGGTGGTGAAGTAGTCGTCGGGCTGCTGGGCATTGACCTTGCTGAGGTCGCCACCGATGACGGCGGTGAGGTTGTAGGCAGGGAACTGGTCACCGATGGTGAGCAGGGCCATGTATCGCTCCTTCAGCTGGTGAATGTACGGAATCTGCGCGCGAATGAGTTTCGCGACGTACGGGTACCATCGTGCCGGATTCCGGTCGAAAACGAAACGTGATTACTAGCACTACACTGATAAGCATGTCCGATAGAACTTATCAGCCGACCGTGGCCGGGTTGCGTGCCTTCGTCGCACTCGCGCATCGACGCCACTTCGGCACTGCGGCAGCCGATCTCGGTGTCAGTCAACCGTCGCTGTCGCAGGCGTTGTCGGCGTTGGAGTCCGGTCTCGGTGTGACCCTCGTCGAACGCACCACGCGGCGTGTCCTGTTGACCGCCGAGGGAGACGAACTCCTCCCGCGAGCGATCGCGGTGACCGAGGCCATGGACGAGTTCACCTCGGCGGCCGCCGGAACGGGCCGTCCGCTCAGCGGGCCGCTGCGGCTGGGGGTCATCCCGACGGTGGCGCCCTACGTCCTGCCGACGCTGCTGCGCGGACTCGGGCGACGGCTCCCGGACCTCGTACCCCGGGTGGTGGAGGAACAGACCGCCCGCCTCATCGAACAACTGCGCACCGGCACGCTCGACGTCGCGCTGCTCGCTCTCCCCGTCGACATGCCCGGCATCGTCGAAGTTCCCATCTATCGTGAGGATTTCGTTCTCGCACTCCCGTCCGGTCACGCGCTGGCCGGACGCCGCCGCGTCGATCCCACGGCGCTCGCCGACCTGCCGCTCCTCCTCCTCGACGAGGGGCACTGTCTGCGCGATCAGGCGCTCGAGGTGTGCCGGCTCGCGGGCGTGCGGCCCGATCTGGGTCAGACCCGGGCCGCCTCGCTGACCACCGCGGTGCACTGCGTCGTCGGCGGTCTCGGCGTGACGCTCATCCCGCAGACGGCGGTGGCCTCCGAGACGGCGTCGGGTGATCTGGCCACCGCGACCTTCGCGGCCCCGCGGCCGGGGCGGCGGATCGGCCTGGTCTTCCGGGCGTCCGCGCGCCACGACGAGGCCTACCGCGAACTGGGCTCTCTCATCGGCGATCTCGTCGGCGCGACCGGTGCCGTGACCGCGCTCTAGACCGTGCCGCCGGCCATCTCGGCCGCGGCCGCCTGTGCGGCGAGAGCCTCCCACTCGTCGACGAGACTCGAGTCGACCTCACGGACCATGGTGCCCAGCTCCTCGACGATCCGCTCGATCTCGGGGGTCACGACGCTCGTCGGAACGCCTTGCCGGAGAACGCGATAGCAGTCCGACAGATAGCGCAGCAGCACGCCCTCGCTGCGCGCCAGCCCGTACGCGGAGATCAGCTCGGTGAAGGTCATGGCCTTCTCCAGCATCTCGCGGAGCACCGACTTCGGCGCCGGCGGGAACGACGACACCCACGGGTGCCCGCGACGATAGATGTCGAACGCGGCGAAGATCTCCTCGGCCAGCGGCTGCGGCCAGGTGATCTCCTCCAGGCGCGACATCCGCTCCTCGTACTCGATGCCGTCGGCCTTCATCTCCGCGATCGCGGCGTCGCGCGCGACCTTGCGCTGGGCCAGCAGCAGGGGTCGCGGGTTCTCCAGGGTCGATTCGAGGATGGAGACCACATCGAGTGCGTGAGTGGACGACTCGGGGTCGAGGATCTCGAACGTCGCCAGCGCGAAGGCGGACAGCGGGTTGGTCAACGCGAAGTTCTCCGGCATGTCCACGCTCAGGGCGATGTGCCGGCCGGTGTCGTCGGGTTCGGCGAGTTGCACGACGATGCCCGCGTCCCGGAGCCCCCGGTAGAGCTCGATCGTGTGCTTGATGGTGCGCAGCTGGCGGTCGCGCGGTTCGTGATTGTCCTCGAGAAGGTGGCGGACCGCGGCGAAACAGTCGCCCGGTCGGCCGAGGACCTCGAGGAGCATGGCCGTCGTCATCTGGAAGTGGCTGCGCAGGGGCTCGTCGGGCGCGTCGACGAGCTGAAGGAAGGTCTTTTCCCCCCACGAGACGAAACCCTCGGGTGGCTTCTTGCGCACCAGCTTTCGGAGCTTCTTGGCATCGTCGCCGGCCTTGGCCACCGCACGGGCGTTCTCCACGTCGTGGTCGGGGGCCTGTGCGACGACATAGCCGATCGTGTCGAAACCGGCCCGCCCGGCCCGGCCGGCGATCTGATGGAATTCGCGTGCCCGCAGGCGGCGGACCCGCCGTCCGTCGTATTTGCTCAGGGCCGCGAACAGGACCGTGCGGATCGGCACGTTGATGCCGACGCCGAGGGTGTCGGTGCCGGCGATCACCTTCAGCAGCCCTTGCTGCGCAAGACGTTCGACCAGACGGCGGTAACGGGGGAGCATCCCGGCGTGGTGGACGCCGATACCGGCGCGCAGCAGTTTGGACAGTGTGTTGCCGAAGCCGGTGGAGAACCGGAAGTCACCGATCGCCTCGGCGATCGCCGCCTTCTCCCCCTTGTCGCAGATCCGGACGCTGAGCAGCGCCTGCGCGCGCTCCACCGCGGCGGCCTGGGTGAAGTGCACCACGTAGATCGGCGCCCGCCCCCGGTCGACGAGCTCCTCGATCGTCTCGTGGATCGGGGTCATCGCGTAGGCATGGTCCAAGGGGACCGGACGCTCGGCGCCGGTGATCTCGATCGTCTCGCGTCCGGTGCGCCGGGTCAGGTCGTCGACGAAGAACGACACGTCGCCGAGCGTCGCCGACATCAGCAGGAACTGCGTCGACGGCAGTTCGATGAGCGGGACCTGCCAGGCCCAACCGCGGTCGGGTTCGCCGTAGTAGTGGAACTCGTCGGCGACGAGGGTGCCGATGTCGCTCGCGCCGCCGGCGGCGAGGGCGAGGTTGGCGACGATCTCGGCGGTCGCACACACGATGGGCGCGTCGGCGTTGACCGCGRCGTCGCCGGTCAGCAGTCCGACCTGGTCGGCGCCGAACATGGCGCACAGCTCGAAGAACTTCTCGCTGACGAGCGCCTTGATGGGTGCGGTATAGAACGCACGCTCGCCGCGGCAGCGCGCGAAGTACAGCGCGCCCGCCGCGACGAGTGATTTGCCCGAGCCGGTCGGCGTCGCCAGGATCACGTGGCTGCCGGCGAGGAGCTCGAGAAGCGACTCCTCCTGATGCGGGTAGAGGTCGAGGCCGCGTCCCGTCCACCACTCGGTGTAGCGCTCGAGCGCGGTGTCCTCGTCGTCGGTGGGGACCAGGACGTGCGGCGCGGGTATCGGTGCGGTGTCCGGGATCAGATCGGTGATCGCGGACCCTCGTCCCCGGGGCCGGCCTCACCGTCGCCGGTCTGCTCGGCCAGGAACCGTTCGAGTTCGGCGCCGAGTTCGTCACCGCTGGGCAGCGATTCCTCGGCGGCGAGCAGCGACGAGCGTTCCTGCGCGGCCTGGGTGAACGTGTCGTACTGGGTCTCCAGCGCCGCCACCACGGACTCGATCTCCGAGTTGCCCTCGACCTCGTTGTCGACCTGTGCGCGCACCTTCTCGGCGGCGCTGTCGAGAGCGGCGAGGGGGAGGTCGAGACCGGCGAGCTCGGCGACCGCCGCCAGCAGGCGTGCGGACGCCGCCGGGTAGTTGGTCTGCGCGAGATAGTGCGGGACATGTACCGACAGGCCCGACGCCCGGTAGTCGTGTTCGCCCATCCGCAACTCGAGGAGCATCGACGCGCTGGCGGGCAGCTTCATCGCCGATCCCCACCGGGGCAGGTCACCGAGGGCGTCGGGATCACTGCCGTGCGCCGTGATCGATGGCGGGCGGGTGTGCGGTACGGCCATCGGGATCGCGTTGAGGCCGATGACGTCGGTGACGCCGAGTCCGTCGCTCAGGCGTCGGACCGCGTCGACGAACTGCTCCCACCGGAGGTCGGGTTCAGAACCGGCGAGCAGGAGAAAACCCTTGCCCGAGTTGTCGCGGATCGCGTGCAGCGCCAGCGTCGGCATCTCGACGTCGGTGAAGGTCTCGCCGCTGAACGAGATGGTCGGCCGGCGTGACCGGTAATCCATCAGCTCGTCGGAGGAGAAGGTCGCGACCAACTCGGACTCGAGGCTGTCGCGGAGGTGCGTCGCGGCCAGCGCCACCGCGTGCCCGGCGTCGGCGAAGCCCTCGAGCGCGTGGATCAGTACCGGACCCGTGCCGTCGGGCCGGGTCACCTGCGGAGCGGGAAAGGCGAGTTCATACAGCGCGTCGTTGCGCGCGGGCTGCTCGTCCACGTCGTCCCTCCTTCTGCTGGCAGCTGTCCCGGAAGAGACAGCTGAACGTCCATTGTCTCGCACCGCACCCGGCGGTGGCCACTCGCCTCGGTGCAACCACCGCGACACACCGGTGATTCCCCCCGTTGGTGTTCCTGTTTTGTTGTTCCCCAGGGGTGTGTCCTCGACACCTGGCGGAGACGCCGGTGGCACAGTAGACCGTTGTGATCGAGCCGCATGCGCCCCGACTGCGCCTGTCCCTGCCCGGCCGCCTCGTTCCCGGCACGGTGGCCGGTCTCGTCGCCGCGGCGCTCGTGCTGTCCGCCTGCTCCGTCGGCGGGCAGCCGGAGCCGTCGAGTCCGGACCTGTCCGCGCGATCGGTCGAGGCCGCGGACTTCCCGAACGGCGCCGCGAGTCCCATCCCGACGTCGGCGGTCGCGAACGCCCTGGCCGACGTGACCGGGGCGCCGATGCCCGGACAGGCGGGCACCGAGGTGTCGCCGCCGGAGTGTGCACCCGCGTCCGTCCCCGCGGACGGAGCGGTCGCGTTCCTGGGTCCCGGCCCGGGGGAGCGGGCCACCCYCACCTCGGTCGTGGCCGGTGTCGAGACGCCGCTCGACGACGTGGTCGAGTTGGCCGAGCGCTGCCCCGAGACCACCACGACCACGTTCGGGGCGTCCTCGACGATCACCACCGAGGTGCTGCCCCCGCCGCCGGCGCCGGACGGGGTCGACACCGCGACGCTCCGCCGCACGATCGTGACCGGCGGCGGTGTCCCGTCCACCACGAGCGCTCTCACGCTGCTCGGCGAGCGGGACGGCGTCCGGGTGTACACCGAATACCGTTGGCCCGCAGCAGGTCCCGTACCTCCCGAAGCGTCCGCCGCGCTCGACACGCTGTTCGGAAAGGCGCTCGCGGCCGCGTTCGGCTGACCAGTACCGCCCTGTGGATGACCTCTCCTGGTTGTCCACAGCGTGTGTCGACCGCCGTTCGAGCGGCTCGGCCACGGGTGACGCTGTCGCCATGCAGATCCTCGAACCGCCACCGCATGGCCCCCACGACCCGACGACGCTGCTCACCTCGATCCCCGCTCGACTGGGGTTCGTCCCCGAGCGGTCGATCATCGCGATCGCCGTCGCCGGCGACCGCACGGTGAACGCGACCATGCGGCACGACCTCGCCCTCGCGCCCGACGGCAGCCCCACGCGCGAACTGGTCGTCGTCCTCGCCGGACTTGGTGAGATCACGTCCACCTACGGCATCGAGGAGATCCTGGTCGTGATCGCCGATGACCGCTACCCGGCGGACGACCGTCGTTATCGGCGGATCCTCGCGATGAGCGACCGGTACTTCGGCGATGTCGGTGGTGTCGCAGCCGGGTTCGTGGTGCCGGGCTTCGATGCCGGCGTGCACTGGTCGACCATCTGGTGTCCGGAGGACCGGGCCTGGTCGGTCGACGTGTCCGCGGGGTCGGCCGGACAACTCGACGATCCGCACACGAGTCCGACCGCGGTCGCGGAGGCGGTGCGCTCGGGACGGCGGATCCTCGCCCGGCGCTCGGAGATGCGGACGATGCTCGAACCGCTCGACGGCGAATGCGGTCCGGGACGTCCGCTACCGGACTGTCGGGCGTGCCGCGGCATCGATCTCGATCAGAGCGATCTCGACTCGTTCGATCCTGACGAGGAGGACGTCGAGACCTCGACGCGCGCACTCGACCTGGTCATCAGCGCGATGATCGATGCGGAACAACCACTGGATTGTGGCGAACTGGACCGACTGGAACGGGCGATCCTGCGCCCCGACGTCCGCGACGCCGCGCTCGCCCTGGCCGTCACCGAACTCCGGGGAGCCGCCGAACACCTGTGGCGAGAACTCACCCGGCGTCTGTCCGGACGCGGACGGTCCACCGCCGCAACACTTCTCGCACACCTGCACTACATCGGCGGGGACGGCGCCTACACCGGTGTCGCCCTCGACGTCGCACTCGCGAGCACGGACGCCGACCACCTGGCCACGCTGCTCGACACCGCCCTGCGGGCAGGTGTCCGCCCGGCCAGGCTGTGGGGCACCATCGAGAAGTCCTACGACGCCGCGAAACGCCTCGGCGTCGTCATCCCGGCGGCGACACTGCGTACCGCCGGGTGACCACTGCAGACCTTGCTGTGTCAGACCTTTGCTGTGTCAGACCTTTTCGACGACCTTCTCGACGAACAGCGAGTGCGCCATGTCGGACGAAAGTTCGAGGCCGTCGTGACCGGGTGTGTCGATCGTGATCGTGCCGGCCGTGTTCGACACCGTCACACGGGCGTTGGGAACCACGCCCGCCTCGCGCAGCGCGCCGATCAGTTCGGTGTCGGACTGGGCGTGTTCGGACAGGCGACGCACGATGACCGGCACCGTCTCACCCGGCGGGAGGTCGGCGAGGCGGGTGGCGCCGTCGTCGGAGCTCGGCACCTCCACGCCCAGCAACTCCAGTCCCGGGATGGGGTTTCCGTAGGGCGAGGTCGTCGGGTATTCGAGGACCGCGAGCAGGCGGCGTTCGACGTTCTCACTCATCACGTGCTCCCAGCGGCAGGCCTCCTCGTGGACCTGATCCCAGGGCATTCCGATGACGTCGACCAGAAGGCGTTCGGCGAGGCGATGCTTGCGCATCACCGCGACGGCGAGCGTGCGTCCGCGGTCGGTCAGTTCGAGGTGTCGGTCCCCGGCGACCCGGAGGAGGCCGTCGCGCTCCATGCGGGCAACGGTCTGCGACACGGTGGGACCGGACTGGTCCAGACGCTCGGCGATCCGCGCCCGCAGCGGCACGATGCCCTCTTCTTCGAGATCGTAGATCGTTCGCAAGTACATCTCGGTGGTGTCAACCAGGTCGTTCACTGTGCGCAATCCCTTTCGTCCCCGCCAAGATTACCCTCTTCGGGAGTGGTGACCGCGATCTCACCGCGACCGGGGAGTCCCGGGGCGGCGGTACGTGGCGCGCACTCGTGTCCGACGCGACATCCGTGGCCGCTGCGCGATGTGTACCACTAGCCTGAGGTCGTGATCAACACTACGAGCGCCCGATGACGACGGCCGTCATCTGGAGCGAGGACTTCCTGTCCTACCGATGGGCCCACACGCACCCGATGAACCCGGTCCGACTCGCCCTCACGATGACCCTCGCGCAGAGCCTCGGAGTCCTCGACGACGTCGAGACGATCCCGCCGCAGGCCATCGACGACGACGCCCTGACCGTCGTCCACAGCCGCGACTACATCGACGCGGTCCGTGCGGTCGGTTCGGGGACGGCGTCGCTGTCGGGGCCGTTGCTCGAGCGGTTGTTCGGCCTCGGCGACGCCGACAACCCGGTTTTCACCGGGATGCACGAGGCCGCGCGCCTGCTCGTCGGCGGCACGCTGGCCGCGGCGCAGACGGTCGTCTCCGGGGCGGCGACGAGAGCGGTCAACATCGGCGGCGGCATGCATCATGCGATGCGCTCGCGCGCCGCCGGATTCTGCATCTACAACGACTGCGCCATCGCGATCAGGTATCTGCTCGACCACGGCTTCGACCGCATCGCCTACATCGACGTCGACGCCCACCACGGCGACGGCGTCCAGGTCGAGTTCGCCGCCGACCCGCGGGTGATGACGGTCTCGCTGCACCAGCACCCGGCGACCCTGTGGCCCGGCACCGGATGGCCGACCGAGGTCGGGGACGGCGACGCGGCGGGCAGCGCGGTCAACCTGGCCCTCATGCCCAACACCGAGGACCGGTTGTGGCTGCGCGCCTTCCACGCCGTGGTGCCGTCGCTGATCGCCGAGTTCCGGCCGCAGATCATCGTCAGCCAGTGCGGTGCCGACAGCCACCGCGCCGATCCGCTGACCGACCTCTCGCTCACCGTCGACGGACAGCGGGCGGCGATGATCGCCATGCGCGACCTCGCCGACAAGTACTGCGAGGGCCGCTGGATCGCGGTCGGCGGCGGTGGCTACGGCGTCGTCAACGTGGTGCCGCGCAGCTGGACGCATCTGCTGGGCGTCGCCCTCGGTCGCGAGGTCGATGTATCGTCGGTCATCGACGAATCCTGGTGTGCCACAGCCGAACAGATCTCCGAGCAGGTGCACTCCGACTATGCCGCCCCGCCCGTTCGGGTCATGGGCGACGGGGGCATCGTCGACTACCAGCCGTGGGCCGGCGACGCCGGCCAGGAACCACCCGACGGTGTCGCGGCCAACGCCCAACGCCAGACCGACCGCGCGATCCTCGCCACCCGACGCGCGGTCTACCCGCTTCACGGTCTCGACCCGGAGGACCCCCGTGACTGACGACACCTCGACCGCCGACGCCACCGCGCCCGCAGGCACTCCCGCCATGGCCGATCAGCCGGAACCGCGTAGCCCGTGGGATTATCCGCGGCACTGGATCGCAGATGTGCTGGCCTCCGATGGCGGCGTCGTGCACCTGCGACCGATCGTGCCCGACGACGCCGACCGCATCGTGGCCTTCCACTCCAAGCTCTCCGAGCGCACCCGGTACATGCGGTACTTCGGTCCGACTCCGACCCTGCCGCCGCGCGAGGTGGCCCGGATGACGACCGTCGACCACCAGCAGCGTGTCGCGATCGTCGCCGAACTCGGGGGCGAGATCATCGCGGTCGGCATCTACGAGGGTCTCGGCTTCGACGGCAAACCCGAATCGGCCGAGGTGGCGTTCGTCGTCGCCGATGAACACCAGGGCCGCGGCCTCGGACCCATCCTGCTCGAACACCTGGCCGGTGCGGCGGCGGAGAACGGTTTCACCCGTTTCGAGGCCGAGGTCCTCAGCGAGAACCCGAACATGGTCGCGGTGTTCCGCGACGCGGGGTATCAACTCGCACGGAGCTTCGACGGCTCGACCGTGCACGTTGAGTTCCTCATCGACCCCACCGAGGCGCTGCTGTCGGTGCGCAACGCCCGTGAACGCGCGTCGGAGGCCCGCAGCGTCGCCAATCTGCTGCGACCCGCCTCGGTCGCGGTGATCGGGGCCTCGACCGACCCGAACAAGGTCGGAAACGCCCTGTTGGCCAACATCATCGCCGGGGGATTCACCGGGCCGGTGTTCCCGGTCAACGGCCCCGCCCGGGTCGAGGAGGAGCCCGAGCCGGGACGGCCCGGTGTCGGCCGCGAACCGACGCCGGCGCGTCGTCGCACCCGGGAACGACCGCCGTCGGTGCGGGGGATCCGGGCCTACGAGACCGTCCGCGACATCCCCGACCCCGTCGACCTCGCGGTGGTCGCGGTGCCGGCCGCGCGCGTCGACGACGTGCTCGACGACTGCCTGGTCAAGGGTGTGCGCACGCTCGTCGTGGTGTCGTCGGGCTTCGGCGAGTCCGGCGAGGAGGAGGGCCTCGAGAACGAGCGCCGCCTGGTCGCCCAGGTCCGCGAGCACGGGATGCGACTGGTCGGGCCGAACGCGCTGGGCGTTGCGAACAACGACCCGGCGGTCGCGCTCAACGCGACCCTGGCGCCGCGCATCCCGGCCGCCGGCCGGGTCGGGTTCTTCTGTCAGTCGGGCGCCCTGGGCATCGCGATCCTCGACACCGCGGCCCGTCGCCAGATCGGCCTGTCGACGTTCGCCTCGGCCGGCAACCGCGCGGACGTGTCCGGCAACGACCTCCTGCAGTACTGGGACACCGACGCCACCACCGACGTCATCCTGCTCTACCTGGAGAGCTTCGGTAACCCGCGCAAGTTCTCCCGGATCTCGCGGCGGGTCTCACGCTCGAAGCCGATCATCGCGGTAAAATCCGGCCGGGGTGCGATGACGCCGGTCCGGGCGGCGCGCTCGGCGGCCACCCTCGACGACCAGATCGCCCGCATGATGCTCGAACAGGCCGGCGTCATCCAGGTGGACACGATCCCCGAGTTGTTCGACTGCGCGGCCGTGTTCGCCTATCAGCCGCTGCCGCGCGGCCCGCGCGTCCGCATCATCGGCAATTCGTCGGTGCTGGGCAGCCTGGCGGCGGACACCGCGCGCAACGGCGGCCTCGAGGTCGTCGACACCGTCGATCTCGGTGCCGGCGCCTCGGAGGAGGAGTTCGAGTCGACGGTCTCGGCGGCCATGGCCGACCCGGGCGTGGACGGGATCATCGTCGTGTTCGTGCCGCCGGTCGCGGTCGGCGCCGACTGGCACGCCCGGGCGCTCATGGCGGCGGCCAACACCCCCGACGCCGACGCCGACAAGCCGATCGTCACGACCTTCCTAGCCGTCGACGGCATCCCGCCGGGGTTGACTCGGCCCGGCCCGAACGGCATGCCGACCAAGGGGTCGATTCCGTCGTACGGCTCGCCCGAGCGCGCGGCCGCCTCACTGGCGAGGGCGTGGCAGTACGCCCGGTGGCGCCTGCGGCCGGAATCGGTGGTCCACCGTCCCGACGGCACCGATCCCGAGGCCGCGCGGATGTTCGTGCGCGAGGCGATGGTCGGCGACGGTGCGACCGGTCGTCCCGCCGAGCGGTTGCTGGGGCATGTGGAGTCGGCGAAGCTGTTGCGCTGGTACGGGATCGACGTGGTCCCGTTCCGCGAGGTGACCACGATGCACGAGGCATCCGCGGCGGCCCGTGAACTCGGGCTGCCGGTGGCGGTGAAGGCGACGTCGGACAAGTGGCGCGGTCGTCTCGACCGCGAGGGCGCGCGCCTGGACCTACCCGACGCGACGACGGTGGTGACGGCGTTCGCCGAACTGACCGAACTCACCGGCGACCGCGTGCTGCACGTGCAGAAGATGGCGCCGAAGGGCGTCGGTACGGTCATCCGGGTGCGCGACGATCCGTCGTTCGGTTCGGTGATGTCGTTCGGTCTGTCCGGGCGGACCTTTGACCTGCTGGGCGACCACGGTTACCGCGCCGTCCCGCTGTCCGAACTCGATGCACGGGAACTGATCGAGGAGCCGCGTTCGGCACCGCTGCTGTCGGGCTACCGCGGGGAGGAGCCCGCCGACAAGGAGGCGCTCGCCGATCTGCTGCTGCGCATCTCGACGCTCACCGACGACATCCCGGAGGTCCGCGAGGTGGTCTGCGATCCGATCCTGGCCTCGGTCGACGGCGCGGCCGTTCTCAATGCCCGGATACGCGTGGGCCCGGTGCCCGACAGGCGGGACACCGGRCCCAGGCGACTCGGGTGACCGAGTGGACTCAGTGAAGGAGGCGGCGGAGCGTGCGGGGACGCTCAGCTGGCGTAGGCGCGCAGGCGCTCGGCACGGTCGCCGTGGCGGAGCTTGCCCATGACCTCGCGCTCGATCTGGCGCACGCGCTCGCGCGACAGCCCGAACATGCGGCCGATCTGATCCAGGGTGCGCGGCTGGCCGTCGTCGAGGCCGTAGCGCATCCGGATGACCTGCTGCTCACGCTCGTCCAGCGTCGCCAGGACGGCGCGGATGTCGGAGTGCAACAGGCCGGCGATGACGGCGTTCTCGGCGGAGGTGGCCTCGGCGTCCTCGATGAAATCGCCCAGGGGAGCTTCCTCGTCGCTGCCCACCGGCATGTCGAGGCTCACCGGATCGCGGCTGTGGTCGAGCAGGTCGGCGATCTTCTCCGCGGGGATGCCCGATTCGTTGGCCAGCTCGTCGTCGGTCGCTTCGCGGCCGAGCTGCTGGTGCAGCTCGCGCTTGATGCGGGCCAGTTTGTTGACCTGCTCCACGAGATGGACGGGGAGCCGGATCGTGCGGCTCTGGTCCGCCATTCCGCGGGTGATCGCCTGACGAATCCACCAGGTGGCGTAGGTCGAGAACTTGAAGCCCTTGGCGTAGTCGAACTTCTCCATCGCCCGGATCAGACCGAGGTTGCCCTCCTGGATCAGGTCGAGGAGAGGCATGCCGCGGCCGGTGTAGCGCTTGGCCAGCGACACGACCAGGCGGAGGTTCGCCTCGAGCAGGTGGGCCCGGGCGGCCTCGCCTTCACGGACGATGACCGCGAGGTCACGCTTCTTGGCCGCGGACAGCCGCTTCTTGGTGGCCAGAACGTGTTTGGCGTAGAGCCCGGCCTCGATCTGCTTGGCGAGTTCGACCTCCTGCTCCGCGTTGAGAAGGGCGGTGCGACCGATTCCGTTCAGATAGACACGGACCAGATCCGCCGCTGGAGACTGGGCGTCGAGATCCTGTTCGGTCATCGCCGGCCGGGTACCCGGAGGGGTGACTTCGGCGAAACCTTTGGTCGGGGTCGAACGTGCAACTGTCGAGCGTGACATGCGGCCTCCTGACTTGAGTGCGTTCACTGGGTCCAACGCCCTTGTGTGGGCGATAGTTCCCGAGAGTGGTTCGGAGCAAACCTCGCCGAGGCTTGGTGACCTGCGCATTCTTTTTCGCGACTCGACAACCGGCTGAGAAGTTGCTGAGATGTCGCGCGCGGGGGAACCCGAGGGAACGCGGGAACGCACGGGGCCGCGGTGCCGACCCGTCTGGTCCGGAGGTGTCAGGCGCGGGGGTCGTCGGGATCGACGACCTGCCCGTCGATGGTGCGCGACAGCTGGTGGTCGGTGCCGGTATCGGTCAGTGCCGGGGGTCCGA
This sequence comes from Gordonia sp. UCD-TK1, assembly GCF_001691435.1. Lineage (NCBI taxonomy): Bacteria > Bacillati > Actinomycetota > Actinomycetes > Mycobacteriales > Gordoniaceae > Gordonia > Gordonia sp. UCD-TK1. Next base: position 24,047 of record NZ_LZMP01000001.1, on the reverse strand, counting down.
CGACGTGATGGTCGGCGCCGTACTTGTACTGGGGGACCTCGCCGCGCTTGCGCGGCGGACGGTCGTTGGCGATCAGGACCGCCGCCCATGGCAGCGGGATGGAGATCGCGACGATGGCCAGCGCCAGTAGTCCGGACCCGGTGATGCCGTAGGCGATACCGGCGATGACGAGCGCCGGCACGCGGAAAGCCATGAGGAACAGATACTTACGCACACGCGCTCGGTGCTGGGCCTCGAGCGAGTCCGGTGCGTCGGTGATCAGGTACGCCTCGGCGCCCGGACGTTTCGACGCGGGATGTCCGTGCTCGTCGACGTGCGGCGACGTGCTGTTGCGGCCGTGCTGTCCGCGAGCGGACTCACCCATGGATTCCCATTGTTCGAACACCCTCTCCACTGTCCTCCTTTTGGCGGTCTATTGCACCCGCCGCCGGGAGCGTAGTGAGCGGGGCGAATCGGGTCCCGCCGCCGGGAGCGTAGCGAGCGGGGCGAATCGGGTCCCGCCGCCGGGAGCGTAGCGAGCGGGGCGAATGAGCACTCGGGTGTTCCGTCGGCCCGGTTGTGACGCACAATGGACGAATGGGAACCGAAACCATCGAACGCCCGGACCTCGACGAATGGTCCGACACCAAGACCGACGAGCGTCCCGATGCCGACGCGACCGACCGGGGTGACGACGACCGCCCCAAGTTCTTCCACTACGTGAAGAAGAACAAGATCGCCGAGAGTGCGGTCATGGGTAATCATGTCGTCGCCCTCTGCGGCGAGACCTTCCCGGTCACGCGGTCGGCCAAGCCCGGGTCGCCGGTCTGCCCGAAGTGCAAGAAGATCTACAACAAGATGCGCAAGTGACGCGAGGCGGCTGATCGGCGGGCGTCGCCGGTCAGCCGCGGTCGCGGTGCCGCGCCTGCCGGCGGATCGGGCCGGAGGACAGCCGGTCGGGCAGGGTCCGGAGTTGGCCGGTGAAGTCGGAGGTCTGGGAGTTCACCCAGTGCCGGACCTGCGTGGTGGTCGACGCCTTCGCGGGCCAGAATTGTTGCACGGCCGCGTTGAACTCGGCGCCGATCACGATGCCGAAGCCCAGCGAAAACGTGAAGAGCAGGAACGCGATCGGTGTGGCCAGCGCCCCGTAGGAGACCCCGGCCTCGGTGATCTTGGTCAGATAAATGCGCAGCACGTAGCTCGCGACCCAGAAGAACACGCCGGCCACGATCGCCCCGCCGATGAGCCGATGCCACGGCAGGGGATTGGGCAGCGCGAGGTGGTAGAGCGTCGTCAGGACGAACAGCAGGAGGACGGCGACGAACGGGAAGTAGCCGTAGTCGATGAGGGTGGTGACGAACGATCCCCACGACTCCGGCACGATCGCGCGCAGGTAGTTCGGTCCGAGCGCGACGAGGGGCAGCAGGAACACCGCGACGCTCAGGAAGCCGACGTAGAGGAACAGCGCGAAGAACCGCTGCCACACCGGGTGTCGGACCTCGTGCTGGTCGTGTGCGTGCGCGATCGAGGCGATGAAGCACGAGACGGCCGACGATCCCGCCCACAATGAGATGACGAACCCGACCGACATGAGGCCGATCCGGCCGCGCCCGAGCACGCTGTCGACCGTCGGGGTGATCAGGTCGTCGACGACCGTGGGGGTGAAGGTCCGGCCGGCGAGGTCGATGATGCGGGCGTAGACGACGTCGACGGTGTCGGGGCCGAACCAGCCGGCGACGTAACCGACCGAGCCGAGCAGACCCAGCAGCAGCGGCGGCAGCGACAGCGCCTGCCAGAACGCGGCCTGTGCGGCCCAGCCGATGATCCCGTCGTCCCAGGACTTGACGATCGTGCGCCAGACCACGCGATGAATGTTCGGCAGGACCGGCAGGCCCGGTCCGGACGCCGCCTCGGTTCGTTCCGGATCGTCGTTCCCGGTCTTCTCCGACCCAGCGTCCGGTTCGGTCGACCCCTTCGCGCCGCGGAGGACTTCGACGTCCCCGGAGGCCGGGGCGGACCGCAGCGGCGCGCGCAGGGGTTCGGTCGCGGCCCCGACATCGGCGAGTGGGTCGCCGATCGGCGCGGTGACCGCAGTCGACACGGGACCCGGCGGGACGGCGGGCGGGCTCGCGGCAACCACCGACGACGGGTCGTCGGCCAGTGGGACCGGATTCCTCTTGCGCGTTGTGATGTGTTCAATATCCCCGATCGGGAGGCCGATTGGGTACCCGGGTCACCAGGCGAGTCGTTCGGATCGCCCACGGGCGCCCGTCGCGGCGGACGCCGCGGCCCGGTGTCGGGATGCGGGAGCTGTCGCGCTTCGGCGGTACCATTGGCGGGTCCCCTCGGGCGCGGGCCCCGCACGCGAGGGGTCGTTTCATGTCCGGCCGGAAACCCGCACGCGTGGAGGAGCAGCCCAGAAGGTGACGTCAGCCGAACCCTCCGGATCCACCGCCGGCCCGAAACTCCAGCTCCGCGCTTGGCAGCGTCGTGCGCTGACCAAGTACCTGACGCAGAAGCCGAAGGACTTCCTCGCCGTGGCGACGCCGGGCGCCGGCAAGACGACGTTCGGCCTGCGTATCGCCCGCGAACTCCTCGATGACCGCACCGTCGACAAGATCACCGTGGTCGCCCCGACCGAACACCTGAAGCACCAGTGGGCCGAGGCCGCCGCGCGGGTCGGGATCGCGCTCGACTCGCGGTTCACCAACGCCGCCGGACAGACCAGCTCGGACTTCCACGGCGTCGTCGTCACCTATGCACAGGTGGCCGCCCATCCGGCCCGGCACCGGGTGCGCACCGAGAACTACCGCACCCTGGTAATCCTCGACGAGATCCACCACGGTGGCGATGCCAAGTCGTGGGGCGAGGCGATCCGGGAGGCCTTCGACGACGCCGAGCGCCGGCTCCTGCTGACCGGTACACCCTTCCGCTCCGACGACTCGCCGATCCCGTTCGTCACCTACGAACCGGAGGCCGGCGGGCATCAGCGCTCCAAGGCCGACCACACCTACGGCTACGCCGACGCACTGAAGGACGGCGTCGTCCGTCCGGTCGTGTTCCTCGCCTACTCCGGTGAGGCCAGCTGGCGCGACAGCGCGGGCGAGGAGTACACCGCCCGGCTGGGCGAACCGCTCTCCGCGGAGCACACCACCCGCGCCTGGCGTACCGCGCTGGACGCCCACGGCGACTGGATTCCGGCGGTCCTCACCGCCGCACACACGCGGCTGGGACAGCTCCGTGCGACCGGCACACCGGATGCGGGCGGGCTGGTCATCGCCACCGATCAGACCGCGGCCCGCGACTACGCCGAACTGCTCACCGCCATCACCGGCAAGCCGCCGACGCTGGTGCTCTCCGACGACCCGAAGTCGTCGTCGAGGATCGGCCAGTTCGCCGCGTCCACGGACGAGTGGATGGTGGCGGTCCGCATGGTGTCCGAGGGTGTCGACGTCCCCCGCCTGGCCGTGGGTGTGTACGCCACCAGCTCGTCGACGCCGCTGTTCTTCGCCCAGGCCATCGGACGATTCGTGCGATCGCGTCGTCCGGGTGAGACCGCGAGCGTCTTCCTGCCGTCGGTCCCGGTGCTGCTCGACCTCGCCAGCCAGATGGAGGTCGAGCGCGATCACGTGCTCGGCAAGCCGCACCGCGAGAGCGACGGCCTCGACGACCAATTGCTGATCGACGCCAACAAGCAGGAGGACGAGCCGGGGGAGGACGAGCCGAAGTTCCAGTCGCTGCATGCCGACGCCGAACTCGATCAGGTCATCTTCGACGGCACCTCGTTCGGCACGGCCACGTTCGCCGGTAGCGACGAGGAGTCGGACTATCTGGGGTTGCCCGGGCTGCTCGATGCCGACCAGGTGCGTGCCCTCCTGCGCAAACGCCAGGAGGAACAGGTCACGGCGCGAACGGTCGCGTCGTCCTCGGAGTCGTCGGCTGCCGAGCCGCCCACTCCCGGCCGGCCGGCGGGAACCACCGGCGAGAATTTGCACGCCCTGCGCAAGGAACTGAATACGCTCGTCGCGATGCATCATCACCGCACGGGCAAACCACACGGCATGGTGCACAACGAGTTGCGGACTCGGCTGGGCGGGCCCCCGACCGCCATGGCGACCGCCGATCAGCTGAAGGAACGGATCGCCGCACTGCGCGAGTGGCGCTGATAGACACTGCGCGAGTGGCGCTGATAGACACTGCGCGAGTGGCGCTGGTCGGGCGGCCCGGAACAGGCCCGGACACGACAGAGCCCGGCCGGTTGCTCCGGCCGGGCTCTGTGCGCGTAGGGAAAGCCCGCGTTCGATCGTCGGAGGTGTCAGACCAGCTCGCCGGCGGATTCGACGACGGTGGCGCTCAACTCGACAAGGCGGGCCTCGTGCTCGTTGAAGTGGTGGCGGCAGAAGAGAAGTTCGCCGCCCTTGGGCAGGACGGCCCGTACCTTGGCTGCGGCGCCGCAGCGATCGCAGCGATCGGCGGCAGTGAGCGGCAGGTAGATCGGGGCTGTGGTGGCGATGTCAGTCATGGTTCGTTCCTCCGTCCCGGTCCGGCGCCGGGTGTCCGGTCGCCTTCCCTTCGAGCCGACACATCCGGGCGATGCGTCAACCTCACTCTGTCAGACGCTCGGGGCGTTCGTATTGTTCCGACGGTGCTCTCGGTGTGTCGTCACTCACCGTTTACACCAGGCAACAACTCGACAACGATCGCCCGAACGCAATGCGACCCGGCCATGGGGCCGGGTCGCACCACTCTACGCGTTGTGCGCGGGACGAGTCGTTCGGTCAGCTCGTCCGCGTGGGGGTGTGTGTTCCGCTCGCACCCGCATCGGGTTCGGGTGCGGAGTCGGCGGCCGGGATGTCCGACGTCGACGTTCCCTCGGAGCCGGGGCGTTCCGCGCCCTCGGCGCCCACGAGCGCCTCTTCCTGCTCCTCGCGGAAATGGGTGACCGCGTCGGAGGACTCGTTCTCCCGGTCGCGCAGGTACTCGCGGAGCGAGTAGGCGAACGCCGCGGCCCAGGCGATGGCGATCACGATGTAGAAGACGTTGCGCACCGAGCCGGGGGCGTCGATGAAGTCGCTCTTCAGCAGGCTGCGGGTGTTCGTGAGGACGATCAGGCCGCCGACCGAGGCGCCCAGCAGGCGCGGCGGGATGTGACGCACGAGCCACGCCGCGATCGGTGCGGCGATCACGCCGCCGACGAGGATGGCGGCGACCCATGCGAAGTTGATTCCCTGCGAACCGAGACTGAACAGGAAGCCGAGGCTCGCGGCGACGGCGATGATGAACTCGCTTGTGTCGATCGAACCGATGACCTTGCGGGGCTCGAGACGGCCGCTGGCCAGGATGGCCGGGGTGCCGACCGGACCCCAACCGCCGCCACCGGTGGCGTCGACGAATCCGGCGACGAATCCGAGCGGGCTGAGGAATCGCTTGCGCAGCGGCTTGCCGAGGTTGTGGCGGGGGATGCCCTGGAAGGTGAACCGCACCAGGATGTAGAGCCCGAGCAGCAGCAGGATCACGGCCATGACCGGCGCGGCGGTCTCGGTGGAGAGACTCGACAGGATCGTGGCGCCGAGGAAGGCGCCGATGGCTCCCGGGATCGCGATACGGCGCACGACGCGCCAGTCGACGTTCCCGAACTTCCAGTGCGAGACGCCGGAGACCAGCGTGGTGCCGATCTCGGCCAGGTGCACGGTGGCCGAGGCGGCAGCCGGGTTGGTGCCGATGGCGAGGAGGAGGGTCGTGGTGGTGACGCCATAAGCCATGCCGAGACTGCCGTCGACGAGCTGAGCAGCGAAGCCGACGAGGCCGATCAGGACAATCGTTCTCATAGTGGGTCTTTCCGGGAAGTCACGCCGTCAGGGACGTGACGAGGCTGGGGCAGGCACTCGGTGCCCGCGACGAAGTGGAACGCGGAGGAGGGGATCGCAGGTGGCGTTCTCGCCCTCGGGTGGGGTCTGTCGCGTCACAGACACAGCATCGATGCTGTGCGCAGCAGGTCGACGGTGGCACGGCGCACCAGCATGGCGCCGCGTCTGCTCCCGGTCACTGCGTAAGTCACCGCGCCATCCTATGTAGTGCGTCCCCGAAAGCCCGAGAATCCGGTCGTGTCCAAATCGGAGCGCGCAGAACTATTGACAGATCGATGTCGATGTGGATGACACAACGACATCGCCCCCGGAACCGTGAGGTTCCGGGGGCGATGAGGCTGTTGTCGTCACCGACTAGTCGAGATAGTCACGCAGGACCTGGGAGCGCGACGGGTGGCGCAGCTTCGACATCGTCTTCGACTCGATCTGACGGATGCGCTCGCGGGTCACGCCGTAGACCTGCCCGATCTCGTCGAGGGTGCGGGGCTGGCCGTCGGTCAGTCCGAAGCGGAGGCGGACCACGCCGGCCTCACGTTCGGACAAGGTCTCGAGCACTGACTGCAGTTGATCCTGCAACAGCGTGAAGCTGACCGCGTCGACCGCGACGACGGCTTCGGAGTCCTCGATGAAGTCGCCGAGCTGGCTGTCGCCCTCATCGCCGATGGTCTGGTCCAGCGAGATGGGTTCCCGGGCGTACTGCTGGATCTCCAGCACCTTCTCCGGGGTGATGTCCATCTCCTTGGCGAGTTCTTCCGGCGTCGGCTCGCGGCCGAGGTCCTGGAGGAGTTCACGCTGGATGCGACCGAGCTTGTTGATGACCTCGACCATGTGCACCGGGATACGGATGGTGCGGGCCTGGTCGGCCATGGCGCGGGTGATCGCCTGACGGATCCACCAGGTGGCATATGTCGAGAACTTGTAGCCCTTGGTGTAGTCGAACTTCTCGACCGCGCGGATCAGACCGAGGTTGCCCTCCTGGATGAGATCCAGGAACGCCATACCGCGGCCCGTGTAGCGCTTGGCCAGCGACACGACGAGGCGCAGGTTCGCCTCGAGCAGGTGGTTCTTGGCGCGGTTGCCGTCGCGGGAGATCCAGTTCAGGTCACGCTTCTGGGCGGTGCTGAGCTTCTCGCCGGCATCCATGATGCGCCGAAGACGTTCGGTGGCGAACAGCCCGGCCTCGATGCGCTTGGCCAGTTCGACCTCTTCCTCGGCGTTGAGGAGGGCGACCTTGCCGATCTGCTTCAGGTACGCGCGGACACTGTCGGCGGAGGCGGTGAGCTCGGCGTCCTTGCGGGCCTGACGCAGCGCCTCGGACTCCTCTTCGTCCCAGACGAAGTCGCCGGACTTCGCGGCGGCGGCCTCGTCCTTGGACGCGGCCTTCGCGGCGGCCGGGGTTGCGCCGCCGGCGGCGGGCGCGGTCGCCTCCTCGGACTCGTCGTCGTCCTCCGACTCGTCCTCGGAGTCGTCGTCGACCTCCAGGTCGTCGTCGATCTCGACGTCCTCGAGTTCGGCGTCGGGACCGTCGATGTCGTCGATCGAGTCCGGGTCGTCGGGCTCGGCGTTCGGATCGTCGCCGGAACCCTCCGCGGACGCGGCCTTCTTGGCGGCCTTCTTCGGTGCCGCCTTCTTGGTGGCCTTCTTCGCCGGGGCCTTCTTGGCGGGGGCCTTGCGGGCGGCGGTCTTCTTCGCAGCCTTCTTGGCGGTTCGCTTCGCCGGGGCGTCGGTCGCGGCTGGGGTCGACTCCGTCGACTCGGCCTCTGCATCACCCTGGTGGGTCGTGATGGCTGCCACGTACAACCTTTCGAACTGTCTTCTGTGGTGTCTTCTGTCGTCTGTCACCAGACGCGACACGGCAGCATGAGCCGCCGTGGACGAGGTCTTGGTTTCTCGGTTGGAATGACCGGTGACGACCATTGTAACGACATCGCCGTCCCCGGTGTGTCAAAGCCCTGGTCACGCCCTGCGCGGCGTCACGTCTTCAGTCCCTGGGACACTGCCATGGCCGCACCGACGATGCCGGCGGTGTTCAACAGCGTCGCCGGTACCACGGGCGTCTTGTTGGTCAGCAGCGGAATCCACTTGTCGGACTTGCGGCTGATACCGCCGCCGGCGATGAAGAGATTCGGCCAGAACAGCGCCTCGTAGGTCTCGAGGACCTCGGAGACCTTCTCGGTCCACTTCTCGTACGACCAGCCCTTCTCCTCGCGGACACGCGAAGACGCCTGGTGCTCGGCTTCCTTCTTGCCGACCTGTAGGTGACCGAGCTCGGTGTTGGGCACGAGGGTGCCGTTGATCAGGATCGCCGACCCGATACCGGTTCCGAACGTCAGCAGCATCACGACCCCCGCGACGCCCTTGCCCGCGCCGTACGCGTCCTCGGCCATACCCGCGGCATCGGCGTCGTTGAGGACCGACACCTGCCTACCGCCGAGGTATCCGCTGAAGAGGTCGTAGACGTCGGTGCCGATCCAGGCCTTGTCGATGTTCGCCGCCGTGCGCATGATCCCGTCGGTCACGACCCCGGGGAGGGTGACACCCACCGGGCCGGTCCAGTCGAAATGCGCGACCACCTCGGCGACGCCCCGGGCCACGGCCTCGGGTGTCGCGGGCTGCGGGGTGAGCACCTTGAACCGTTCGCCGACGAGTTCACCGGTGTCGAGATCGACGATGCCGCCCTTGATCCCGGAACCGCCGACGTCGACCCCGAAACCGAGGTTCGTCGGAGGTGTTGGATCATCGGGGCCGGCGACATCGGAGTCGGACGATCCGGGGACGGACGTGTCGGTCATGGCGGGGCTCCCTGTCCGGGTCGGTGTCTGAGGGTGGGGGCAATCCGAGACCAGCCTATTCACGCGACCGGCGCAACGCCCGTCATCGCAACGCATGTCGACACGATTCGACCACCCGGGAGGAGAGATCGGTCACCGCGATCGGTGGTGCGCTCCGGCCATGTGCTCACATGGAGGGCGTGGATCAGACAATTCCGGTGGACGAGCTCGCCGCGGTCGCCGGCGCCGTGGCCCGGGAGGCCGCCGCGCACGTACGTCGCCGCCGGCCCGAATTGTTCGGTGCGACACCGGGACACGGCGAGCCGCCGCAGCCCGCCGCGGTGGATTCCACCGTCCGGCCCGTCTCGACGAAGTCGACGGTGCAGCCCGTGTCGACGAAGTCGACAGTGCAGCCTGTGTCGACGAAGTCGACGGAAACCGATCCGGTCACCCTCGCCGACACCGAGACCGAACGCCTGATCCGCTCGCTGCTGCGTGAGGCGCGCCCCGACGACGAGGTGCTGGGCGAGGAGGACGGCGGGAGCCGGGCGGTGCCTACCGGTGTCCGATGGGTGGTCGATCCGATCGACGGGACCGTCAACTTCATGTACGGCGTGCCGGCCTATGCGGTGTCCATCGCGGCCCAGGTCGACGGACAGTCGGTCGCCGGGGTCGTCGTCGACGTCGCCCGCGACGTCACGTACGGCGCGACCCTCGGCGGGGGAGCGTGGGCGGCGGACTCCGCCGGGGTACGCCGGCCGCTCCGCTGCAATCCGGTCGACAGGGCCGAACTCGCGCTCGTCGCAACGGGCTTCGGGTACGACGCGGCGCGCCGCCGGCAGCAGGGACGCATCGTCGCCGAACTGCTCCCACGTGTCCGCGACGTCCGACGCATCGGCGCCGCGGCCCTCGACCTCTGCATGGTCGCGGCCGGCGCGGTCGACGCCCACTACGAACACGGTCTGAGCCCGTGGGACTGGGCCGCCGGCGGACTGATCGCCGCCGAGGCCGGCGCCGTCGTCCAGACTCCGCCACCGGATTCGCGGGCCGACGAGGGACACATCACCGTCGCTGTCGCGCCCGGGGTGGCCGACGAATTCCTCGCGCTGCTCGACGAATTCGACGCTCGCAGCCCGCTCACCTGACGGCCTCCCGCTTCTCGCCAGAGGTCGCCGGCCGCCGCACTGCGTGCGGAGCTCAGCAGGGGGCGGAGTGCACGGCCTCGACGAGGACCGGGTCGACACCACTCGCCGGATTCTTCGGATCCGCCGACCGCAGCGCCTCGAGGGCAGCCTGCGCGTCCTGCGACATCTCGCCACCCGAGTGGTGGACCCCGAGTGCGACGTCGACGGCCGTGCCGCGCCGGCCGTCGTCGACCAACTGGGCGCACGGGAACGCCAGCCATGTGGCCGCCGCCGCCGCGCGACCGGCCGGCCCGAACCGGATCTGTGCGACACAGTTGAGATCCCGGTTGGGATAGACCGGGTCATCGGCGTACGGCGTGTCCGGCACCGGGCTGAACCCCTGCGCGGTCAGGTCGTCGGACACCGTGCGGGCCGCGCCTCGTTCGTCGGAGGCGTTGAGGACGCGGACGCCGAAGGTCGACAGCGGGGCCGGAGCGACTCCGAGCATCTCGTCCCGTCCGACGACGGTGAGGGTCGGCGGGGCCGGCGGAGGTGGCGCGCCCGCTTCCACCGACGTCGGCGGAGTCGGTTGATTGCACGCTGTCGGAACGGATTCGGACTCGCCGCCGCCCAGCGCAACCGCCCACACCACCACGCCGACGACCATCAGGACGACGACCGTGACGATCGCCGGTGCGTAGCGCCGCCGACGGTAGGGTCGGCCCTGCTCGTCGGTCGGATAGCCGACCGTAATCTTCGACACCACCGTGGACTGACTCCTCACTGGGCGTTGCGTGATCTCGGATCACTGTAGAGGGTGACCCCGCAGTGCCCCGCGAGCCTCGCCGGGAGCGGTACGACTGGGGTGTACCGGGGCATGGATCGGGCGCCGAACCGAAACTTACCGACGAGTTGGGTCCCGGGTATTGACCTTCGATAGCGTGTCGACTATACTTCGGGCGCCCGCGCTTCCAGACCCGGGGTGCGCCCGATATGAAACCGTGATCGAAATCACGCAATACGTCTGATCCTCTGGTACGAATCTCGCCCGAGACGACGTTGCAGTGACCCCATCGGTAAGACAATCCCGGCGGAGTCGTGCGCAATAACACCGGGTGGCGACGCCAGCGCCGTCACCGTGAGCGCCCCTCACACTCTCGACAAGTTAGGCAAGGAATGGCTACAGATTACGACGCGCCACGACGGACGGAGACCGAGGACCTCAACGAGGACTCGCTCGAAGAACTGAAGGCTCGACGCAGCGAGGCGCAGTCCTCGGCAGTGGATGTCGACGAGAGTGATACCGCGGAGTCCTTCGAACTCCCGGGCGCCGATCTCTCGGGCGAGGAACTGTCCGTGCGTGTCATCCCCAAGCAGGCCGACGAGTTCACCTGTACCAGCTGCTTTCTCGTCTACCACCGCAGCCGGTTGGCCGAGGAGAACGGAAGCTCGCTCATCTGCGTCGACTGCGCGTGAGATGAACTGAGTCCAGCTGTCACAGCTGATGAAGGGGGCCGACGCCGAATACGGCGCGGCCCCTTCGTCGTGTCTCGGGTAGAGAGTCGTGCCCGGGTCAGGCGGTGGGTGCGGGACGGTCGGCCGCGGCGTCGTCGACGCCCAGCGCCGCAAGGAGTTCGGCGGGCCGACGTGTCGAGACCAGCCAATACGGTGTCGGGTCGTCGGGGTCGTCGAGCACGATGAGGACCATCGTCTTCACCCAGGAGCGGTGCACGAGATAGGCCGCCGGGTCGAGCTGCCGCCCGAGTGCGGCGCTCTTCGCGGTCGCCGGGACCGTCGCCGCCCGCGCGACGACGGCGCGCGGCAGGACCGCACGGTGGGCATGCAGCTCCCGATCCGCGGTCACCCGGATGCGGGTACGGCTCATCGACCACAGCATCACGACGCACAGCACGCCGGTGGCCACGTATCCGATGATGCTCCAGGCGCTCCCGCGCGCCGACAGCTGGATCTCGTAGCCCACCACGCCGGTGAGGACCACGGCTGCCAACCACCACCACCACGGCACGTACAGGCGCTCGTCGAACAGATCGGCGGTCGAGTCGGTGACGCCGGCGTTCCGCCCGGTGGGTGCGGGGGAGGCGTCCGAGGGTCCTCCGGGGCGCTCGGGCGAATGATCTGCGGTCACGTGACCAGCGTAGTCTGCCTGCGTGGCCTCAGATCTCCCCCCTGCGCACCCCGCTGACCCGGCGCCGATCGCGCTCCGACGCCTCGATCCCGACCTACCGCTGCCGACCAGGGCGCACCCCGGGGACGCGGGGGTCGATCTCTATTCGACGATCGATCTCGAACTGCCCGCCGGACGCCGTCAACTCGTCGGGACCGGGATCGCCGTGGCGTTGCCGATCGGCACCGTGGGGCTGATCCACCCGAGGTCGGGACTGGCCGCCCGGGCCGGCCTGTCGGTCGTGAACACCCCCGGCACCATCGACGCGGGCTATCGCGGGGAGATCAAGGTCTGTCTGATCAACCACGATCCGGAGCAGACGATCTCCATCTCGCGGGGAGACCGCATAGCCCAGCTGATCGTGCAGCGCGTCGAGCTGCCCGACTTCGTCGAGGTCGACGAACTCGACGACACCGCACGCGGCGACGGCGGGTACGGATCGAGCGGGGGATCGGCGATTCTCGCCTGACCGCTGCGGTGAACCGTCGCCCGGGGCTCTCCCCGACGGGAGTCGATTAGTGTTTCCCGTGTGTCCGGCGGATCGCTGTCGCCGGCGGTGACGAACGAGGAGTGACGCGATGGCACAGGACGGATCAGAGGAGCTGCGGGTCGGTCAGGCGCGCGGCCCCTACGACATCGACGCACTGGCGACCCGGCCGCAGGAGCTCGAGAACTCCCATCTGGACCTCGGATCGGTGCTGGTCCCGGTGGTCGAGGGCGGACAGGTCACCGTCGAGATGTCCGAGGCCCACCAGCCGCAGAACGTGTACCTGGTGACCCCCATCGGCCGGATCTCGGTGAGCGCCTTCGCCGCACCCAAGTCCCCCGGGATGTGGCGTGAGGTGGTCCGTGAGCTGGCCGCTTCCCTCCGCGACGACGGCGCGGCCACGAGTGTCGAAGACGGGCACTGGGGGCGTGAGGTGGTCGCCGAGACGGACGGTGCGACCCACCGGTTCATCGGGGTCGACGGCCCGCGCTGGCTCGTCCGGTGCGTGGGCAGCGGACCCACCGAGCATGCGGACGACCTCGCACGGTTGAGCCGCGCCGTACTGGCCGAGACGGTGGTCCGACGCGGGTCCGAGCCGTTCCCCCCGCGGGATCCGCTGCCCGTCGTGTTGCCGCCGGTGCTCGCCGAGCAGGTCGCGGCCGCCCAGCAGCAGATGTTCGCCGGCCCCCCGGCCGGACAAGAATCCCCGGACCCCTCCGCCCAGAACCCCACCGCACAGGACGCGGGCCCGGGTGCCGCGACCACCGAGGACGCGACCGACGATTCGGTACCCGTTGCCGGGGGTGCGCTCGATCAGGTCGCCCACGCCACCGTCTATGGGGAGAACGCCTACCGCGACGAGCCGGAGGCGGCCGCCGCCCGGGAAGTGGAGTCCGCGGCTCCCGCCGATCCCGAGGTCGACGAGGAGCCGTTGCCGCCGTCGTCGGGTTCGGCGATGCAGCGCTTCCGCCGCCGCCGCTGAAGCTCCGGCCAGACCGGGCTCCGATCACCCCGGCGGGTCGGTGAGTGCGACAAGCCCGGCCCGGAGCTCGTCTCCCAGCACACCCGGATCGTGGCCCCAGTCGTCGAGCGCGATCTCGACGAGGGTCGATTGCGGCGCGGCAGCATGCCATTCGCGGGCGACGGCGATGGGGTGGACCGGATCGTCGGCGGCCGCGACGATGGCCAGCGGCACCGTGAGCCCGGCGATCTCGGCCGGCGTCGGCGCCCGATGACGAGCCGCCTCGCGCAACATGCCGGCGAGGCCCGGGTACAGACCCCGCCACGACCGGGTCAGTTCCGCGGCCAGCCAGTCCGGGCTGCTGCTCGCCATCGCCGCGATGGTCGCCTCGAGTCCGTCGCGTTCGAGTGCATCGGCGGTGGCGCCGGCACTCGCGGCCGCGGGTGCCGAGTGGGCGTCGCCGCTCCATGCCGGCAGCGCGGCGAGCACCCCGGCGCAGCGTCGGTCGGTGTCCTGCAGGGCCCACTCGAGCGCGATCGCGGCCCCGATCGACACCCCGCCCACGAGGATCGAGCGGTGGGCTCCGGCGGCCCGCTCCAGCCCGCGGAGGTGGCCGTCGATCAACGGCGTCGTCGGGTCCAGCGCGATGAGCTCGACTCCCAGGTCCGCTGCGGCGCGCTGAAAGGAACGGGTCACGTGATCGGCGTCGGAGCCCGTTCCGGGGATGCCGACCAGAGCCGTCGGGCGAGGGCGGTGCGGACCGTCGGTGCCAGGCATCAGGGCATCATCCCCTAGTGGTGTGTCTCGAAAAGAGGTGGCCGGTATCCGGTGGGGCGCCGGGGACCATTCGCTTGTTTCCGAGACACACCACTAGGGTGTCCGGAGGTCCCCGCGCAGACCTGGACAGCGGGGGTCCGGCGACCACGGAATGGCCCCGCGGTCGCCGACGTTGTCACTGGCCGAGGCCGAGGTCTACGCTGGCGGGCAGGTCACCGATCACTCGTTCGGCGACCCACGGACACCGCTCTGTACAGCCCTGCGGTGCCGGCCGAAATCCATTGGGAGGGTCGAGATGCCCACTGCCGGCTATCTCAAACGACTGACCCGTCGGCTGACCGAAGATCTCGGTGACGCCGACGCAGAGAAGATCGCCGAGGAATCCAAGGCGACAGGTGCCCAGCGCGCATCCGAGTGCTGCCGCGGTGACGAGGTCACCATGCACGGCGAACTGCGTGCGGTCGAGACCTGTTCGCGGTCGGCCAAGGCGGGGGTGAAGGCCGAGTTCTTCGACGGCTCCGACATCGTGATGCTGAAGTGGCTGGGCCGTAACCGCATCACCGGCATCGAGCCCGGCCGCAAGGTCACCGTCCGGGGCCGGCTCGCCGAGCAGGACGGCCACAAGGTGATCTACAACCCTTATTACGAGTTGCACGGCGTCGACGAGTGACCGGTCCGGTCCCCGAGCATCCGGCCTCGAGACAGCCGGACGCCGAACCGTCGGCACCCGGACGGTCAGCACCCGAGCAGGCGGCGCCCACGGTGCTCGAACAGATCGGTGGCGTCTCCGGCCTGGTCTATTCGACCGTGCCCGTGGTGGTGTTCGTCCCCGTCAACTCCTTCTTCGACCTCCGGACCGCCATCTACGCGGCTCTCGGCGTGGCGGCGCTGCTCTTCGTCGTACGGCTCGTGCGCCGCGAACCCCTGACCCCCGCGATCTCGGGTCTGCTCGGCGTCGCCATCTGCGTCTTCATCGCCGACCGGGTGGGGGATGCCAAGGGCTACTTCCTCTTCGGGATCTGGAGCACCCTCGTCTATGCGATCGTGTTCGCCGGCTCGATCCTGGTGCGGTGGCCCCTCATCGGGGTGGCCTGGCATCTGATCAACGGCGAGGGTTCCGGCTGGCGCAAGCAGCGGTCCATCCTCCGCGCCTACGACATCGCCACCGCACTGTGGGCGGTGCTCTTCGCGGCGCGCTATCTGACGCAGTCGGAACTGTACGACGACGGGGCCACCGGGTGGCTGGCGTTCGCGCGCATCGCGATGGGGTGGCCGCTGACCGCGCTCGTGGTGCTCGCGACGATCCTCCTGGTCCGCCGGGCGCAGCGAGCCGAGGCGGCGCGCGCCGGCACCCCGCCGGACGCGGACGTCACCGCGCGATCTGCATAGCCTCGTAGAGGGCGGGCTCGGCCTCGGTGGGCGCGATGAAGACCAGTTCGTCGCCGCCCTCGATGGGGTCGTCGCGCTGCGGGACGATGACGCGGCCGCCGCGCAGGATCGCGACGAGCGCGGCGTCGCGCGGCAGTTCCAGCTTCCGGACGGGCTTGCCGGCGAGGGGAGTGTTCGACGGCAGGGTGAGTTCGACGAGGTTGGCCTGCCCCTGACGGAACGTCATCAACCGGACCAGATCGCCGACGGACACCGCCTCCTCGACCAGGGAGGCGAGCAGGCGCGGGGTCGAGACTGCGACGTCGACCCCCCAGTCCTCGCCGAACAGCCACTCGTTACGCGGGTCGTTGACGCGGGCGACGACCCGGTTGACGGCGAACTCGGTCTTCGCGAGCAGGCTCACGACGAGGTTGGCCTTGTCGTCGCCGGTCGCGGCGATCATGACGTCGTAGGTCTGTAGTTGCGCCTCTTCGAGATTGGCGAGTTCACACGCGTCGGCGAGCACCCAGCCCGCGCCGACGACCGCGTCGGTGTCGATGTGGCCGGCGTTGCGCTCGAAGAGCGTGACCTCGTGGGCGTTCACCAGCAGTTCGCGGGCGATCGAGCGCCCGACCGCGCCGGCTCCGGCGATGGCGACCTTCACTTCGGGACTCCTTCGGCCCGGGTCATCCGGACTCGTTCTGGGTGAACGGCCGCGCGGCGACGCCGCGGGCGTTCTTGAGGTTGTCGAGCATGACCGCCCCGTAGATCACATCGTCCTGTTGCAGAACGGTTTTCGCCTCGGGGAGAACCGGACGTCCGACACGGCTGAGGAAGGCCACCCGCGCGCCGGTCTGCTCCTGGAACTTGCCGACCGAGATCCCGATCCACGAGTCGTCGACGTCGATCTGGGCGATCGCCAGCGAACCCGACGGGTCACGCCACTCCATCGTCGTCGTCTCGCCGAGCGCCGAGACGAACCGCTCGGTCGTCCAGGGGACGGTCGCCACCGTGGGGATCCCGAGCCGCTCGTACACCTCGGCGCGCTTGGCGTCGTAGATCCGGGCGACGACGCGCTCGACGTCGAAGGTCTCGCGGGCCACCCGCGCCGAGATGATGTTCGAGTTGTCCCCGGAGGACACCGCGGCGAACGCGTCGGCGTGCTCGATGCCCGCCTTGACGAGGATCTCGCGGTCGAACCCGACCCCGGTGATCGTGCGGCCCGCGAAGTCGGGACTCAGCCGCACGAACGCGCTCGGATCCCGATCGATGATCGCGACGTCGTGTCCGCGCTTCTGCATCGACATCGCGAGCGCGGATCCGACCCGCCCGCAACCCATGATGACCACCTGCACGGCATTCCTCTCCACACGCGGCTCGTCTGCCGCGAGTCGAACCTACCCGCCTCGGCGCCAACGCTCTAGGGTTGCCTGGTGTCCACCGTCTCCAAGGTGTCCGTCGCGACGAAACGCCTCCTGCTCGGCAGGCCTTTTCGCAGCGACACGCTCGGTCACACGCTGCTGCCCAAGCGGATAGCCCTGCCGGTGTTCGCCTCCGACGCGATGAGCTCGGTGGCGTACGCCCCACAGGAGATCTTCCTGGTGCTGTCCGTCGCCGGGATCAGCGCGCTGGCGTTCACGCCCTGGGTGGCGATCGCCGTCGCCGTCGTCATGGCAGTGGTCGTCGCGAGCTACCGCCAGAACGTGCACGCCTACCCCTCGGGTGGCGGCGACTACGAGGTCGCGACCGTCAATCTCGGTCCCAACGCGGGCCTGACCGTCGGCAGCGCTCTGCTGGTGGACTACGTGCTCACGGTGGCGGTGTCGGTCACGTCGGCGGCGGAGAACATCGGTTCGGCGATCCCGTTCGTCGAAGAGCACAAGGTGTGGTTCTGCGTCGGCGCGATCATGCTGCTCGCCGCGGTCAACCTGCGCGGCATCAAGGAGTCCGGCGCCGTGCTCGCGATCCCGACCTACGGGTTCATCATCGGTGTCCTGGGCATGCTCATCTGGGGGTTCACCGAGATCTACGTGCTCGGGCAGGACATCCATTCCGAGACCGCCGACTTCGGCATCGTGCCCGAACAGGACAACCTCACCGGGCTGGCGCTGATCTTCCTCGTCGCCCGGTCGTTCTCCTCGGGCTGTGCGGCGCTCACCGGGGTGGAGGCCATCAGCAACGGGGTGCCGGCCTTCCGGAAACCGAAGTCGCGCAACGCCGCGACGACGCTGCTGCTGCTGGGCACGTTCTCCATCACCCTGCTGATGGGCATCGTGCTGCTGGCGGAGAAGATCGGCGCGAAGTACGTGATGAACCCGGAGCAGGACCTCATCGGGGCGCCGGAGGGTTATCAGCAGAAGGCCATGATCGCCCAGTTGGCCCATGCCGTCTTCGACTCGTTCCCGCCGGCCTTCTTCTTCGTCGCCACCGTCACCGCGCTGATCCTGCTGCTGGCCGCGAACACCGCCTTCAACGGTTTCCCGGTGCTGGGCTCGGTACTCGCGCAGGACCGCTACCTGCCGCGCCAGTTGCACACCCGAGGCGACCGCCTGGCGTTCAGCAACGGCATCCTCTTCCTCGCGATCGCCGCGATCATCTTCGTCGTCGCGTTCGGCGCGCAGGTGACGTCCCTGATCCAGCTCTACATCGTGGGCGTCTTCGTGTCGTTCACCCTGAGCCAGACGGGCATGGTGCGGCACTGGACCCGTCTGCTGCGTACCGAGACCGACCCGAGCGCGCGGCGTCGGATGATGCAGTCCCGGGTAGTCAACACGGTCGGCCTGGTGATGACCGCGACGGTTCTGGTCGTCGTCCTGATCACCAAGTTCACCGAGGGTGCCTACATCGCCGTGATCGCGATGGTCTCGTTGTTCGTGATCATGAAACTCATCCATCACCACTACGCGTCGGTGCAGCGCGAACTCGACCGCGCCGAGGACGACGACGAGGCCGTCCTGCCCAGCCGCACACATTCGATCGTGCTCGTGTCCAGCCTGCACATGGCGTCCAAGCGGGCCCTGCGGTACGCGCGGGCCACCCGTCCGGACGTCCTGGAGGCGATCACGGTCAACGTCGACGACCGCGACACCCGCAAGCTCGTCTCGGAGTGGGAGGCCAGCGACATCACCGTCCCGCTGAAGGTCATCGCCTCGCCCTATCGCGAGATCACCCGGCCCGTCATCGAATACGTGCGCCGGGTGCGGCGCGAGTCGCCGCGCGACGTCGTGACCGTGTTCATCCCGGAGTATGTCGTCGGGCACTGGTGGGAGCAGATCCTGCACAACCAGTCGGCGCTGCGCCTCAAGGGCCGGCTGCTGTTCGAGCCCGGCGTGATGGTGACCTCGGTGCCGTGGCAGCTCACCTCGTCGGACCGGCGCAAGGAAGACCGCGCGTACTGGGCGCCGGGGGAGACCCGCCGTGCACTCGGCGAACCCGAACGGCGACCGTGAGCGGCCCGGCAACACCGCGCCGGGTCGAGGTGACCGTCGACCGTCCGGCCAACGGCGGTGAGTCCGTGGGCCGCGCCGACGGCCGCGTCGTGTTCGTCCGCGGGGCGATCCCCGGCGAACGGGTGGTCGCCGAGATCACCGACGACCGGCACGACTCGTACTGGCGGGCCGAGGTGGCGGAGGTGCTCGACGCCTCGCCGCATCGGGTGGCGCCGCGGTGTCCGGCGGCTGCGGCCGGGGCCGGGTGCTGTGATCTCGCGCACGTGGCACCCGATCACGCGCGGGACCTGAAACAGGCTGTGCTGCTCGATGTCCTGGATCGCGTTGGTCGTCTACCGGGCGAGATCGTCGCCGGCACCGAGCTGGCGACCGACGGCGTCCGGCGTCTCGGGGACGCCGACACGGGGTGGCGAATCCGGACCCGCCTGGCCGTGGACGGCCGGGGGCGCCCGGGGCAGTCGGCGTTCCGCGGCCGCGGCGTCGTCACCGAGGCCTGCGTCCAACCCGCCCCGGGAATGCTCGACGGACTCGCCGACCGCGGTTTCACCCCGCACTCCGAACTCGCCGTCGTGCTCGATGCCGACGGCGCGCGCCACGTCACCGAACTCGCGCCCGTGGCGGAGCCGCGCCGGGGCCGCGCCGACAGCCGGCGCCGGGCGCAGCAGAACCGCGCCCGGCACGCACGGCCCCGTGCCCAGCGGGTCGTCGAAGGCGAGGCGACGGCCGTCCAACGGGTCGGCGGGCGGTCGTGGGACATTCCCGTCGCGGGATTCTGGCAGGCGCACCGCGACGCGCCACGGACCTACGCCGAGACCGTCGTCGACTTCGTCGGTGCTCATCTCGGGGGACCGCCACGTGTGGCGTGGGATCTGTACGGCGGGGCAGGGGTGTTCGCAGGTGCACTGCTCGACGGCCCGGCCGGTGCGCCGGACACGGTGCACATCGTCGATTCGGATCCGGCCGCACTCGACGCCGCCGAACAGGCCTTCGCCGGCGACGGCGATCGGGTTCACACCCACCGCGGGGAGGTCGCGGCCCGGATCGCGGACCTCACCGCACGGCCGGACGTCGTCGTCCTCGATCCCCCGCGTACGGGAGCAGGGGAACGGGTGATCGGGGCGATCGCCGACGCCCGGCCCGGCATCGTGGTCCACGTGGGCTGTGACGCCGCCCGATTCGCACGTGATCTCGGATACTTCGCCGCACGCGGATTCCGTGTCGTCGACATACGCGGTTTCGACGCATTCCCGCTGACGCACCACGTGGAGGCGGTGGCCTGCCTCGTTCCCGCCGCCGACGGCTGAGCGACGCGCGCTCGCGAGGTCCGGGATCCCGACGCGTCGGCCATCCGTCGATCGGGCTCGCGACGAATGCTTCCGTAGACTGACCAGACATGTGCCGGACGTTCTCCGGCTCGACAGCCGACCTGGCGTCACGCCGGTGATGGAGGAAACGATGGGTGTGCTCGACCGGATCAGCTCGCCGGCCGATCTCCGGCCGCTGTCGGACGAGGAGATGAAGGTCCTCTCGGCCGAGATCCGGACGTTCCTGATCGAGAAGGTCGCCGCCACGGGCGGACATCTCGGACCGAACCTCGGAGTCGTCGAGTTGACCCTCGGAATTCACCGCGTCTTCGACTCGCCGTCGGATCCGATCCTGTTCGACACCGGCCACCAGTCCTACGTCCACAWGATCGTCACAGGACGCAAGGACGGCTTCGATCAGCTGCGCCAGCGCGGCGGGCTCACCGGCTACCAGGAGCGCGCGGAGTCCGAACACGACTGGGTGGAGTCCTCGCACGCGTCGGCGGCGCTGTCGTATGCGGACGGGCTCGCGAAGTCCTTCGAACTGACCGGTCAGCCGGATCGCACGGTGGTCGCGGTGGTCGGCGACGGCGCCCTGACCGGCGGCATGTGCTGGGAGGCGATCAACAACATCGCCGCCTGCAACCGCCGGGTCGTCATCGTGGTCAACGACAACGGTCGGTCCTATGCGCCGACGATCGGCGGACTCGCGAGTCACCTGTCGGGGCTGCGCCTGCAGCCCGGGTACGAGAAATTCCTCGACGAGGGTCGCCGCGTCGTCAAGCAGGTGCCGGTCGTCGGGGAGCCGGCATACGCCGTGCTGCACGGGATGAAGAGCGGGCTCAAGGACCTCCTGGCCCCGCAGGCGATGTTCACCGATCTCGGCCTGAAGTACGTCGGGCCCGTCGATGGTCACGACATCGACGCGGTCGAGTCGGCGCTGCGGCAGGCCCGCGACTTCGGCGGCCCGGTGATCGTGCACACCGTGACCCGCAAGGGCATGGGCTACGCCCACGCCGAGAACCACGTCGCCGACCTCATGCACGCGACCGGCATCATCGACCCGGTCACCGGCCGGCCCACGAGCGTCTCACCCCAGGACTGGACCGCCGTGTTCTCCGCCGCACTCCTCGACGCCGGCGCCAACCGTCCCGACGTCGTCGCGATCACCGCGGCGATGCCCGGGCCGACGGGACTCACCCCCTTCGGCGAGCGCTACCCGGACCGCATGTTCGACGTCGGCATCGCCGAACAGCATGCGATGACCTCGGCGGCCGGACTCGCGCTCGGCGGACTGCATCCGGTTGTCGCGATCTACTCGACGTTCCTCAACCGCGCGTTCGATCAGCTGCTGATGGACGTCGCGCTGCTGAAGCAGCCGGTGACGCTCGTCCTCGACCGTTCCGGCATCACCGGACCCGATGGCCCCAGCCACCACGGCATGTGGGATCTCTCGCTGATGGCGATGGTGCCCGGCCTGCGGGTCGCCGCACCCCGTGACGCCGTCCGACTGCGCGAGGAGTTCGACGAGGCTCTCGGCGTCGCCGACGGCCCCACAGCCCTCCGATTCTCCAAAGGTGCTGTCCCCGAAGACATCCGGGCGGTCGAGCGGCTCGACGACGGTGTGGACGTTCTGCACCGGACGGACCGGGACCTCGGTCCGGCGGGCGGCGATGTGCTCATCGTCGCGGTCGGTGCCTTCTGCGGGCTGGCCGTCGACACCGCCGAACGCCTGGCCCGTCAGGGAATCGATGCGACGGTCGTGGATCCGCGCTGGGTACTGCCGGTGCCCACCTCGGTGGTCGAGGTCGCGCGCCGCCACCGGCTCGTCGTGACGCTCGAGGACGGGTGCACCAGCGGCGGCGTCGGTTCCGCGGTCGCCGCCGCGCTGTCGGCGGCGGAGGTGCTCGTACCGGTCCAGATCAAGGGCATCCCGCAGGAGTTCATCGCACACGCCTCGCGCAACGAGATCCTGGGCGATCTCGGGTTGACCGCGCAGGACCTCGCCCGGTCGATCACCGCGACGGTCTCGGGCATGCAGGCCGGTCCCGGCCTGGACCGGGCGATCGAGAACACGCCCGATCCGGCGGAGAGCCGCGCCGAGGACTGACGTCCCGTTTGACCGATGCCGCCGCTGGGCATTTTCTCCGTGTGAACGACGAGTACGGTTCCGCGGGCGGGGATTTCCGGGGCATTCCGGCGCCGACCCTCGGGGTCGAGGAGGAGTTCGTCCTCSTCGACCGGGAGACCGGACGGCCGGTCGGGAGCAACCGCGAGGTCGCGGCCGCGGCATCCGCGCGCGGCCTCGACCTCGAGTTGGAACTCACCTCGTCGCAGGTGGAGATCGCCACGCCGACCGCGGCGACGAGTCAGGAGATCGGCGACCACCTGCACCGGCTGCGGGGCATCCTGGCGGCGGCCGCCGACGACGTGGGCGTCGACGTGGTCGCCTGCGGGGTGCCGCCACGCGTGCCCGAGTCGTTTCCGGTGACCGACACCGGCCGCTACCGGGCGATCGCCGCGCGGTACGGCATGCTGGCCCACGAACAGGGCATCAGTGGCTGTCACGTCCACGTGGGTGTCCCGGACACCGACACCGCCGTCGCGGTGTGCAATCGCCTGCGCCCGTGGCTACCGATACTGCTTGCGCTGTCGGCGAACTCGGCGATCTATCGCGACGCCGACTCCGGCCACGCCAGTTGGCGCTCGGTGCTCTGGTCGCGATGGCCGGCGGCGGGACCGCCACCGCACCTGCGGTCGGCCGAACACTTCGCCGAGACGGTCGAACTCCTCGTGGCCACGGGCACTATTCTCGACCCGCACATGCTGTACTGGGACGCTCGGCCGTCGGATCACCTGCCCACGGTCGAGGTGCGGGTCGGGGACGTGCAGATGCGGGTGGAGGAGACGCAGACCTTCGCCACCCTCGTCCGTGCGGCGGTGATGATCGCCCTCGACGACCTGCGCGCGGGGGACCGGCGGTTCCCGGCCGCGGACCTCGATCCGGCGCTGCTGTCGGCCGCGTACTGGATCGCCGCCCACGACGGCGTCGACGGGCGTGCGCTCGACCCGACGACCGGCGCGTTGGTGCCGGTCTGGACGCGGGTCGAGCAGCTACTCACCGTGCTCGCACCCGCACTGGACCGACTCGGCGAGCGGGACGGCGTCGCACAGACGCTGGACCGGCTGCGTCTGCAGGGCAACGGGGCCTCTCGGCAGCGGCGCCTCTTCGAGGAGTCCGGATCGGCTCTCGCCGTGGTCCGGGCCGCGACGCTGCACCCGCCCGTCTGACGACGGACGCCTGCCCTTCGTGGGGCTCGTCGCTAGGCGCTCCTCGCACCTCAGTACCAGCGGCCTGACGGCCGTCCTGGACTACGAAAGAAACCTGTGTGCTCGCGGCGAGCCCTACTACTGCTCCCTGAGGAGGCCGGAGCTTGCGGAGGCCGTCACGAAGGGTCCTGGTGAGATGCGTCGCGAACCCTAATGGGGGTGGATCGGCGTCCTGCAGGGGATGCTGGTTTGTGTGAGCCTTCCCGGCCGGTGACCACTCCGAGACCCTGAAACGGTGTCGGATTTCTACACGAAGACCGTGGCCCGGCCGGGTAAGGATCACCCGCTAGAACGCTTCTGGGATGTCGTGCCCCCTGAACCATGTGGGGTGAGCACTGATCCATTAGGCCGCGTCAAGGGTGATCACCCCAAGGTTCACACCGACGATCGATCGAGACGACCGAAGACGAGGTGAACGACCGACATGATCTGTGTGGGCAACGAC